>NZ_JBUEFZ010000034.1:0-63419 GCF_054963715.1 Streptomyces sp. STAM6 | reverse complement strand
GCTTGCGCGGACGGGGCACGGCCTGGGGCCTGCCGGAGTGGGACCGCTGTGCGGTCATGGGGGTCGTCAATGTGACGCCCGACTCCTTCTCCGACGGTGGCCGCTGGTTCGACACCACGGCCGCCGTCAAACACGGCCTGGACCTGGTCGCCCAGGGCGCGGACCTCGTCGACGTCGGCGGCGAGTCGACCCGCCCCGGCGCCACCCGCGTCGACGAGGACGAGGAACTGCGCCGGGTCGTCCCTGTGGTGCGCGGCCTGGCCTCCGAAGGCGTCACGGTCTCCGTCGACACCATGCGCGCCTCGGTCGCCCGCCGCGCGGTGGAGGCCGGCGCGGTGCTGGTCAACGACGTGAGCGGGGGCCTCGCCGACCCGGAGATGGTGCCGTCCGTCGCCGCCGCCGAGGTGCCGTTCGTGGTGATGCACTGGCGCGGCTTCAGCGAGAAGATGAACAGCCTGGCCGTGTACGACGACGTGGTCGCCGAGGTCGTCGCCGAGCTCCGCGCGCGCGTGGAGGCGGTCGTCGAGGGCGGTGTCGCCCCGGAGCGGATCGTCGTCGACCCGGGCCTCGGCTTCGCCAAGCAGGCCCCGCACGACCTGGCCCTGGTGGCCCACCTCGCCGAGCTGCGCGGCCTCGGCCGTCCGGTGCTGGTCGCCGCGTCCCGCAAGCGCTTCCTCGGCCACGTCCTAGCCGACGGCGAGGGCTCCCCGCCCCCCGCGCGGGAGCGCGACGCCGCCACCGCCGCCGTCTCCGCGATCGCCGCCCACGAGGGCGCCTGGGCCGTCCGCGTCCACGAGGTCCGGGCGACCGCCGACGCGGTCCGGGTGGCCCGCGCGGTCGAGGGCGCCGCCACGTGAGCGAGGCCCGGACCGATGTCGAGGCGGTCGAGCTCGCCAACACCGCCTTCTACGAAGCGCTGGAACGGGGAGATTTCGAGGAGATCTCGGAGCTCTGGCTCGACGACACGCACGGTGACATCTCCTGCGTCCACCCGGGCTGGCCGGTCCTCACCGGCCGGGGCGAGGTGCTCCGCTCCTACGCCCTGATCATGGCCAACACCGACTACATCCAGTTCTTCCTGACCGATGTGAAGGTGTCCGTCGTCGCCGACACAGCACTGGTGACCTGCACGGAGAACATCCTCAGCGGCGGCCCCGCGGAGGACGGCGCCGAGCTCGGACCGCTGGTGGGACAGCTCGTCGTCGCGACCAACGTGTTTCGCCGCACTCCGGACGGCTGGAAGATCTGGTCGCACCACGGCTCGCCGGTACTGGCCGAATCGGGGGACGACGAGGACGACGACAACCCCTCGTGAGTGGGTAAGCGAGCCGTTGAGCGGGCCCGCGGGCCAACACTGTCAGTGCTCGCAGGTAGATTCGAGTGGTGGCAGCGAGCCGACCGCACCCGGCCGCGTGCCCGCCAGACCAACGACAGCAGGAGTGATTCGCGTGGATCGTGTCGCGCTGCGCGGCCTGAAGGCCCGCGGGCACCATGGCGTCTTTCCCCGGGAGCGCGAGGAGGGACAGACCTTCATCGTGGACCTGGTCCTCAGCCTCGACACCCGTCCCGCCGCGGCCGACGACGACCTGGCGAAGACCGTGCACTACGGCGTGGTGGCGGAGGAGGTCGTGGACGTGGTGCAGGGTGAGCCCGTCGACCTGATCGAGACGCTCGCCGAGCGCATCGCCCAGCAGTGCCTGAAGCACGACGGCGTCCAGCAGGTCGAGGTGGTCGTCCACAAGCCGGACGCCCCGATCACCGTGCCCTTCGACGACGTCACCATCACCATCACCCGGAGCCGCGCATGAACCCTCAGCAGAGCGACCCGACCGTGCAGCCGGTGCCGGCCTCCGTGGTGGAGCAGGTCGACGCCGCCGACATCACGCTCTCCAACCCCAAACGGGCCGTGATCTCCCTCGGCTCCAACCTGGGCAACCGCCTGGAGACGCTCCAGGGCGCCATCGACGCCCTGGAGGACACGCCCGGCCTGCGCGTGAAGGCCGTCTCGCCGGTGTACGAGACGGAGCCGTGGGGCGTCGACCCCGGCTCCCAGCCGTCGTACTTCAACGCGGTGGTCGTGGTGAAGACCACCCTCCCGCCCTCGTCCCTGCTGGAGCGGGCGCACGCCGTGGAGGAGGCCTTCGCACGCGTCCGGGACGAGCGCTGGGGCCCGCGGACCCTGGACGTCGACATCGTGTCGTACGCGGACGTCGTCTCCGACGACCCCGTCCTCACGCTGCCGCACCCCCGTGCCCGCGAGCGGGCCTTTGTGCTGGCCCCGTGGCACGACGTGGATCCCGAGGCCCAGCTGCCCGGCGCCGGTGCGATCTCCGAGCTGCTCGCCGGAGTGGGCCGGGAGGGCGTGCTGCCCCGCGCCGACCTGGTCCTCCGCCTGCCCGAATAGCCACCGCGCGGCGGAAAGCCCCGACCCCGATCCGTACGGCACACGACACGAAGGACACCCGGTGAAGCAACTGCGGGTCAAGGTACTGATCGGCCTGTTCCTCGTGGCCGGCGTCCTGTCCTGGGGCGGCGCGCGGCTGTGGGAGTCGTTCGGCACCCTGCCGAGCGTCCCCCTCGCCGCGCCCATCGTGCTGGCGGCGATCGCCGTCGTCCTGACGGCCACCGCTCTCTCCCTGCGGGCGCGGCTGCGCGCCCAGCGGGAGCGCAGGCCCGACGCGAAGGGCGTGGAGCCGCTGATGGCCGCCCGCGCGGTGGTCTTCGCCCAGGCCAGCGCCCTCGTCGCGGCCCTGGTGGGCGGGATGTACGGCGGCGCCGGAGTCTTCCTGCTCGGCTCCCTCGACATCCCGGCCCGTCGCGACCAGGCGATCTACGCGGGCTTCTCGGTGCTGACCGGGATCGCGGTGATCGTGGCGGCGCTCTTCCTGGAGCGGGTCTGCAAGCTCCCGGAGGACGAGGACAATCACGGGCAGGGCGCGGCACGTCCGTCCTGAGACCCGGTTCGCGGGGCATCGCCTCCTGCGGATCTCCAGGTCCTCGGCCCCCTGGGAGTCCCTCGGCTCCAGAGGGTGTCACTCGGGCCGACAGGTCCCCTGGCCGGCCAACCGCCGGAGATCGCCCGACCGTATCGGGCGGCACCGGCGACCGGGCTACCTGGCCATGATCAGGCTCATGGCCTCATTGCGGGTCGCGGGGTCGCGCAGCTGACCGCGCACCGCCGAGGTGATGGTCTTCGCGCCCGGCTTGCGGATGCCCCTCATCGACATGCACATGTGCTCGCACTCGATCACCACGATCACGCCGCGGGGCTCCAGGATCTCCATCAGGGAGTCGGCGACCTGGGTGGTCAGGCGCTCCTGAACCTGGGGTCGGCGGGCATAGACGTCGACCAGGCGAGCCAGCTTGGACAGGCCGGTGATCTTGCCGGCGGTCGAGGGGATGTAGCCCACGTGTGCGACACCCCTGAAGGGGACCAGGTGATGTTCGCAGCAGCTGGTGACTTCGATGTCCTTCACCAGGACCATCTCGTCGTGTCCCAGGTCGAACGTCGTCGTCAGGACGTCCTCAGGACGCTGCCACAAGCCACCGAATATCTCCTTGTACGCCCGTGCCACGCGGGCCGGCGTCTCGCGCAGGCCCTCGCGGTCCGGGTCCTCGCCGACCGCGATGAGCAGTTCCCGTACGGCGTTCTCGGCTCGCTTCTCGTCGAACTCCCCGATCGTGCCCTCGCCGTCCAGCGTCACCGGGTCGGTCATCTGTGCCTCGTTCCGTGGTACGTGAAGTACGCGAAATGCCGCGCCCCCTCAGGCTAGAACCTGGGGGGCGCGGCGTTCATTCCGGGGCTGCCGGACCTGGGGTCCGGCCGCTCGGGGTGCTTCTGGGCCGGTCAGACCTCGGGGCGCTCCTCGGGGACCGTCTCGGTGGCCGGGGCGGTGTCCGTCGGGGCGCTGCCGTTGGCGCCGACGGCGCCGTTGGTCAGCGCCAGCTCCTTCGGGGAGAGCACCGGCGGACGCGTCGAGGGCGTGCGCCGCGAGGAGCCGGTCCACGCCGGGCGGGCCGGGCGCTTCACGATCGGCGCGAAGATCTCGGCGATCTCCTCCTTGCCGAGGGTCTCCTTCTCCAGCAGCTGGAGGACCAGGTTGTCGAGGACGTCACGGTTCTCGACGAGGATCTCCCAGGCCTCGTTGTGCGCGGCCTCGATGAGCTTCTTGACCTCTTCGTCGACCAGTGCCGCGACCTCTTCCGAGTAGTCGCGCTGGTGCGCCATCTCACGGCCCAGGAACGGCTCGGTGTTGTCGCCACCGAACTTGATCGCGCCGAGACGCTCGGTCATGCCGTACTGCGTGACCATCGCGCGGGCCGTGGCCGTGGCCTTCTCGATGTCGTTGGCCGCGCCCGTGGTCGGGTCGTGGAAGACGAGCTCCTCGGCCGCGCGGCCGCCCAGCATGTACGCCAGCTGGTCGAGCATCTCGTTGCGCGTGGTCGAGTACTTGTCCTCGTCCGGGAGCACCATCGTGTATCCGAGGGCCCGGCCGCGGGACAGGATCGTGATCTTGTGGACCGGGTCGGAGTTGGGGGAAGCCGCCGCGACCAGGGCGTGGCCGCCCTCGTGGTACGCGGTGATCTTCTTCTCCTTGTCCGACATGATCCGGGTCCGCTTCTGCGGTCCCGCGACCACACGGTCGATCGCCTCGTCCAGCATGTGGTTGTCGATGAGCTTCTTGTCGCTGCGCGCGGTGAGGAGCGCGGCTTCGTTCAGCACGTTCGACAGGTCGGCGCCGGTGAAGCCCGGAGTACGGCGCGCCACGGCGGACAGGTCGACGTCCGGGGCGACCGGCTTGCCCTTCTGGTGGACCTTGAGGATCTCCAGACGGCCCTGCATGTCCGGGCGGTCGACGGCGATCTGCCGGTCGAATCGGCCGGGGCGCAGCAGCGCCGGGTCGAGGATGTCCGGGCGGTTGGTGGCGGCGATCAGGATGACGCCGCCCTTCACGTCGAAGCCGTCCATCTCGACGAGCAGCTGGTTCAGGGTCTGCTCGCGCTCGTCGTGGCCACCGCCGAGGCCCGCACCGCGGTGCCGGCCGACGGCGTCGATCTCGTCGACGAAGACGATCGCCGGGGCGTTCGCCTTGGCCTGCTCGAACAGGTCACGGACTCGGGAGGCACCGACACCGACGAACATCTCGACGAAGTCGGAGCCGGAGATCGAGTAGAAGGGGACCCCGGCCTCGCCGGCGACGGCGCGCGCGAGGAGCGTCTTGCCCGTTCCCGGCGGGCCGTACAGCAGCACGCCCTTGGGGATCTTGGCGCCCACGGCCTGGAACTTCGCCGGCTCCTGGAGGAACTCCTTGATCTCGTGGAGCTCCTCGACGGCCTCGTCGGACCCGGCCACGTCGGCGAAGGTCGTCTTCGGGGTGTCCTTGGTGATGAGCTTGGCCTTGGACTTCCCGAAGTTCATGACTCGGGAGCCGCCGCCCTGCATCTGGTTCATCAGGAACAGGAAGACCACGACGATGAGCACGAAGGGCAGCAGCGACAGCAGCACCGAGACGAACGGGCTCTGCTTGGACGGCGAGACCGTGTAGCCCTTGTCGATCTCACCCGCCTCGTACTTCTGCTGCAGGGTGGCGGCGAGGTCGGAGCCCTGGCTGCCGATGTAGCTCGCCTGGATCTTGTCGCTGCCCTTGACCTTCTGGCCGTCCTTGAGGTCGACCTTGATCATCTGCTCGTCGCCGGTGGTCAGCTTGACCTGGTCGACCTGGTTCTTGTCGATCGCCTGGACGACCTCGCCGGTGTCCACCGTCTTGTAGCCGCCCGACGAGCCGACGACCTGCATCAACACGACCACGGCGAGGACGGCCAGCACGATCCACATGACCGGCCCACGGAAGTATCGCTTCACGTCCATCCATACGAGGCGATGACGCCCCGTCCCTCCTGCCCGTAGGTAAATGCTGCTATGAGAAAAAGCTGTTCTTCGGACGGTACCCCAGCATTGTCACCCGCGACCGCCTTCCCATGCTCCAACGGCGGGAAGGGGGCCTGGGTTCCCGTACGAGACCGGGGCTTCAGCTGTTCAGCCGCCGTAGACGTGCGGTGCCAGCGTGCCGACGAACGGCAGATTGCGGTACTTCTCCGCGTAATCCAGGCCGTAACCGACGACGAACTCGTTCGGGATGTCGAACCCGATCCACTTCACGTCGATCGCGACCTTGGCCGCCTCCGGCTTGCGCAGCAGAGTGCAGACCTCCAGGGAGGCCGGCTCGCGCGAACCGAGGTTGGACAGCAGCCAGGAGAGGGTCAGGCCGGAGTCGATGATGTCCTCGACGATCAGGACGTGCTTGCCCTTGATGTCGGTGTCGAGGTCCTTGAGGATCCGGACCACGCCGGAGGACTGGGTGCCCGCTCCGTACGACGAGACGGCCATCCAGTCCATGGTGACGGGGGTGGACAGCGCACGCGCCAGGTCCGCCATCACCATGACGGCGCCCTTGAGGACGCCCACGATGAGCAGGTCCTTGCCCGCGTACTCCGCGTCGATCTTCGCGGCGAGCTCCGCCAGCTTCGCGTCGATCTCTTCCTTGGTGATGAGCACCGACTTGAGGTCGGTGCCCATGTCTTTCTCGTTCACCCGGGTCACTTTCGTTGCAGCCTGCGTCAGCCTTGCCGAATGACCAGTCTGCCACCCTGGCGGCGTGCCACGACTCGGCCGGGCAGATTGATGGCCCCCTGACCCCGCCAGCCGGTGATCAGACGGTCCATTTCCTCGATGTGACGGGCGAAGAGGGAGCCCGCGGGCGAGCCCTCGGCGATGGCGGCCCGGCGCAGGACGCGGCGGCGGACGGCGGGCGGCAGCGCGAAGAGCTTCGCGCACTCCAGGACGCCGGCATCGTCCCGCACGGTGGTGTCGGCCTGGGCGGCCCAGGCGTCCAGGGCGTCGGCGTCGTCGCGGCAGAGCTGGGCCGTGCGGGCCAGGGCCTCGACGACGCCCTTGCCGAGGGACTTCTCCAGGGCGGGCAGGCCCTCGTGACGGAGCCGGGAGCGGGTGTAGGCCGGGTCGGCGTTCATCGGGTCGTCCCAGACCGGCAGGGACTGGACCAGGCAGGCCTTGCGGGCGGTCTGCCGGTCGAGCTGGAGGAAGGGGCGGCGGTACCGCCCGGCGCCGGACACGGCGGCCATGCCGGAGAGCGAGCGGATGCCGGAGCCGCGGGCGAGCCCGAGCAGCACGGTCTCGGCCTGGTCGTCGCGGGTGTGGCCGAGCAGGACGGCGGCGGCGCCCAGCCGTTCGGCGGCTTCGTCCAGCGCGGCGTACCGGGCGTCGCGGGCCGCGGCCTCCGGGCCGCCCTCGCGGCCGACGGTGACGGTGGCCGTCTCCACGGGGTCGAGGCCCATGACGGCGAGGCGGGCGGCGACGTCGGCGGCGCGGAGGTCCGAGCCGGGCTGCAGGCCGTGGTCGACGGTGACGCCGCCGGCGCGGACGGAAAGCTTGCGGGCCTCGAAGGCGAGGGCGGAGGCGAGCGCCATGGAGTCCGCGCCCCCGGAGCAGGCCACGAGGATGAGGGGGGAGGCGGACCGGTCCGCGGAGGTGGCCGGGTTTTCGGTTGTGGCTTGCTGGATGTGCGTCAGTACGTCGTGGAGTACGCGGCGGACCGCCAGGCGTATCGCCGCGACCGCAGGATGGGGACCCATGTCCGGTGCCCTTCGTGTGAGGTTGGGGGTGCCTCGGTCGGAGTGTTAACGGTCGGAGCAGGGGGTTCGGTCACTCAGAGTGCGTCGATGGTGACAGAACACAGCCGATACCCGAGCATTGCACGCCTACCCATCGCCCACGGTCCCTCGGATGGGTGATTGGAGGGGCGTTCTCCTGCCGTCGGCCGGATCCGGTTCCTCCCTCTGCTTTACGGTGCACCCTCGGCTTTCCGGTGCACCCGCGCGATCCAGTCCGCCGGTTTGGCGATCTCCACCTTGGTCGGGAGCGTGTTCGGGGAGGTCCACACCCGGTTGAAGCCGTCCATTCCGACCTCGTCGACGACGGCGCGGACGAACCGCTCCCCGTCCCGGTACTGGCGCAGCTTGGCGTCGAGGCCCAGCAGCTTGCGCAGCGCCAGGTCGAGGCGGGAGGCGCCGCGGGCCCTGCGCTGCTGGAATTTCTCCCTGATTTCCGCCACGGACGGCACGACCTGGGGGCCCACGCCGTCCATCACGTAGTCCGCGTGGCCTTCCAGGAGCGACATGACGGCGGTGAGCCGGCCGAGGATCTCCCGCTGCTCGGGCGTCTGGACGAGTTCGACGAGGGAGCGGCCGCCCTCGTCCCCCTCGCCCTCGGGGCGGGCGCCGGACAGGGCCTGGGCGGCCTCCCGCAGCCGCTCCAGCACGGTGGCGGGGTCCATCTCGGTCGCGCTGAGGAATGACTGGATCTCGCCCTGCAGGTGATCGCGCAGCCATGGCACGGCGGTGAACTGCGTGCGGTGGGTCTCCTCGTGCAGGCACACCCAGAGCCGGAAGTCGTGCGGGGCGACGTCGAGCTCGCGCTCGACGTGGACGATGTTCGGCGCGACGAGGAGGAGCCGGCCGCCGCCGTTCTCGCCGGCGGGGAACTCGCGGGTGGCGGGGGCGAACGTCTCGTACTGGCCGAGCACCCGCGAGGACAGGAACGACAGCAGCATGCCCAGCTCCACGCCGGTCACCTTGCCGCCGACCGCGCCGAGCACGGCGCCGCCCGTACTGCCGGAGCGCCGCTCCCGCATCTTCTCCAGAAGCGGTTTGAGCAGTTCGCGGAAGCCCGCGACGTTGGCCTTGACCCAGCCGGCCCGGTCGACGACCAGGACGGGGGTGTCCTCCGGCTCGTGCCCGGCGGGGATCATCCGGGTGAAGCCCCGGACGTGCTCCTCGGACGCCTTCGCGTGCCGCCGCAGTTCGGCGACGACGGCGCGGGCCTCGTCCCGGCTCACCTCGGGCCCGGGGCGGACCAGTCGGGTCGCGGTCGCCACCGCGAGGTTCCAGTCGACCATCTCGGCACCACCGATGCTCGTCATGCGTCAACCGTACGTGGTCGGCGCCGGATCGGGTCAGGGTCCTGCGTCAGCCACCGGGACGGGCGTCGGGGGCCGTGCCGGGAGCCAGGGCCGCGGCGAGGCCGTCCAGGGCGTGCTGCGCGGTGTACGGCGACGGGGTGTCCCCGGCGAGGAACGCGAACACCAGCAGGCGGCCGTCCGCGGTCACCACCGTTCCCGCCAGGGTGTTCACACCGGTGAGGGTGCCCGTTTTCGCGCGGACCAGGCCGGCGCCCGGTGAGCCGTCGCCGTAGCGGCCCTGGAGGGTGCCGGTGAAGCCGCCGACCGGGAGGCCGGTGAGGACGGGCCGCAGTCCGGGCCGTCCGGGTTCCGCCGCGCGGGCGAGCAGCGCGGTCAGGAGGGCGGCGGAGACTCTGTCACGTCGGTCCAGTCCGCTGCCGTCGGCGAAGTTCGCCCCGGCGAGTGGGACGCGCAGTTTCGTGAGCTGGGCCCGGACGGCGGCGGCGGCGCCGGGGAAGCTCGCGGGCCGGCCCGTGGCGAGGGCGGTGCGGCGGGCGAGGGCCTCGGCGAGGTCGTTGTCGCTGTGGGTCAGGGTGCGTTCGACGAGTGCCGACAGTGGCGCGGAGAGGGTCCTGGCGAGGGGGGTGACCTTTTTGGGGGCCCGGCCCGCGGCGGGCGCGGCCGGGACGGTGACGCCGTGCTCGGCGAGCAGGGTGCCGAAGGTGCGGGCGGTGTCCCCGGCGGGGTCGGCGGAGCGCGGGGCGGGCCCGGCGGTCGAGTCGTCGGTGCGGCCCTCGTTCGTCATCAGGGCCGTGACCGGGGCGATGTTGTCGTTGACCCCGATGGGGTGACGCACGGCGCCGGTGTACAGCGAGGTGTCGTAGGTGAGGCCCACGCTGGTGACGCCCCGGTCGCGCAGGGCGCGGGCGGTGTCGGCGGCGAGAACCCGCAGTCGGGCGTGGTCGAGCGTGGGGTCGCCGCCGCCGACGAGGGTGACCCGGCGGGCGTCGGGCGAGGCGACGACCGTGGTGGGAATGCGGTGGCCGGGGCCGAGGGCGGTGAGGGCCGCGACCGCGGTGGCGATCTTGATCGTGGAGGCGGGGGTCATCGGGGTGGTGGCCCCGTTCCCGTACAGCTGCTTGCCGGTCGTGGCGTCGACGACCGAGGCGGTGCGCCGCGGTCCGAGGCCGGGGGCGGCGAGCAGCGGGTCCAGGACGGCGGCGAGGGCGGCGGGCGCCGGCGCGGGGGCCCTGCGCGGGTCCGGTTCGCCGAGCGCGGTGAGCACTCCAGGGGCGCTGGGCGCCGGTGCGGGCGCGTCGGGGCGGGCGGGGCGGTCGGGACCGGCGGCTTCGTGATGTGCGCCACCTGTCCCGGCATGTGCGGCCACCCGGGCGCGCTCGGCCGTACGCTGACCCGAGTCCCAGGGGCCGGCGAGCGCCGCGGCTCCGGCCGCCAGGAGCAGGCCGAGCACGGTGGAGCCCGCGGTGAGCTGCAACACCTTCGGCTCCAGCACGGCTGACCAGCCCCTTTCGCGAGCACTCGGTTGCGTGAGGGACACTTAACCACTGAGCTGTGCCGTGAGCACGGCACCCCCGGTTTGTGTTGATCTTGGAGGAGCCACCCGTGGAGTTCGACGTCACCATCGAGATCCCGAAGGGGTCGCGGAACAAGTACGAGGTGGACCACGAGACCGGTCGCATCCGACTGGACCGTCACCTCTTCACGTCGACCGTCTACCCGGCCGACTACGGGTTCGTCGAGGGCACCCTGGGCGAGGACGGTGACCCGCTGGACGCGCTCGTGCTGCTCGACGAGCCGACCTTCCCCGGTGTGCTGGTGAAGTGCCGCGCCATCGGTATGTTCCGGATGACCGACGAGGCGGGCGGCGACGACAAGCTGCTGTGCGTGCCGGCGTCCGACCCGCGGGTGGAGCACCTGCGCGACATCCACCACGTCTCCGAGTTCGACCGCCTGGAGATCCAGCACTTCTTCGAGGTCTACAAGGACCTGGAGCCCGGCAAGTCCGTCGAGGGTGCCAACTGGGTCGGCCGCGCCGAGGCCGAGGCCGAGATCGAGGCGTCCTACAAGCGCCTGGAGGCGCAGGGCGGCGCCCACTGACCGGGCCCTTCGCCGAACCGCCGCGGGCGGCGCACCCTGTGGGTGCGCCGCCCGCGGTGCGTGGGAGGCCTGGGCCGTGCCCATACTGGGCAGACGCGTCGGATGGGAGTGAGGACGAGCACAGTGGCGGAGCCGGACGGTCCCGGTCCTGAGGACCGGAAGCCCCAGTCGGACGAGGCACGCAGTGCGTTCACACCGCCGCCCGGTGTGGAGCAGCCGCCCGGTCCCCGCGAGGAGGACCAGCCGACGTCGGAGTTCGCCCTTCCGGAGGGGCTGGAGCCCGAGGGGCCCGCGGAGCCGGAGGGGTCGGCGTTCGCGCCGCCCTCCACGTACGCGGCGCGGCAGTCGCCGCCCGCGTTCACACCCGCGCAGGGCATCCCGGCGATAAAGCTGTCGAAGGACGCGCCGTGGCAGGACCGGATGCGCACGATGCTGCGGATGCCGGTGAGCGAGCGGCCGGTGCCGGAGCCGGTGCAGCGGCAGGACGACACGGGGCCGGCCGTACCGCGCGTGCTCGACCTGACGCTGCGCATCGGCGAGCTGCTGCTGGCGGGCGGCGAGGGCGCGGAGGACGTCGAGGCGGCGATGTTCGCGATCTGCCGCTCGTACGGTCTGGACCGCTGCGAGCCCACGGTCACCTTCACGCTGCTGTCGATCACGTACCAGCCGTCGCTGGTGGACGACCCCGTCACGGCGAACCGGACCGTGCGCCGGCGCGGCACCGACTACACGCGCCTGTCCGCGGTCTACGGGCTGGTCGCCGACCTCAACGCCGACGACTACGACGTCTCGCTGGAGGAGGCCTACCGGCGGCTGGCGGAGATCCGGCGCAACCGCCATCCCTATCCGGGCTGGGTACTGACGCTGGCGGCGGGCGTGCTGGCCGGGGCGGCGTCCGTGCTGCTGGGCGGCGGGGTCCCGGTCTTCCTGCTGGCGGCGGCCGGCGCGATGCTGGGCGACCGGCTGGCGTGGCTGTGCGCGGGGCGCGGGCTGCCGGAGTTCTACCAGTTCGTGGTGGCGGCGGTGCCGCCGGCCGCGCTGGGCGTGACGCTGAGCCTCGCGCACTCGGGGCTCCAGCCGTCGGCGGTGATCACCGGTGGGCTGTTCGCGCTGATCCCGGGGCGGGCGCTGGTGGCGGCCGTCCAGGACGGTCTGACCGGCTTCTACATCACGGCGTCGGCCCGGCTGCTGGAGGTGGGGTACTTCTTCGTCGCCATCGTGGTGGGCGTGCTGTCGGTGCTGTACGTGGGCGTGCAGTTCCAGGCGAAGCTCAACCCGGAGGGGGCGCTGGGGACGGTGGAGCGGCCGGTGGTCCAGATCCTGGCGTCGCTGGTGCTGTGCGTGACGTTCGCGATCCTGCTCCAGCAGGAACGTTCCACTGTGCTGTTCGTGGCGCTGAACGGCGCGGTGGCGTGGGTGGTCTATGCCTCGATAGCGCTGACGGCCGGGGGCTCGGCGGTGCTGGCGACGGCGGTCGCGGCCGGTCTGGTCGGCCTCTTCGGCCAGCTGATGGCCCGCTACGAGCACACGTCGTCGCTGCCGTACGTGACGGCGGCGATCGGCCCGCTGCTGCCGGGAAGCGCGATGTACTTCGGTGTGCTGAACATCGCGCAGAACAACATCGACGCGGGCTTCGCCTCACTGGCGCGGGCGGCGGCCCTGGCGCTGGCCATCGCGATCGGGGTGAACCTGGGCGGCGAGATGGCCCGGCTGTTCATCCGTGCCCCGAGGGCCGCGGCGTCCCGCCGCGCGGCCAAGCGGACGCGCGGATTCTGACGCCGGGCCCGCGGCCGCCGGGCGTCAGCGCTTGGCGTGCCGGCCGCGCGGGGCCGGGGGAACGGAGTCAGGACCGGCCTCGGACCCGGCGGCCTTCTTGCTCTGCGAGCGGGCCCGGAGGTACTCGATCACGATCGGGACCACCGAGATCAGCACGATCAGGACGAGGATCTTCTCGATGTGCTGGTGCACGAAGTCGATCTTGCCGAGCGACGCGCCGAGCAGCGTCACGCCGGCGCCCCACAGGACACCGCCGATGATGTTGAAGGTGATGAACGAGCGGTAGTTCATCCGGCTCACACCGGCGATGATCGGCGTGAAGGTGCGCACGATCGGAACGAAGCGGGCCAGGATCAGCGACTTCGGGCCGTGCTTCTCGAAGAACTCATGGGCCTTCTCGACGTTCTCCTGCTTGAAGAGGCGGGAGTCCGGGCGCTTGAACAGGGCCGGGCCGACCTTGCGGCCGAAAAGGTATCCGACCTGGTCACCGATGACCGCGGCCAGCACGATCAGGCCGCACACCGCCCACAGCGGGGTGTCGAGCTTGCCGGTGGTGACCAGCAGGCCGGTGGTGAAGAGGAGGGAGTCACCGGGCAGGAAGAACCCGATGAGCAGACCGGACTCGGCGAAGACAATGACCAGGACGCCAATGAGGCCGAAGGTCTGGATCAGATAGTCCGGGTCCAGCCAGCTCGGTCCGAGCGCAAGCGTATTCACGGGTTCCGGGGCTCCTGGGTCGATGGGCGGGACGGCTGCCCAAAGCTATCAACGCTTCTCCCCGGTTCCCGGTTCCACGGTGCCCCCCGGGGGTCCGGGGGGCACCGCGGGGTGCCGCGGGATCACGCGTGACGTGCGGCGTTGGCGTGGATCGCGTCCCGCAGGTGCTCGGCCAGGCCGGGCCGGATGCCCTCGAAGTGCCGCGTGAAGCGCTCGTCCGCCACATACATGTCCGCCAGACAGCCGTGGATCTCGTACGTGCAGTCGTAGAACCAGCCGACGATGTGCTGCCGGTGCTCCTCGGCCAGGTCCATGGCCCGCTCACCGGTGGCCGGCTCGCCCTCGGCCATCAGGGCCCCGTACCGGGCGCCCCAGTCCGCCGCCTCGTCCTGCATGCGCTGCCAGTCCGCCTTGGTGTAGCGGGCGGCGCGGCGCTGGGACTCCCGGTAGGCCTCGGTGCCGCCCCATCGCTGCTCGGCCTCCTCCGCGTACTGCTCGGGGTCGTTGTCCCCGAAGACCTCGAACCTCTCCTCGGGGGTCAGGTTGATCCCCATCTTCCTCGCCTCCATCGCGTGTTCGACGGCCTGGGCCATCTTCTGGAGCTCGGCGATCCGCGCGGTCAGCAGCTCGTGCCGGCGCCGCAGGTGCTCCCGCGGGTCCGCGTCCGGGTCGTCGAGCAGGGCCGCGACCTCGTCGAGCGCGAAGCCGAGCTGCCGGTAGAACAGGATCTGCTGCAGCCGGTCGAGGTCGGCGTCGTCGTAACGCCGGTGGCCCGCGTGGTTGCGGCCGCTCGGGGAGAGCAGCCCGATCTCGTCGTAGTGGTGCAGCGTGCGCACCGTGATCCGGGCGAAACCGGCGACCTGTCCCACGGAGTAGCCCATCGCTCCCCGCTCCCTTCTGGTCGGTACGCGTCTCAGCCTGAGCCCTCACGCGACGTGAGGTGCAAGCCCGATTCTCCGGGCGCCCCGAGCGGCCGGGCAGGCGCGCCGGGCGGCCGTGCGCCGCGCCGGGGCCGGGGACCTTCGCGGGCGCCGGAGAACGGTCTTCCGCCGGGCGCCGGGGAACGGGACCTCCGCGGGCGCCCGGGCGCCCGCGCGCGGGGATTTCAGCGGCCGGCGCCGCTCAGTGCGCGTCCCCCGGATGGGCCGTCCCCGTCGCGTACGGGTTCTCCTGCCCCTCCGCGAGCACCCCGCGGAACGGCTCGCCCTCGCCCGCGAAGGTGTACGCCCCGCCTTCGATCCGTTCGATCAGACCGCGCGTCCACGCGGCTCCGGCGTCGGCGGAGTGCAGCCACATGTTCATGATCTCGCCGATGTGCCCGAGCTGCTCGGGCCCGTCGGCCGGGGTGTAGTACTCGACGACGCCGGCCCGCCACCGCTCCAGGCCCTCGATCCGCCGCTTCAGGAGTTGGACGGCCTCCGCGCGGGGCAGGTCGACGATGAAGCCGATCGCCGCCGAGAGGCTGTCCGTCTTCTGGTCGTACTCCGTCAGCGCCTCGCGCAGCAGCGCGAAGAACTCCTCGGTGCCCTTGCCGGTGATCTCGTACTCGGTGCGGGGCGGGCCCCCGGCCGGGCTGGGCGCCGTCTCGTAGGCGTGCAGCAGTCCCTGCTTCGCCATCTGCTTGAGCGCGTGGTAGATCGAGCCGGGTTTGGCGTTGGACCACTCGTGCGCGCCCCAGTACTCCAGGTCGTTGCGGACCTGGTAGCCGTGCGCGCGCCCGTGCTGGCGCACGGCCCCGAGGACCAGCAACCGGATCGCCGACATCAGCACCCCTCCCGCACACCTGGTCAATTTTGACCAGGGTACCGGGGGCCGGGCGCCTAGCCGCGTTCCGCAGCGATCAGCTCGAACGAGGTCTTTCCGTCCAGTGACTCCCGGATGATGTCGGCGTGCCCCGCGTGCCGGGCCATCTCCTGGACCAGGTGCATCGCCATCCATCGCATGGACACGCGGCCGTCCTTGGGGAACCAGGGCGCCTCGGGCAGCGGGAAGGTGTCGTCGAGGCCGGGCACCGAGCGGAGGAACTCCTCGGTCTCCTTGGCCACGCCTTCCCAGAAGGCCAGCACGCCCTCGATCGACTCGTCCTCGGTCAGCCGGAAGGCCTCCGCCCAGGTCTCCCGGCTCCGCTGCCGCTCGTTCGGCCTCTGCTGCGCGAGCCTCAGCCAGTTCAGCTCGACCTCGGCGACGTGCTTGAGCAGGCCGGACAGCGACAGCTCGCTGGCGCTGGGCCGCGAGGAGGCCTGCTCCGGGGTCAGCCCGAGTACGGCCCGGCGGAGCGCCTCGCGCTGGGCCTCGATGAACGAGAGCAGCGCTCCGCGCTCGTCGCCGTGCTTCTCCGCCGGAACGAGAGTGACCATGATCCGTCCGCCTTTCGCGGTTCCTGTGCCCTGCCGACATCCACCACGCTACGGACCATTGCGGTCAGCGGCTGTCCTAAAAGGGGAACTGGCTGCGGCCGTGCTGGATCGAGATCCACTTGTGCGTGGTGAAGGCGTCCACGGTCGACTCGCCGTTCAGCCGCCCGAGACCCGAGTGCTTCTCACCGCCGAAGGGCACGATCGGCTCGTCGTGGACCGTGCCGTCGTTGATGTGGATCATGCCGGTGTGGATGCGCTGGGCGATCCGCACACCGCGCTCGACGTCGCCCGTGTGGACGGCACCGCTCAGGCCGTACGGGGTGTCGTTGGCGATCCGCACCGCCTCGTCCTCGCCGTCGAAGGGCACGAGGAGGGCGACCGGACCGAAGATCTCCTGGGTGAGGACCGGCGAGTCGGCCGGCAGACCGGAGAGGACGGTCGGCGCCACGACATTGCCCTGGGTCTCGCCGCGCACGAGGGCCGTCGCACCCGCGGCGACGGTCTGCTCCACCAGGGTCGTGACCGCCTCCGCCTGGGAGGAGTTGATGAGGGGGCCGATGTGGGTGGCCGGGTCGGCCGGGTCGCCCGTTTTGAGGGAGGCCACCTTGGCCACGAACTTCTCCGTGAACTCCTGCTCGATCGAGCGGTCCACGAGCACCCGGTTCGCGGCCATGCAGACCTGCCCCTGGTGCACGAAGCGGCTGAAGACCGCCGCGTCGACCGCGTAGTCGATGTCGGCGTCGTCCAGCACGATGAGCGCGCTGTTGCCACCGAGCTCCAGGACGGCCTTCTTGAAGTTGGCCGCGCACACGGTCGCCACGTGCCTGCCGACCCGGTCGGAGCCGGTGAAGGAGATGACCTTGGGCACCGGGTGCTCGATCAGCGCGTCGCCTATCTCCGCTATGTCGGTGATCACGACGTTCAGCAGACCGGGCGGCAGACCGGCCTCCTCGAAGACCTTGGCGACCAGGCTGCCGCCGAGGATCGGCGTGTTCTGGTGCGGCTTGAGCACCACGGCGTTGCCGAGGGCCAGAGCGGGGGCCACCGACTTGATCGACAGCAGGAAGGGGAAGTTGAAGGGGCTGATGACGCCGACGACGCCGACCGGGACCCGGTAGAGACGGTTCTCCTTGCCGTCCACCGGCGACGGGAGGATCCGTCCCTCGGGACGCAGCGCCAGGTGGAGCGCCTCGCGGAGGAACTCCTTCGCGAGGTGCAGCTCGAAGCCGGCCTTGGTCCGCGTACCGCCGAGTTCGGCGATGATCGCCTCGGCGATCTCCTCCTCGCGGTCCTCGATGATCCGCAGGGCGCGCTCGAAAACAGCGCGGCGCGTGTACGGATTGGTCTCCGCCCACGCGCGCTGGGCCCGCTCGGCCGCCCGGTACGCCTCATCGATCTGGTCGACCGTGGCGATGGTGATGGAGGCGAGCTTCTCCTCGTTGTACGGGTTGAAGTCGATGATGTCCCACGAGCCGCCGCCGGCCCGCCACTCACCGTCTATGTACTGCAGGGCCAGGTCTGTGAAGTAGGACATGCCATCCCTTCCGGAGGCGCAGTCGCACGCACCGCTCATGACGAGACGTCATCGTACTTACGTTTCATGTGAGTTGGAGGAGTCCTCGGAGGAGATCGCGGCTCTCCTCGGCCCCGGGGCTGTCCTGATGCAGCCGATCCATGACCCGCTCGTACTGCGCGACCTCCTCGCGCTTGTCCAGGTACAGCGCGCTGGTCAGCTGCTCCAGGTAGACGATGTCGGAGAGGTCGGACTCCGGGAAGCGGAGCATGGTGAAGGCACCGCTCTCGCCCGCGTGGCCGCCGAAGCTGAAGGGCATCACCTGGAGCGTGACGTTGGGCCGCTCGGAGACCTCGATCAAATGCTTGAGCTGATCGCGCATCACCTCGCGGTCGCCATAGGGGCGGCGCAGGGCCGCTTCGTCGAGAACGGCGTGAAAGTGCGGTGCCCGCTCGGAGACGAGCACCTTCTGGCGCTCCAGGCGCAGGGCCACGCGGCGGTCGATCTCGGCGCGGGAGGCGCCGGGCATGCCGCGCCGGACGACGGCGTGGGCGTAGGCCTCGGTCTGCAGCAGACCGTGCACGAACTGCACTTCGTAGATGCGGATCAGGGAGGCGGCGCCCTCCAGGCCGATGTACGTCTGAAACCACCCGGGCAGCACGTCGCCGTAGCTGTGCCACCAGCCGGCGACGTTGGCCTCTCGGGCGAGGCCGAGGAGTGACTCGCGCTCGGTCTCGTCGGTCACGCCGTAGAGCGTGAGCAGGTCCTCGACATCCCTCGCCTTGAAGCTCACCCTGCCCAACTCCATACGGCTGATCTTGGATTCGGACGCCCGGATCGAGTAGCCGGCGGCCTCACGCGTGATGCCGCGCGACTCGCGCAGCCGCCGCAGCTGTGAACCCAGCAGGATGCGCCGCACCACGGAACCGCTTGATTCGGTTGCGGTCACGTCTCCAACCCTCCCCATCGCTGATGTGTACGACGAGGCACCCCCGAACCCCGAGGTGCCGGATTCTGCCACCAAAACGCTTCAGCCCGTACTCATTCGATTACGGAAAGAGGAAGGCTTGACCCCGAGTGGCGTGCCTTCGCCCCTCGACCCGGAAAGTCTTGGGCGGAAGATATGCCCAGCAATCGGCACGGGGCCGGACAGGCCGGGCACGTGCACGTGCATCTGCCCTTGCATCAGGTGGTCGCATTCGGAACGATGGTCCCCGCGCACCTGCGTACTCGTTCGTGTTGTAGCACCACAGCCGCGAATCCCGGGAGTGCCTCGCATGGGGACGAATGGATCGACCGTGCTCGAGCCGTTAAGGCAGGGGCTGCCGCCGATCGATGCCGCTTCCGTCTCCACGTCCGCCTCCTGCGCGCTGCCCGCCCGCTACGAAGCGGTGCGCGGTGCCCGGCAGTTCACCAGCGCGACCCTCGCCCAGTGGGAGCTGACCGACCGGTTCGACGACGTCGCACTCGTCGTCTCCGAACTCGTCACCAACGCCCTCCGGCACGCGCTGCCCGCCGACACCCCCCGGGACAACCCGCAGGACCCGCCCGTCCGGCTGCATCTGATGCGCTGGGCGAGCCGGCTGGTGTGCGCCGTGCGCGACCCCAGCCCGGACAACCCTTCGGCCCGGGAGGCCGAGGAGGACTTCTCGGCGGAGTCGGGCCGGGGACTGTTCCTGGTGGAGTCCTTCAGCGACAGCTGGGGCTGGCACCCCCTGGCGGGAACACTGCACGGCAAGGTGGTCTGGGCGCTGTTCCGCCTGACGGACGCGCCCTAGCCAGGGCGTGTTTCGACAGTGGCGTCGTCCGCCCGGAGGGCGGGGACGCCCCCGGCCGGACGGGACCTTCGAAACCCGCCCCAGCCGTACGCGGCACGACGAGGACGGAACGACCGAGGCTCCGCACCGCGCGGAGCCTCTTCCATGTGCGGGAGCGGACCAGGGCGTTCCTTTCGGATCGGGCCGGCCCCGGCCCGATCCGGAAGAGCGCCCTAGCCGCCCACCAGATGGTCGAATTCCCCGTCTTTCACACCCAGCAGCAGCGCCTCTATCTCCGCCGGCGTGTAGACCAGCGCGGGCCCGTCGGGGTGCCGCGAATTGCGCACGGCGACATCACCGCCGGGCAGCTTGGCGAACTCCACGCACGAGCCCTGAGAGTTGCTGTGCCTGCTCTTCTGCCAGACGACCCCGTGAAGCTCTGTGGCCGCCATGCCGTTGTACACGTCGTGCACAGGACGCTCCCCGAGATGCATGGTGCATGTGTCAACTATGCCGGATCATAGCTGTGTTCATATGCAGCTGCATGAGCAGATGCACGTGCACGTGGGGTGTTCCCGTGATTACAGCCCCCGTCGACGCATCGTGTCTACGGGTAGAGACGTACGGGACGCCGTTCAGGATCCCGGGAAATGGGAGCGCTTTCCCGGACTCGGCCGGCGAAGCCGTTCAGCGCGCCGCGGAGGAGTACGGCAGCAGGGCCATTTCCCGGGCGTTCTTGATCGCCCGGGCGAGCTGCCGCTGCTGCTGGGCGGAGACCCGCGTCACCCGGCGGCTGCGGATCTTCCCGCGGTCGGAGATGAACTTCCGCAGCAGGTCGGTGTCCTTGTAGTCGATGTACGTGATGCCGTCGCGATCCAGCGGATTCGGGCGGGACTTGGCGGGCTTGCGGTCAGGGGACCGGCGGGGGGACATGGGTTCAGACCTCCAGGAGGGCGTCGAACGCGGGCGGGAGCCTCTTCCAGGCCTCGCGGCCCGCGGCGTACTCCGCGTCGGTGAGCAGGCAGGAGTCGAGGAGCTCGGCGAGCCCCTCGCGGTCCAGCCCGGGTGAGGTGAAGACCAGGTGCTGGCAGCGGTCGCCGTGCTCCGGCTCCCAGTCCAGTGCGGCGGCCGCCCGGCGGACCGGCGGGACCATCTCCCATGCGGCGTCGGGCAGCGAGGCGAGCCACGGTCCGGCGTTCTCCACGCACAGCGCGCCGCCCGCTGCGTCCCAGGCCAGCAGCGTGTCGGGGCGGTCGGCGAGCCAGAATCGGCCGCGGCTGCGGGCGGCGGCGCAGCACAGGTCCTCCAGCGCCGCGTACAGCCGCTCGGGATGGAAGGGACGGCGGCGGTGCCAGACGTACGTACCGACGCCGTGCGCGTCGGCCTCGTGCGGCAGCAGCGCACAGGCCGGGTGCTGGGCGGCCGCGGCCGCCTCCACGTCGAAGCCGGCGAGCGCGGCCCGCGCCAGTCCGTCCCCGTCCAGGGTCACCTGGCGGGCCGTCGGGTGGAGCTGGGCGAGCAGCGCCCGGTCCTCGTCGTCGGCCTCGGGGCTCTCGGCGACGGCGAGCACCGGCGCGTACTCCAGCTGGCGCGCCCAGGTGTCGGCGACGGTCCGCCGGTCGGTGGCGGCGGCCGCGAGGCCCGCGTCCCTCAGGTCGTCGCCGTTGCCCAGGTAGGGCAGCAGCAGCGCCGGGTCGACGGCGGTGATGACCGAGGTGACGGTCAGGCCCGCCGCGGCGACGACCTCGGCCATGGCCTTGGGTTCGACCGAGTCCCACAGCTCGACGATCGCGAGCCGGGTCATTCCGGCGTCCGCCAGCCGCTCCAGCTCGGGCACGAGGTCCTCGCGCAGGGCACAGCACGCGCAGTCGTTGACCAGCGGCGCCTCGCCGGTGGACAGGACGCCGCCGGCGTCCCGCACGGTGCGGACGACCTTGCCGTCCGCGGCGGTCGCCAGGTCGTGGTGGAGCGCCACGCTGCCCGGAACGGTGGTGAGCAGCCGCGCGACGGCGGCGGCGCGGGCCTCCGAGTGGAGCCCGCCCACAAGGGCGACGGACAGCATCAGCGGGCCTCGCGCGTGCCGTAGCGCCGCTCGAACCGCTCCACGCGGCCGGCCGTGTCCAGCACACGGGCCTGGCCCGTGTAGAAGGGGTGGCTCGCGGAGGAGATCTCGACGTCGATGACGGGGTAGGTGTTGCCGTCCTCCCACTCCACCGTCTTGTCGCTGGTGGCGGTGGACCGGGTGAGGAAGGCGAAGCCGCCTGCCTTGTCACGGAAGACGACGGGCTCGTAGGTGGGGTGCGTGCCGGACTTCATCGGGCGCTCAGCGCTCCTCTCGGAAATCGACGTGGCGGCCGACGACCGGGTCGTACTTGCGCAGCGTCATGCGGTCGGGGTCGTTACGACGGTTCTTGCGGGTGACGTAGGTGTAGCCGGTCCCTGCCGTGGACCGGAGCCTGATGATCGGGCGGAGTTCGTCGCGGGCCATGGGGTTAGAGTAAATGGAAATGGTTTCCATTACCAAGACAGCGATCAGAGAGGTAGGTCACCCTTGTCCGCCCACTGCCAGCTGACCGGCACCCAGCCCGGCTTCGGCAACCGCATCTCCCACTCCCACCGGCGCACGTCGCGGCGCTTCGACCCCAACATCCAGCGCAAGCGCTACTGGCTGCCGAGCGAGGGCCGGTACGTCCGGCTCACCCTCAGCACCAAGGCGATCAAGACCGTCGACAGCATCGGCATCGAGGCCGCCGTGGCCAGGATCCGCGCCCGCGGGGTGAAGGTCTGATGGCGAAGAAGAGCAAGATCGCCCGCAATGAGCGGCGCAAGGCCGTCGTCGAGCGGTACGCCGCCCGGCGCGCCGAGCTGAAGGAACTCATCCGCAGGCCGACCACCCCGGAGGCGGAACGGCTCGCCGCCCAGGCGGAGTTGCGCCGCCAGCCGCGGGACGCCAGCGCCACCCGGGTGCGCAACCGCGACAGCGTGGACGGCCGCCCCCGCGGCCATCTGCGGAGGTTCGGCCTGTCACGGGTGAACCTCCGGCAGCAGGCCCACGCCGGATTCCTGCCCGGAGTGACCAAGTCGTCCTGGTGATACCCCGCACTACCGCCTGGTAGCTTGTCGCGCGTCTCGACACCGACGAGGGGACTGGAACGTGCACCAGCGCGTACGGGCCGGGGTCATCGTGGGCGCCGGCCTCGCCGCCGCCCTGGCGTTGACCGGGTGCAGCGGCGACAAGAGCGACGGCGGACCGGGCAAGGACAAGGGGACGGGCGCGGCCGGCGGCGGCAGCGCCGCCCCGTCCCCCGCGGTCTCCCCCACCGCCTCCGCGGCCGGCCCCACGGCCGCGCTCGACGGGTCCTGGGCGGGGCTGACCGGCGGCAAGCCCGTCAGCCTCACCGTCAAGAACGGCCGCGCCCTGGTGATCGCCGAGGCCCGGGTCTGCCAGGGCACGGCGACGGAGGCCGGAGCCGTGACGCTGACCTGCGGCGACGGCGACACCGCCCGCACGAAGGGCTCCGTCGTGTCCAACGACGGCACGACGCTCGTCGTCTCGTGGAGCGGGGGCCTCAAGGACACCCTCACGAAGGCGGCCGCGTCCGACCTCCCGGCCGAGGTGCCGACGGGGCTGCCGACGGGTGCCCCGACGGACGCTCCCACGAGTGGGCCGGCCGGCGGGCCGACGAACGCGCAGACGCCCTGAGGCCTCGGGGCATCCTGAGGCCTCGCGGCGCCGCTACCTCAGTCCTGTTGTGAAGCGGCGCCAGGCGTCACGGGCGAGGGTGAGGACGGGGCCCAGGGGGTCCTTGGAGTCACGGACGAGGACCACGGCGGCTTCGGAGGCACGGCCCCCGGCGTACGCCACCTCGAGGCACTGCCCGCCCTCGCTGCCGCTGTAACTGGACTTGACCCACTTCGGTGCGGTGCTCATCGGTCCTCCAGCAGCCGGTCCAACAGCCCCCGGGTCTCCTCGATGCCGAGGGCCTGCGTCCGCAGCATCGCATACTTCCGGGCGAGGATGGACACCTCTTCCGCGTCGCTGATGAGGTGGCTGCCGCGCTGGGACTCGGTGTAGCCGAGAAGCTGGTGCTCGGGAGTCTCCAGCAGGGTGAAGGGCCCGTCGAGCCCCGCGTGGGCGGCGCGGCCGAAGGGCAGGATCTGGAGGGAGACGCCGGGGAGGTCGGCACACCGGCGCAGATGACGCACCTGCTCCGCGTACACCTCCTCTCCCCCGATGCGGTCCCGCAGCACCGCCTCCCACACCACGAAGCTGATCGTCGGAGGGACCTCCCGGCGCAGGATTTCCTGGCGCTCGACACGGGAGGCCACCTGGATCTCGATGTCGTCCCGGCCGAACGCCGGGACGCGGCTGTGGAAGACCCCACGCGCGTACTCCGGCGTCTGCAGCAGCCCCGGCACGACCAGCGCGTCGTACCAGGACAGCGCGACCGCCTCGCGCTCCAGGTCCATGTACTCCTCGGCCCAGGCCGGGACACGGTCGACCTCAGGCATGTGCTCCACGGCGACCGACAGGGCGCCTCTCGTGCCCAGGCGGTCGTCGAAGCGCTCGGCGAGATCCGCCCTCAGCGGGCGTCGGCCCTGCTCGATGGAGGCGATGGTCTCCTCGGAGAGGCTGAACTCGTCGGCCAGCCGGCGCTGGGTCAGTCCCTCCGCCTCGCGGAAAAGGGCCAGCTGCCGACCCACCATCCGGACCGCAGAGGCGTTCTTGCGGTGTCGTCTCGGGTGCATACCGGACCAACTGCCCGTCAGTGGGCGTACGTTACGCGTCACCGACCCGTACAGATCTTTTGTACGGGTCACCTCTCCAGCTCACCGCCCGGCCGGCCCGTCCGGGCGCGGTCGGCCGCTTCCGTGCCGTGGCGCCAGCCGGCCTCGTCCGTCGCGCCGCGCACCCGGGTCGTGGTCGTCCGGGGGAACATCCGGTCCGCTCGGGCGGTGACCGCGACGTCGCGGGCCGCCAGGACCGGCAGGAGCGTCGGTTCCTCCGCGGTGACCCGGCGGGTCGTGGACGCCAGCCGGTCGCCGATCCGCTGGGCGTACGCCAGCAGGAACGACTGGCGGAACGTCTTGGTGCGCCTGCGGCCGCCCGCCCGCTGCGCCGCCTCCGCCTTCGTCATCGCTCCCGTGCCCTGGACCAGCAGGGAGGTGTAGAGCAGCTCGACCACCTCCAGGTCCGCCTCGAAACCGACCACGGTCGAGAAGCCGAACGCCTCGTTCCACACCGCGCGGCAGCGGTTCGCGCCGGCGACCGCGTCCAGCAGGATGGCCTTGCTCGTCTCGTACGGCGCGTCGACGCCGATGCGTACGGCCGCCGGCTCGTCCGGGCGGTGCGTGCGCGCGGCCAGGGCCGCCTCGTCGAGGCTGTGCCGGGCCATCAGCTCCTGCGCCTTCGCCGAGAGCGCCTCGGCCTCCTCCGGGAATCCGGTCGCCTCCGCCTTGGCCAGCAGCGCCCTGATCCGGGCCAGCATGCGCGGCTCGCCGTGCACCGGGGCCGCGTGCGGGGGCGATCCCGGTGCCGGGCCCACCGGTTCGATCGCGGGGACGCGGGCGAGCAGCCGGTACAGCTCCAGCACGGCGCTGGCGTACGAGAAACGGTCGGCACGCCAGGGGTCGGTGGCGAGCTCCGCGAGCTGGTCCGCCCAGCGGGGCGGCAGCGCCGGGTAGGACCGGGTCTCGGCGGTGATCAGGCCGGCGGCCAGGCGCACATGGTGCTCGTCCAGTTCACGCCGGACCAGCCGGACGACGTCGGCCGGCTGCCAGCCCCGCTGCCAGGCGCGGCGCACCAGCTCCTCGCCGCGCCGGGCCAGTTCGGCGTCGGCCGCCGGGTCGGCGGCGAGCAGCGAGGCGCCGGTGTCCAGGGCGGTGTCGTCCTCGGCGTACAGGGCGGCCGCCAGGGCACGCTCGACGGTGCTCATGCCTTCGACTGTGCCTCGTCGAAGGCGCGGCGCGCCTCGGCGATCACCGCGCGGTGGTCCAGCGACCAGTCGACGAGCGCCTTGATCAGGTGGGTCAGGCTGTGGCCGGTGCCGGTCAGCTCGTACTCGACCTGCGGCGGGATCGTCGGGTGCACGGTCCTGGTGACGAGGCCGTCGCGCTCCAGCCGGCGCAGCGTGAGCGTCAGCATGCGCTGCGAGATACCGGGCACGAGCCGCTGCAGCTCCTTGAAGCGCCGTACGCCCGCGGCGAGTTCGACGACGACGTGCACCGTCCATTTGTCGCCGAGGCGGTCCTGCACGTCCCGGACGCCGCACTCCTCCGCGCAGCTGACCACCGGACCGGTGGTTACCTCCGTGTGCCCCACTGACATGAAAGTGCCTCCTTACGCGGCTGCCCGCACCCGACGACCATGGTCGCAGTCATCGAACGGAGGGACCTCCCATGCTGTTGATCACCGGTGTCTCGGGCGGCCTCGGCGAGCTGATCGCCGCGCGGGCGTCGGGCCGGCCCGACGTGCTGCTGGGCACCCGGGCCGCCGCGGCGGTACCGGGGGCACGCCGGGTCGACTTCGACGACCCCGCCTCGCTGCCGGACGCCTTCGCCGGGGTGGACACCCTGCTCCTGATCTCCGCGGGATACGGCGAGGACGACACCGTCGTCGCCCGTCACGAGGCCGCCCTCTCCGCCGCCGAGGAGGCCGAGGTGTCCCATGTGGTCTACACCAGCCTCTCCGGGGACGGCGACCATCTCCCCTACGCGCTGGCGCACCGCTGGACGGAGCGGCGGCTGAAGGAGTCGTCGCTGGGCTGGACGGTCCTGCGCAACGGCCTGTACGCCGAGTTGCTCGCGCACCTGGCGGCCCCGGACGCCGACGGCAGGATCCATGCCCCGCTGGGTGACGGCCGGCTGGCGGCGGTGGCCCGCGAGGACCTCGCCGAGGTGGCCTTCCGCGTCGCCGTGGACCCGGCCCCGCACGCCGGGAAGGTGTACGAACTGGTCGGTGAACGGCCGCTGGGGGGTGCGGAGCTGGCCGCCGCGGTCTCGGCGGCGTACGAGCCCGGCACGCT
This sequence comes from Streptomyces sp. STAM6, assembly GCF_054963715.1. Classification (NCBI taxonomy): domain Bacteria; kingdom Bacillati; phylum Actinomycetota; class Actinomycetes; order Kitasatosporales; family Streptomycetaceae; genus Streptomyces; species Streptomyces sp. STAM6. Next base: position 37,181 of record NZ_JBUEFZ010000034.1, on the reverse strand, counting down.
GGCCGGGGCCCGGACGGCCCTCGCCGCCTCGGCCGCCGAGCCCTTCCAGGTGCCGATGCTGACCGGGACGTACTCGGCGATCGCGCACGGCTTCATGTCGGGGGAGGACCTGCCGCGCGATCTGCGCGCGCTGCTCGGCCGGGAACCCCGCCCGGCCCTGGAGGTGTACGCGGCGGCGGTACGTGGCTGATCGGTGAAAACCCTGTGGCGGAACGGTGGTTGATCGCTGTTACCCTCGCGCACACATGTACGAGGGGGAGGACCCGAGTTGCGCAGGAGCAGCAGATTCACCACGGCCGCGCTGGTACCGGCCCTGGCGCTGGGGGGCGTCGGACTGGGCACGACCGCGGTGACCGTCCTCGCGACGGCACCGGCCGCGGCCGCCGCGGAGACCGGCCCGTGGAGCGCGCCGAGCGCGCTGACCCCGGCAGGCGAGCACGTGGGCGTCGCCGATGTACGGACCGCCTCGGACGGGCGAGCGGTCGCCCTGTGGTACCGGTACCCCGACACGGGGGCCAGGCCCGAGGTGTGGGCCGCCGTGCGGCCCGCCGGGAGCACGGTGTGGGGCACCGCCCACCGGCTGTCGGCGGCCGCCGAGCACACCGCCCAGGTCGCGGCCTCGCGCGACGGCTCCCTGACCGCGAGCTGGGTGGAGGTCGCCGGCTCCGGCGCCTCGGTCCTGCGCGCCGTGGTGCTCTCGCCGGGCGCCTCGCAGTGGGGCCCGCCCCTGGACATCGCCTCCACGCCCGGGCTGATCCTCGACGCCGACGTGTCCGTGAGTGCGAACGGTCGTGCGGTGGCGGCGTGGCACCAGAAGGCCGGCCGGCAGTCGGAGGTCTACGTCGCCGAGCGGACCGCGGTCGACGTCGCGTGGTCCGATCCCCGGCGGGTCGCCCTCACGGAGGCCGAGACCTTCGCGGTGGGCACCCAGGCCGCGGTCGCCCCCGGCGGCGCGATCGCCGTGGCCTGGCAGGAGAACCGCGCCGGGGGCACCACGGCCAGGAGCACCGTCAGGAACACCGGTTCGGACCAGTGGAGCGCGCCGGCCTCGATCGGCGACCCGGCCGCCTGGTCCGGACGGCCACGGCTCGCGGTCGGCCACGACGGCATGTTCGTGGTGATCTGGGAGCAGGCACCCGACGTGTCGTCCGACCACACCCTGCTCGCCGCGCGGCGCAAGGCGGACGAGGCACAGCCGGGCTGGTTCCTGGCCGAGGCGGTCGCCACCAACGCGCACCACTTCCAGCCGCTCGACCCGCTCGTCGGGCCGAACGGTGACGCCACCCTCGTCTGGCTGGACTACCGGGAGGCCGACGGGCTCGGGGTGCGCACCTCCACCCGCTCGGCGGCCACCGACACCTGGTCCCCGGTCAGGACGCTGTCGACCGGATACGTTCCCGAGCAGTTCGACGCGGCCGTCGGCGACGACGGCACCGTGCGCGCCGGCTGGGCGCAGGACGGCGCCGACGGCAAGCGCGTCTTCGTCACCTCCTCACGCGTGAACGGGGCGTGGGGCAGCCCCAAGACGCTGAGCAAGGCGCCGTCCGCCTACGCCGAGGGCGGTGTGAGCGTCGGTCCGGACGGCAACGCCACCGCCGTATGGGCGCAGGAGACGCAGCTGTGGAGCGCGGGCACCGGCCTGATCGCGCCGCCGGTGCCCGAGCCGGTGCGCCGCGACCACGTCGGGGCCGACGGCTACACCGACCTGTTCAGCCGCACGGCTACCGGTGAACTCGTCGTCCACCGGGGCGATGCGGCGCACAGCGTGTCCACGAAGGTCAGCGGCGGCGCCTGGCCGTCCGCCTCCGTCGTGGTGCCCTTCGGCGACCTCGACCGGGACGGCTGCAACGACGTCCTGGAACGCAACGCCGCGGGCGACCTGCTCCGGTACACCCCGGAGTGCGGCACCGTGGTCACCACGAAGACACCGTCCCTGCGGATCGGGGCAGGGTGGTCCAACTTCAACGCGTTCGTATCCTCCGGCGACATGACCGGCGACGGACGGCCCGATCTGGTGGCCCGTCAGACGTCCACCGGGGACCTCTACCTCTACACGGGCAACGCCACGGGCGGCGTCACGCTCGCCAAGAGGATCGCCACGGGCTGGAAGACCATCACCCCGATCGGGGCCGGCGACCTGAACGGCGACGGCCACGGCGACCTCCTCGGCAAGGACTCCTCCGGCAATCTGTGGCGCCACTACGGCAACGGCGCGGGCGACCTGGGCGCCCCGTTCAAGATCGGCGCGGGCTGGACCGGCCACAACGCCACCGTCGGCATCGGCGACCTCACCAAGGACGGCGTCGACGACCTGGTCTCCCGCACCACCGCCGGTGACCTCTGGCGGTACGAGGGCAACGGCAACGGCGGCTACAAGGCCGGCCCGGTGAAGATCGGCACCGGCTGGGGCACGTACGGCAGCCTGTCCTGACGACGGATCGACACACCCCGGGGTAGGGCCTGCCCCACCCCGGGGACGCCCCCCAGTGGTCGTGATCGGCGGCGCCCGAAACGGTTGGCTCGACCCATGACCACAACCGCCGTACGCCTCACCGCGCTCCGCCGCTCCTACCGCGACGTCCACGCCCTCGACGGGGTCGACCTGGCCTTCGCCGCGGGCTCCTTCACCGCCGTCATGGGCCCCTCCGGTTCCGGCAAGTCCACGTTGCTGCAGTGCGCCGCCGGGCTCGACCGGCCCACGTCCGGACGTGTCGAGATCGACGGCACCGACCTGGGCGGGCTGGGCGAGCGACGGCTGACGCTGCTGCGGCGCGACCGGATCGGATTCGTCTTCCAGGCGTTCAACCTGCTGCCGTCACTGACGGCCGCGCAGAACGTCGCCCTCCCGCTGCGACTGGCGGGCCGGCGCCCCTCGCGCGCCGAGGTGCGGACGGCGCTCGCCCGCGTGGGCCTGGCCGACCGGGCACGGCACCGGCCGGGCGAGATGTCCGGCGGCCAGCAGCAGCGGGTGGCGATCGCCCGGGCGCTGATCACCCGGCCCGCGGTGCTCTTCGGGGACGAGCCGACCGGCGCGCTGGACACCTCCACCAGCCGCGACGTGCTGGTCATGCTGCGGGACCTGGTGGACCGCGAGGGCCAGACGATCATCATGGTCACGCACGACCCGGTGGCCGCCTCGTACGCGGACCGGGTGGTCTTCCTGGTGGACGGGCGGGTGTCCGGAGAGCTCGCCGCCCCCACCGCCGAGCGGGTCGCGGGCCGTATGGCCGGTCTGGAGCGTGCGGCGTGCTGACCCTCGCACTCGGCGGGCTGCGCGGCCGCTGGCCCTCGTTCATCGGCAGCTTCGTCGCGCTCGCCCTCGGGGTGGGGCTGCTCACCACCATGGGGCTGGGTCTCGCGTCCACGCTCGATGCGCCCGTCGCCGCCCCGGGGCCCGGGACCGCGGCCGATACGCTCACCGTGGACGTGCGGCGCGGACCGGCCACCGAGCAGGTGTCCTTCCCGCTGTTCCATCCACAGCCTGTGGACGGAGAATCGTCACAGGCGTCCGAAAGGGCCGAAAGGGAGCGTGCCGAACAGGACGCCGACGCACTCGTCACCGTGAACGCCCTGCTCGGCACGGCCGGCGGGGTCACCACCTTCGTCTCGGTCTTCGTCGTCGCCTCGACGTTCGCCTTCGCGGTGGCGCTGCGCCGCCGGGAGTTCGGCCTGCTGCGCACGGCCGGCGCCACGCCGGGACAGGTGCGGCGGGCGCTGCTCATGGAGGCCACCGGGGTGGGGATCGCCGCCTCGGCGGCCGGGTGCCTCCTCGGCGCCCGGGGCGCTCCCCGGCTCGCGCGCGTGCTGGTGGACGGCGGGATCGCCCCCGAGTGGTTCACGATCCGCGACGCCGTCTGGCCCTTCCACGTCGCGTTCTGGACCGGGCTCGCGGTCGCCGTCGCCGGTGCGTGGGCGGCGGCCCGCCGGGCCGGACGCACCGCACCGGCTCAGGCGCTGCGGGAGGCCGACGTCGACCGCGGGGTCCTGCCGCTCGGCCGGCTGCTGCTGGGAGCGGCCCTGCTGCTCACGGGCGCGGGCCTGCTCGCCTGGGCGCTGCTGAGCGACCCGTCGGACCTGCTGAAGCGCAAGACGTACACCACCCGGCCGATGATCCTGATCACCGGAGTGGCGCTGCTTTCACCGCTGCTGGTCAGGCCGGTGGCGCGCGCCCTGCCCCTGCCCGGCGCGACCGGGATGCTGGTGCGCGAGAACACGGCGGCCGCCCTGCGCCGTACGGCCTCCGTCGCCGCCCCCGTCCTGGTCACCGTCGCGCTCGCCGGCTCGCTGCTCGGTTCGGCGGGGACGATCAACGCCACCAAGGCCGCCGAGGCCCGCGAACAGACCACCGCCCAGCTCGTCGTGGTGGGCGAGGGCCTCACCCCGGTCCGGGTGCCCGGCGCGACCCTCTCCGCGACCGCGTCGACCGGGGTCTACGTACGGGACGGCGAGTCCGCCGTCGTGCCCTACGAGGCGCGGGCGGTCGCCGACCCCGGGGCCTTCGCCGACCTGGCCCGGCTGCCGGTGGTGGCGGGGGACGTACGGGACCTCGACGACGACTCGATCATCGTGAACGAGGAGTGGGAGGAACGGACCGTCGGCGAACGCGTCGACGTCTGGCTGGGCGACGGCCGGCCGAGGTCACTGCGGATCGCCGCCGTCCTCGCGCTCGGGACGGGCGACAACGGTCCGTACGTCACGGCCGCCAACGCCCGTGCGGCCAGGACCGACCGGATCGACGTACGGCTCTCCGGCGGCACCTCCGTCGAGTCGGCCGCGGCCACCCTGCGGGCCACCGGCGGCACGGTCCTGACGGTGGACGAGTGGGCGGCGCCGCGCACCGGCCCGCAAACCCGGCTCGGCCTGTTCGTGGTGGTCGGCATCGCCCTCGTGTACACCGCCATCGGCCTGGCCAACACGCTGGTCATGGCGACCTCCGTGCGCGGCACCGAGCTGCGCGCCCTCCGGCTGGCCGGCGCCACCCGGGGCCGCGTGGCGGCCGTGGTGGCGGGCGAGGCACTGCTCGCGGTGGCGATCGGCGCGGTGCTGGGGGCCGCGGTCGCGGCGATCGACCTCGGCGGCCTGGCCGCGGCCCTGGCGTCGCTGTCCGCGCCGGCCACGGTCGCCGTCCCATGGACGGCGCTGGGCGCGGCGACCGGGGGCTGCGCACTGGTCGCGGTGACCTCCGCACTGCTGGGCCTCCCCCGCACCCGCTGAGCCCAGGATCCGGCCGCCGTCGGGCCCGGCCCGCCCTGGCTCGGGCGCCGCCCCGACTCGGCCCCGCCCGGGTCCGGCCCCGGGGCCGGCCCGGGTCGGCCGCCGTCTCGACTCGGCCCGGGCCGTCGATCCGGCCGGGCCTGCGCCCGGGATTGGCTCCCCGCGCCCGTCTTCGGCCACCGCCCGAACCGGAACCGATTCGGCCGTCGCCCCGGGCCCGGACCCGGCGCCCGCATGCGGACCCCGCCCCGCGCAGGCCCACGTCCCGGGCCCGCCGCCCCCCACTCGGCTCCGCCCCGGCCCCGGGCCCGGCCTGCATGCGAACCCTTTGCGGCCCGGCCGGGCCCCGGCCCCGGGCCCGGCCCGATCCCGGTCGTGACCGGTCGTGGACCCGGTCCACCGGGGCCCGGGGCGGCTCTCAGACCGTGAGCACCAGCTTGCCGCGGGTGTGCCCGGCCTCGCTCAGTTCCTGGGCCTTCGCCGCGTCGGCCAGGGCGAACGTCTCGACGACCGGGATGTTCAGCCGGCCTTCGACGGCGAGCCGGGCCTGCTCGGCAAGACCCGCGCGGACCTGGTCCGAGGGGGTGCCGCCGCTGGAGAACGGCACCCCGTACTCGGCGGCGTCCGTCGCGGCGATGGTGACGATCCGGTCGGCCCGGCCGCCACGCAGCTCGATCGAGACGGGCAGCGTGTCGTGGCCGGCTGCGTCGAAGACCGCGTCCACGCCGTGCGGCGCGGCCGCCCGTACCCGGTCGGCGAGACCGTCGCCGTACGCCACGGGGATCGCGCCCAGCTCACGCAGGAAGTCGTGGTTGGCCGGCGACGCCGTGCCGATCACGGTCGCGCCGAGCGCGACCGCCAGCTGGACGGCCACCTGGCCGACCGCGCCCGCCGCGCCGTGGAGCAGCAGCGTCTCGCCCGCCTTCAGTCCGAGCAGGCCGAGCACCCGCTGGGCGGTCTCCCCCGCCACCGGCAGGGTCGCGGCCCGCTCGAAGGACAGTCCGGCCGGCTTGCGGGCGATGTCACCGGCGATGGCGTATTCCGCGTACGCGCCGGTCCTGGTCAAGCCGAACACCTCGTCGCCCACGGCGAATTCGGTGACGCCTTCGCCGAGCGCGTCGACGACGCCGGCGAACTCCAGACCCGGCACGGCCGGGAACGTCGTCGGGTAGAACTCCTCGACCCAGCCGTTACGGCGCTTGTGGTCCAGCGGGTTGACGCCGACCGTCACGACCCGCACCCGGACCTCGCCCGGGCCGGGGACGGGCTTGTCCGTCTCGCCGAGGGCCAGGACCTCGGGACCGCCGAACTCGGTGTAGATGATCGCCTGCATGTCGTACTCCCCCTGGGATCCGTTGTGTTGACGGCTCCAGCCTCCGTCGGGGAGCCGGCGGGACCGGCCGGTCCTTGGGACAGTCCGACCTGTCCGAAAGGACAGTGGGTGGGCAGGGGTGACTGATTAGGCTTGCGGCATGGAGCTGACCGGAGCCGTACCCGCCCTGACCGCCGCGTACGAAGTGATCCGCCGGCCGCTGGGCCAGATCCTGCCCCGGCTGTCCGAGATCCTCGCGGGTCCGCTTCCGCACCGGGCGGCCGCCGAACTGTCCACGCACTGCGCGCACTCGCCGTTCAAGACGTACGGCGCTCCCGGGATCGCGGACCGGCTCACCACGGCCGACCTCGCCCCACTGCTCGCCTCCGGTGTGCCGGGGCGCCCCTGGCAGGGCACGCTCGTCCTCGCCGGGGCGGAGCGGCCGGTGCTCGCCGTGACGAGCGACGCGACACCGAAGGGCGCGGTCCTGCTGCTGGTGCGGGCCGACGACGACGCCCCGGTCGACGAGTCGGCGGTGGCGCTCGTCCAGGCCCTGTGGGACGTGGTGACCAGCCATTTCGACCGGCTCGCCGCCGAGGCCGTGCCGGGCGCGCTGGCCCGCTCGCGGGCCGCGGCCGGGACGCGTGCCCGGGTCATCGCCGAGTTCGGCGAGGCCCACGCGGCAGCGCTGACGGAGCTGCTCGGCGTGTTGCGGAGCCGGCACCTCGACGACACGGCGGCCCGCGCGACCGCCACCGACCTGGCCGTGTCCGCCCTGGTGGAGCTGCGGGCCCAGGCGGAGCGGGACCAGGAGATCGCCGAGGAGCCGGCGGACCAGGCCTTCGTCCGGCTCGCCGAGTCGCTGCGGCCGCTGGTGCGCCACAGCCCGGTCGAACTGGAGCTGGGGCCTCCTGATTCCACCCGCCCGGTGGCCGCCGATGTGGCGCACACGGCCCGCGCGGTGGTTCGGGCGGTGCTGATGAAGGTGCTGGAGCAGGAGCGGGTGGGCCGCGTCCGTGTCGGCTGGCAGTTCACGGAGGACGACCTGCGGGTGACGGTGCGGGACGACGGGCCCGGCGCGCTGTCCCTGTGCGACCTGGGCCCCGGCCGGATCGCCGAGCGGCTGGACGTGCTCGACGGGCGCCTCGACGTCGACGCGGTGCCCGGCTGGGGGACGACCGTCACCGCCGTGATCCCGTTGCGTGCGGCCAAGGAGCCGGCACCGCACCCGCTGACCGGGCTCGGGGAGCGTGAGCTGGAGGTGCTGACCCGGCTGGCGCTCGGACACCGCAACCGGATGATCGCGCAGGAGCTGCACATCAGCGAGTCGACGGTGAAGTTCCACGTCGCGAACATCCTGACCAAGCTGGGGGTCGGTTCGCGGGGCGAGGCGGCGGCGCTGTTCCACGCCGCGGCCTGAGCACCACCGGCGTGCGCTTCAGGTGCCTGTCAGTGCCGGGTGCCAGACTCGCATGAGTGAGCGAGCGATGGGTGGTGGACGGCACCGAGGGCGGCGGGGCACGGCTCGTCCCCCTCGGCGGTGACGGGCTGCCCGCCGGACCCGTCGTGACCGAGCCCGACCTCGTCCGGGCGGTCCGCTCCCGGCCCGGCGTGGGCCGCTGGGTGTGGCGCTCCACGGCCGACATCTATCCCCGGCTGCTGGCCGCGGGGGTGCGGGTCGAGCGGTGTTACGACATCGAGGACGCCGAGCAGCTGCTGCTCGGGCACGAGGGGCGGCTGGGCGAGCCGCGGTCGGCGGCGGCCGCCTGGGCGCGGCTGCACCACCGCCCCGTGCCGGCGGACCCGCCCCAGAGGGCGGCCGAGCCGGGCTCCCAGTCGTCGCTGTTCGAGCCGCAGGCCGGCCGGGACGTGCCCTTCGAGGGCCTGCTGGAGGTGTATGCCGAGCAGCAGCGAAGACACGCGGCGGCCGAACACCCCGGCCGGATGCGGCTGCTGACCGCCGCCGAGTCGGCGGGGATGCTGGTGGCCGCGGAGATGCACCGTTCCGGGCTGCCGTGGCGGGCCGACGTGCACCGCGCGCTCCTGCACGAGCTGCTGGGCGAGCGGTACGCGGGCGGTGGCGAGCCGCGTCGGCTGGCGGAGCTCGCGGACGAGGTGTCCGCGGCGTTCGGCCGCCGGGTGCGCCCCGACCTGCCCGCGGACGTGATCAAGGCGTTCACGCAGGCCGGCGTCAAGGTGCGGTCGACCCGCCGGTGGGAGCTGGCCGAGATCGACCACCCGGCCGTCGAACCGCTGATCCAGTACAAGAAGCTGTACCGGATCTGGACGGCGCACGGCTGGAGCTGGCTCCAGGACTGGGTGCGCGACGGCCGCTTCCGGCCCGAGTACCTTCCGGGCGGCACCGTCAGTGGCCGCTGGACGACCAACGGCGGGGGTGCGCTGCAGATTCCCAAGGTGATCCGGCGCGCCGTCGTCGCGGACGAGGGCTGGCGGCTGGTCGTCGCGGACGCCGACCAGATGGAGCCCCGGGTGCTGGCGGCGATCTCCCGCGACCCGGGTCTGATGGAGGTGGCGGGCCACCACGACGACCTGTACACCCGGCTGTCGGACCGGGCGTTCTCCGGTGACCGCGACCACGCGAAGCTGGCGCTGCTGGGCGCGATCTACGGGCAGACCAGCGGCGACGGTCTCAAGAACCTCGCGGCGCTGCGCCGCCGTTTCCCCCGGGCGGTGGCCTATGTGGACGACGCGGCGAAGGCCGGCGAGGAGGGCCGGCTGGTGCGCACCTGGCTGGGCCGTACCAGCCCGCGCGCGGCGGGCGCCGGGGAGGCCGACGAGGCGGGCATCCCCCAGGACGGGGCCGAGGAGCCGAGGGTGGACGGCGAGTTCACCCCGGGGTACGCGTCGGTCAACGCCCGGGCGCGGGGCCGGTTCACCCGGAACTTCGTGGTCCAGGGCAGCGCCGCCGACTGGGCGCTGCTGATGCTGGCCGCGCTGCGTCGGGAGACCGCGGGGATGCGGGCGGAGCTGGTGTTCTTCCAGCACGACGAGGTGATCGTGCACTGCCCGGCCGAGGAGGCGCCGGCGGTCGCCGAAGCGATCCGTACGGCCGGTGACACGGCCGGACGGATCGCGTTCGGGGAGACGCCGGTGCGGTTCCCGTTCACGACGGCGACGGTGCGGTGCTACGCGGACGCCAAGTGAGGGGGCTGCGGTCACTTGACGGTCAGCCAGGAATCATCGAGAGCGACGGCCTTGAGCTGCTCCATCGAGGCGGGCGGCGTGGTGCGATTGGCCGGGCGGTGCGGGTATTCGGCGTTGTACGACGTGATGGTGACGCGCAGTCCGGTCGGGCGCAGCGCGTCCACCCGCCACTCCGTGACACCCGGGCCCTCGGCAGGCCGCTGAGAGGTGGCGATCTTCGTCCCGTCGGGGAGTGTCTCGCTCCACCGCGGCTCGCCCTCGCCGGCCGCGCCCTTGGGAGTCAGTGTGGCCCGGAGGTGGCTCATGGTCTTGTTCTTGACGTCGTAGGCGGTGATGTAGCCCGTCGCGTTGTCGCCGCCCAAGCCGCGCGGGGACAGTCCCTTGGGCGCGAGCCGCTGCAAGCGCTCGGTCACCGCAAGGCTGCCCGCCTCCCGGCGGTTCTCGGTGAAGATGCCCGGGTCGGGGATGCCGTACTTGGCCATGGCGGTGCTGAGCGCCTGTGCCAGGTTGAAAGTCTGCATCTCGGTGAACGGCGGATGCGCCCGGGTGTTGCGGTCTTCCGCCGGGATTCCGTTGTAGGTGACCATCTCGGTGAGGAAGCCGTTTCGGCTCAGGGTGACCGTGCGCCATTTCTCCAGGCCCTTGCCGTCCTTCCCGGTGTGGCCCCGGAAGAGGGCGGGGCCCACCGTCACGCGCCGCTCGGGCTGGTCGGGGAACCAGTCCCGGCTCTTACAGCTGGTGACCGGGGGCGTGACCTTCTTGGGGCAGGTGGCCAGCGCCTGGTCGGCGGGGTTCTTGAAGTCGGCCCGTTTGACCGAGAACTCGACCAGGGCGGCACCGAAGCCGTCGTCGTGGACGAGTGAGGCCTTCGCGGTCGCCTTCGGATCACCGAAGTTGCTGGTGCCGCGCTGCTGGGTCATCTTCCCTTCGGGGAGCAGCCGCTCCAGGATCTGGATCATCTGGCCGGCGGAGACCCGGACGTACTGGTCCGGGTCTTTGTCCTGCGGCGTCGCGGGCCGGGTGATGGTCGGCGAAGGGCTTGCGGCGCTGGCGGTGTCCCCCGCTGTGGGGGCGCCGAGCAGCCGGCCCCCGTAAAGCGCGGAGCCGCCCAGGGCGAGCACCGCGGCACCGCCGGCCAGCGCTCGGCGGCGCAGCACCCGGCCACGGCCGCGCCGCAGGCCACCCTCCACGAGGGAGCGGTGGTCCATGGTGAAGGTCTCTCCGGTGCGCCGGACGGCCTCGGCGAGCTTGTCCTCGAAGGGCATGGTGAAACCACCGTTCGTGGGTCGTGGGACGTTCTGTGGAGTGGGGTGGAAAGGCGCCGTCAGGACAGGGCCACGAGCTCGGCAAGGCTGCCGCCGAGCCGCTCCCGCAGCCGCGCCAGGGCGCGGGTCGAGCGGGTGCGTACCGCGGCGGAGCTGACGTTCATGGCTTCGGCCGTCTCCTCGACGCTGCGGTCCTCCCAGTACCGGAGCACCACCACGGCCCGGTCCTTGGGCGCCAGCTGGGCCAGCGCGTCGAGCAGCGCGATCCGCAACGCCGGGTCGTCGCTCCTGCCGGAGGCCGCGTCGGGCAGTTCGGCCAGCGGGCGCTCACCCGCAGAGCGCAGTCGGCGCTGGCTGAGGAAGGTGCGCACCAGCACGGTCTGGGCGTACGCCGCGGGGTTGTCGATCCGGGCGATCCGGCCCCACATCGCGTACATGCGGCCCAGGGTCTCCTGGACGAGGTCCTCGGCGAGATGGGTGTCGCCGCTGGTCAGCAGGCATGCCGACCGGTACAGCTGCCCCGTGCGGCCGGCCGCGAATTCCCTGAACTCGTCCGCGCGGGCCCGTCTCATGCCCTCCCCCTTCGTCCCTGCGTATCGGCTTCCACTTCCTCGACGACGATGGCCCCGGGAAATGTTTCACGCGCGTACACAAAAGGGCACGGGCCCCGCATCCAGGGTTCGGATGCGGGGCCGCCCGGTGCCGCGTACGGCCCTTCGGGGGTTCGCGTCAGTCGACGGCGACCGCGCCGTTCTCGGAGAGGACGTCCTCCAGCAGGTGCGACAGGGCGCTGTCACCCTTGACCGCGGTGGAGTTCTCGGCGCACTGCTGGTTCTGCGTGTCGTTGACGAGGTCCTGAACACCGATGTTGAAGATCGCGATGTTCTGGACGTCGCCCTCGACGGGCAGGCCGATGCAGGGCTTGTTGAGCGTGCCCTGGACGAGGCCGATCTGCGGGCTCTGGTTGCCGCCGGTGACCGTGTTGCCGTAGGCCTGCTTGGAGAAATTGCCGTTCTGGGTGTCGATCCCGCGATCGCCCACGGCGGAGGCCATCGGGGCGGACGCGCCCAGCACGGCCGCAGCGACGCCGGCGGTAGCCAGAACCTTCTTGATCATGGTCCATCCTTCTCGTCGAGAGACCCGGTGCTCGGGTCGTCCTGCCGCGTCCACCGGTCGGGCGCGGCTTCAGTGGGGTGATCGCGGGCGTGCGGACAGCCCGCGGTAGGGCCGGGTGACGGCGGCCCGTACGAAGCTCGGGGTCGTACGGGCCGGTCGCCTCACTTGTGGGTCTCGATCGCGGCCGAGCCGTTCTCGGAGAGGACGTCCTCCAGCAGGTGCGACAGGGCACTGTCACCCTTGACGGCCGTGGAGTTCTCGGCGCACTGCTGGTTCTGCGTGTCGTTGAGGATGTCCTGAACACCGATGTTGGCCAGCGCCAGGATGTTCTGGACGTCGGCCTGGACCGGCAGGCCGACACAGGGCTTGTTGAGCGAGCCCTGGACGAGGCCGATCTGCGGGCTCATGTAGCCGCCGGTGGTGGTGTTGCCGTACACCTGCTTGGCGAAGTTGCCGTTCTGCGTGTCGACTCCGCGGTCACCCACGGCGGAGGCCATCGGGGCAGCGGCGCCCAGGACGACCGCAGCGACGCCGGCGGTGGCCAGAACCTTCTTGATCATGGTCCATCCTTCTCGTCGAGAGACCCGGTGCCCGGGCCGCTCTGCCCAACAGCGCCGCGCTGCTTAGGTTCCGCCAGGTCACCCGAAGAGGCCAATCGGGAAAAGACGGACTCAACGGTTGAATGAATATAGTTCCGCCCAGGACGGGTACACGCCCCGTATGGACTCTCTCTTCACGTACGCCACGGAATACGCCGCCAAGGACCATGTGGTCGGAATCGGGCCCCTCGTCGCGGGAATCCTGCTGGTCGGGTTCCTGATCGGCGCGTTCTGGCTGGGCAAGCGCATCAGGAACCGGGAGCCCGCGCCTCCCAAACCGGACGAGCAGCCGCACCGGCCCGAGGACGCGGGGCTGCCCGGTGAGACCGAGGGCCACCGGCGGCCCGCCGAGCTCACCGAGCGGGAGGATCGGGTGATGCCGTACGAGCTGAGGCACGAGAACACCGAGCCGGACACCTCCCCGCGCTCCGAGAAGGACCACAAGTGGGGCGGAGCCCCCAGTGGAGGGTTCGGCAGCGGCGGCCCGACGACGGGCGGCTGAGCCGCCCGGACGGGCCGCGCGACGGACCGCGCCACCGACCCGGGCCCGGACCTCCGGGCCCGGGTCCGGTCTGCGCACGCACCGCCACGGTCCGGCCACGGGCGGACACCGGCCGGCCGGCCCCGCCGTTTCCTTCCCCTCCGCCGGGGCACCCGGGGGCCATGACCAGTACGGACCGGGCCACCCACACCCCCGCCCAGGCGTCCGCGCGCGACGCCGCCCGACTGGCCGCGCAGGTCATCGCACCCACCCTCGCCGCGGGCGCCGTGATCCGCCGACGCGCCGGGATGGCCCTCGCGGAGCGGTACGCGATCGACCGGCGCGCCACCGCGCTGCTCACCGAGCTGCGCGGCCGCTACGGACCCGGGCCGCTCCGGCTCGATCTGGCCGGACGGCATTTCGCCGTCGTGCTCCGGGCGGACGACGCCGCGCACGTCCTGGACGGCACACCCGAGCCGTTCTCCCCGGCGACCCGCGAGAAGCGGGCGGCGCTGGAGCAGTTCCAGCCGCACGGCGTGCTGATCTCCCGGGGCACGGACCGTGACGAGCGGCGCGCCTTCAACGAGGCGGTGCTGGAGTACGGCAACCAATTGCACAGCCTGGCCCCCCGCTTCGTCCGCACGGTCCGTGAGGAGACCGGCAAACTGCTCGGCCACACCACCGCCGGGGACGGCGAGATCGGCTGGGGCGCCTTCTCGACCGCCTGGGACCGCACCGCCCGCAGGCTCACGCTCGGCGACACGGCCCGCGACGACACCGGGCTCACCTCCCTGCTCGCCCGGCTGCGCGCCGCGGCCAACTGGTCGTCGGCCGCCCCCCGCCGCCCCGCGCTGCGCGACCGCTTCGACACCCGGCTGCGCGCCCACCTCGACCGGGCCGAGACCGGCAGTCTCGCCGCCGCCCTCGCCTCCACTCCGGCCAAACCGGGCACGGACCCGGCCGGGCAGGTGCCGCACTGGCTGTTCGCCTTCGACGCGGCGGGTATCGCGGCCTTCCGGGCCCTGGCGGTGCTCTCCACGCACGAGCCGCAGGAGAACCAGGTACGCAACGAGCTCGCCGTCAACGACCTCACCGAGCCGCGGCTCCTGCCGTACACCCGGGCGTGTGTCCTGGAGTCCCTCCGGCTGTGGCCCACGACGCCGTTCCTGCTGCGGGAGTCGGTGCGGGAGACCGTCTGGGGAGAGGACACGCTGCCGGCCGGCACCGAATTCCTCATCTACGCCCCGCTGTTCCACCGGGACGAGTCCCTGCCGTACTCCGACCGCTTCACGCCCGAGATCTGGCTCGACGGCACCGCGCAGGACACCGAGGCGCTGATGCCGTTCAGCGCCGGCCCCGGCGAGTGCCCCGGCGAGGACCTGGTGCTCCTGGTCACCTCGACCATGCTGGCCGCGCTGCTGGAACGGCACACCTATCTGCCGGAGCGGCCGGCCCGGCTGCGGCCCGACCGCCCACTGCCGCGCACCCTGGACCACTTCGCCCTGCGCTTCGCGGCACTGCCCCACTGACACCGACGATCCCGACGGAAACGGAGGCGGCTTCTCGATGTCGCTGAACTGTCCCGACCATCAGCGGGCGCCCGTCCTCGACGCGCTCGACCGCTACCACGAGACAGGTGAACTGCCCTTCACGCCGCCCGGCCACAAGCAGGCCAGAGGCGCCGACCCCGAGGTGCGCAGGGTGCTGGGCGACTCGGTCTTCCGGGCCGACGTGCTGGCCTCCGGCGGCCTCGACGACCGGCGCTCCCGGGGCGGGGTGCTGGCCGACGCCCAGAGCCTGATGGCCGACGCCGTGCGGGCCGAGCACACCTTCTTCACCACCTGCGGCAGCTCGTTGTCGGTCAAGGCCGCGATGCTCTCGGTGGCGGGCCCGCACGAGGAACTGCTGGTGGGGCGGGACGCCCACAAGTCGGTGGTGGCGGGGCTGATCCTGTCCGGCATCCGGCCGGTGTGGGTGGAACCCCAGTGGGACCCGGAGCGGCGACTGGCACACCCGCCGTCCGCCGCCGCCTTCGAGGAGGCCTTCGAGCGCCACCCGGACGCCCGTGGCGCGCTGGTCACCAGCCCCACGCCGTACGGCACGTGCGCCGATCTGGCGGAGATCGCCCAGGAGTGCCACAGCCGGGACGTGCCGCTGATCGTGGACGAGGCCTGGGGCGCGCACCTGCCGTTCCACCCCGATCTGCCGTCGTGGGCGATGGACGCGGGTGCCGACGTCTGCGTGACCAGCATCCACAAGATGGGCAGCGGGCTGGAGCAGGGCTCGGTCTTCCACCTCCAGGGCGAGCTGATCGACCCTGCGGTGCTGGCGTCCCGCGCCGATCTGCTCGGCACCACGTCCCCGTCGGTCCTCATCTACGCCGGACTCGACGGCTGGCGGCGGCAGATGGTGCTGCGCGGCAAGGAACTGCTGGACGACGCTCTGCGGCTGGCCGCGTCGGTGCGGGAGGACATCGAGCGCATCGACGGTCTGCACGTGTACGACCGGGCCGACCTCACCGGGCCCGGACTGGCCCACGACTTCGATCCGCTGCCGATGGTGATCGACGTCTCGGGCCTGGGCACCACGGGGTACCGCGCGGCCGACTGGCTGCGGGAGCACCGCAGCATCGACGTCCACATCACCGACCACCGGAGGATCGCCGCGCAGCTGACCCACGCGGACTCCCGGGCCACGACCGCCCCGCTGCTGGACGCGCTGCGCGAACTGGCCGAGCACGCGGGAGACTTGGACGAGGCGCGGCGGGTCGAGGTGCCGACACCGCGCGAACTGCGCATGGAGCAGACCTGTCTGCCGCGCGACGCGTTCTTCGGCCGGACCGAGGACGTCCCGGTGAGCGAGGCCGCGGGGCGGATCGCGGCCGAGATGATCACGCCGTATCCGCCGGGCATTCCGGCGGTCCTGCCCGGCGAACGGCTGACGGAACCGGTGCTGCGGTATCTGACGACCGGGGTGGAGGCGGGGATGAATCTGCCGGACGCGGCGGACACGTCCGTGCGGACCGTACGCGTACGCGCCTGACGGCGCGTCAGTTGTGACATGATGCGAGAGCCTCGCCAGAGCCGTGAACGGAAAGGGTTGGCATGGCTCCTCGCGCCGGAAAATGGGAGCGTGTGCCCCTCATTCCCCAGACCAGGCAGGCGCCGGAACCGAAACCATCGCCTGTCTATTCGTCGCTGGTGCGCGAATGGAGAGCGCTGGGGCGCGCTGTTCCGGGAACGCCGGACCGAGAATGGGACGCACTGGTCAGCAGACCCGTCTGGCCCAGTCGTTGAGCCACTCGCACCAATAGCACCTCCGCATTTGGGTGAAACAATGCGGAAAGCATCCGCAATGGTGTCTTTCCGCTTTCGCATTCGTTGTGATTTTCGCAGCGGAAGCCGGGCCTCTTCGTGGGCTCGTTTGCCACGAAATCCGTGGCTTCACTTCCTCTGCGGAAAGGAACCCGAAACATGAAGTTCAAGAAGGCCGCGGTCGCGGTTGCCGGTCTGGCCCTGGCTCTCGGCTCGGCCGCGCCCGCCATGGCGGACGCCGAGGCCGAGGCTGCCGCGGTCCACAGCCCGGGTGTCATCTCGGGCAATGTCGTACAGGTGCCGATCCACATTCCGATCAACGTGTGCGGCAACACCGTCAACATCATCGCTCTGCTGAACCCCGCCTTCGGCAACGTCTGCATCAACGGCGGGGATGACAAGAAGAAGTAACCCGAAAGCACGGCTCCCCCGCCGTGGAGGCCGGTCCCGGAGCGCTCCGGGACCGGCCTTTCGCCTCACTGGGCGGATGCTTCCGCGGCGCGCGCCTTGTCGTCACGCGCCTTGTCGTCACGGGCTTTGTCGTCACGCGCCTTGTCGTCACGGGCTTTGTCGTCACGGGCTTTGCCGTCACGGGCTTTTCCGTCACGCGCTTTGTCGCCACGCGCCTCGGCCGCCCGTGCCTCGGCAACCCCCGCCCTGGTACCCCGCGCCTCGGTACCCCGGGCTGCGGCGTCCGGTGCGCCCGTGTCGTCCGAGGCCCGCTGCTGCGCCACGGTCACGGCCGGCGCCCGCAGCCGCCGCTCGACGCCCCGGACGAGCCGCTGGGCCGTGTAGGCGGCGCCGTACACGAAACGCATCGCCGGGCCGTAGGCCGGCGCCGTCAGCAGCCCCGCCAGGAACAGGCCCGGGTGGGAGGACTCGAAGAGCGGGCTCACCTCCGGGGCCCCGCTCGTGCCGACGGTCGCCAGCTCCTCCCGCAGCTCCTCGCAGAGCACATCGGTCCGCTCCAGCCGCGGCGCGAAGCCGGTCGCGGCGATCACATGGTCCGTGTCGAGGGTGATGTCGGGGCCCGCCGGGCCCGAGACGGTCAGCCGCAGCCGGTCCCCGGCGGGCTCGGCCGCCGTGACGCTCCGGCCGTGCCACACCTCGGGCACCGCGTCGAAGCGGTGCCGCAGCCACCAGGCGCCGGCCGGGCCGAGTGCCGTCGCGTAGTGATGCTCCCGGGTGGCCGGCGCCAGCCGCCGGAACAGCCCGGGAGCCTCGGCGTACAGCCAGTTCCACCACCCGCAGCCCAGGCCGGTGTGCGGAGCGCGGGCGGCCTCCCAGCGGCTGCGGCGCAGCGACGGCGGGACCGTGTTCCAGCGCAGCCGCTCGGCGCGGGCGACGATCCTCGCGTGCGCGCCGGCCTCGGTCAGCAGCACGGCGGTCTCGATGGCCGCCTGGCCCGCCCCGATGACCGTCACGTCCCGGCCCTCGAAGCGGCTCAGGTCCGCGTGGTGGCTGCTGTGCGTGACCTGGTGCGGCATCAGGTGCCGCAGCGCCGCGGGCACGGCGACGAACGGCATGCCGCCCACCGCCAGCGCCACCGTACGGGCGGCCATCCGCTCGCCGTCGGCCGTGCGCACCTCGAAACCGCCCGGGCGGGGCCGCACCTCCTCGACGGTGCGCGGGTCGACCGGGGGTGCCGCCTGCCGGGCGAACCATGCGCCGTAGGAGGCGAAGAAGGAGACCGGCAGCGGCCTGCCGTGGTCCGCCCGCACGCCCTGCTTGGCCGCATAGGCGGCGAGGCTGTAGGCGCCCGCCGGGTCGGACAGGTTCGAGGCCCACGGCTCGGACTTCAGGAACATGCCGGGCGGCATCGCGTTCCAGGAGCCCATCACCTCGCCGAAGACGCGGATCTCCAGACCGCGGGCGGCCGCGTGGGCGGCCACCGACAGGCCGTACGGGCCTGCGCCCACCGTCACCAGGTCGTACATCGTGCCCCTCGCTTTCGTGGTCGGGTCAGTCGGGGAACCGCAGTGACCGCCAGGCCCTGCGGAGGAGGTGCGCCACCCAGGCCCGGGCCATGAGCAGGGCCGGGAGCGGGTCGTCCGCCGCGTACCAGGCCGTCTCGGTGCACCGTGCCGCCGTCCGTGGGCGGCGCGGGCGGCGGTACGGGCGGCGGCGCGGGGAGGCGAGGACGGACAGCGTGGCGTAGTTCTCCACCACGAACCGCCGGCCGTACACCGGGGTTTCGGACGGGACCGCCCGCCCGGTGAGGTCGAGGTGCAGGGCGCGGACCACATCGAGGCCCGTCCCGTCCGCGAAGAGCCGGAACTGCGCGCCGGGCCGCGGATTGAAGTCGAGCAGGTGGTACGCCCCCGTCGCCGGGTCGAGACGGAAGTCGAGGTCGACGACGCCCCGGTAGCCGAGGGCGGCCACCAGGTCGCGGGCGGTCCGGTCGACCTCCCGGTTGGCCGCCCAGGTGCCGACGGCCGTCAGTCCGGCGGCGTCCGGCCAGGACCGCTCCTTGTGACCGGTGGCCGCGGCCCGGCAGTGGCCCGCGCCGTCGACATACGCGTGGAAGAACCAGTCCAGGCCCCGGCCCGGCGGCAGCAGACGCTGCAGCAGCAGCGCGCAGCCGGCCTCCGCACCGCGCCCGTACAGGTCGTGCACCTCCCGCAGGGTCCGCGCCACGGTCGTGCTGCGCAGGCCGCTGCCCGACGGAAGCAGCCAGGGGCGGCTCCACTTGGCGACCACCGGCAGGCCGAGCTGTCCCGCCATGGCGACGGCCTCGTCCGCGTCGGCGGGCGCCAGGGTCCGCGGATGGGGGATGCCGAGGTCCTGGCAGGTGCGGGCGAGACCGGCCTTGTCGGCGACCCGGCCCACCAGTCCCGGCAACTGCGCGGGCAGCAGCAGACCCGGGCCGGCGGACCCGCCCCTACGGGCGCGCGGCACGCGGCTCAGTTCGGGGCCCAGCTCAGCCAGGGCGACCGCGCTGATGTCGTCCATCGGCACGAGGACCGCCGGGCCGGCCAGTTCGCCGGAGACCCGCTCCAGCGCACGGCGGACTCCCTCCTGGCAGGGGTGCCACCGACGTACGTACCGGGACCGGGTGACCGGTCCCGCCACGCCCGTCCCGGTCACCACATGGACGGGGACACCCGCACGTCCCAGGGAGCGAGCGGCGCCCAGAGTGCCGTGGTGAAAGGGATTCCGGTCCAGCCGCAGGAGGACGGCGGCGACACGGGTGTCAAAGAACGGCACGGCATGTCCTTCATTTCGATGCCCCGGACGGGCGATGAAATCCCCTAACGGCCTACCAAAAGGGCGGGCCACCATCCCGGTCGGCCCATTGCGAATACTTTTGAGCCAGGTGAGTGGCGATACCCGGCGCCTCGTGAAGGAGCGGAAATGGTCCACCGGAAATGGCACAGAGCGAGCACCTGGCTGGGCACGCTGACAGCCGGGCTCCTGATCTCGGGGGTGGCCCTGGCGCCCCCGGGCCACACCGCGCAATCCACCGAGGAACCGATACCGGCGCCCACCGGCACGCGGACCACCGCGGTGGGCGCCTATCTGCACTACGGCTCCCGGGGCATATCCCGGATGACGGAGCTGCAGAACTGGCTCGGCGGCACCGAGCTGCGGGTCGGGCACACCTACCTGCCCGGTGACCTGTGGAGCAACATCGAGGGCAGGCCGGCGTTCCTGGAACACTGGGCCGAGTGGCGGCGCGCCCGCCAGGACCGGCTCTTCGTCCTCAACGTGCCCATGCTGGAACGCAACGAGAGCCGTCTTCCGGACCGCGTCGTGCGGCAGATGCTCCGGCTCGGCTCGTTCGGGCAGTTCGACCACCACTTCCGGACGCTGGCCGAACGGCTCGTGCGACTGCGGGTGCCGGACACCGTCATCGTCCTCGGCTGGGAGATGAACGGCACCACGTACACGCACCGGTGCGGCCCCGCCCCGGAGGCGTGGAAGGCCTACTGGCGGCGCATCGTGACCACCATGCGCACGGTGCCGGGCCAGCAGTTCCGGTTCGACTTCGCCCCGAACCGCGGGCGGGACGCCATTCCGTGGACCGAGTGCTATCCCGGTGACGACGTCGTCGACATCGTGGGGATGGATTCATACGACCAGCCCCCGGGGAGAACCTTCGACGAGCAGGCGAACGAGCCGTACGGACTGCGGCACCAGGTGCAATTCGCGGCCGCGCACAAGAAAGCCGTCTCCTATCCCGAGTGGGGCCTGTTCCGGAACGGCGACAATCCCGAGTACATGCGGCGCATGCTGCAATGGCTCGACGAACAGAAGCCGCTGTACCACACGATCTCGGACTACTGCCCGCACGGCGTCTGGCAGTGCGCGCGGAACCCGAAGTCCTCGGCGGTCTTCCGCGCCGTGATGTCCGGCCGCGGCACCGCCCCGAGCCCGACACCGACCCCGGTGCCCCGGCCGGAGGTCACACCCGTACCCGAGCCGAGCACCACGCCCGCGCCCAGTACGACGCCCGAGCCCGGTACCGCACCACAGCCGAGCACCACGCCCGACCCCGGAACACCGCCCGTCGTCGTACCCGACCCCGAGCCGGCCACCACCGAGCCCGGACCCGGCACGACGCCGGACACGCCCGAACCCGGCACGGCCCCCGGGCCCGTGTGCCGGCCGGTGGACCTGGGCGCATGGATCGAGAAGTGGCTCGGCGGCAGGGTGTGCATCCGCCTCGACTGGTGGCAGCGCAGGCCCTGACCGCGCGCCGCGCCGTAGCCTGCGCACCCACGGCCGCCCGCGTGCCCAGTCCGCCGCCCGCCGGCGGCCGCGCGCGTACGCCACCCGCAGCAGCAGCGCCGGCGCCGTCCGGCGGCGGCCCAGCAGCAGCCGGCGGTTGCCGACCACCTCGGGACGCCAGTGGTGCTTGTACGGTTCGGCGCCCCGCAGCAGGCTCAGCGTCTCGCAGCCCTTCGCCTCGCTCCCCCGGGCACTGTTGCGCAGCAGCAGGGTCGACACGTCCAGCTTCGCGGAACGCAGGACCGGGTCCGCCCCGTACAGATAACCGCCGGACAGCCGCGGCGACATCAGCGTGAGATCCACGGCCACCACGTCGCCGTCCAGGTGGAATTCCGTGACCATCGCGTCCCCCGAGCGGACCATGGCCGTCACCGCCCGCCGTAGGTGCTCGGCGAACCGCGGCCGGAGGTGCTCGGGTGTCACCCCCCGGCCCGCCCACTGCCGCCGGTGCAGGTCCAGGAGCCGCAGCAGCGCCCCGGGCACCTCGGCGCCCGTCATCACCCGCGCCTCGACCCCGGTCCGGTCGATCCGGCGCAGATGCGAGCGGGCCCGCTGCGCCCGCGACGAGGGCAACCGCCCCACCAGCTCGTCGATCGGCACGGCGGGCAGCTCCAGACAGACGGAGTCCGGCAGCCGGCAGCGCGGCCCGCGCCACCGGTCGTGGATCCGCTCGGCGGCGGCCCCCGGGCGTACCTCCCGCAGATCGATCACGGCGGTGCGGGCGAGCGCGCGCAGCGCACCGGCCAGCGCGGACTCGGCGCCCGGGCAGGAGTCGTCGACCAGTACGTCGCAGTAGTCGGTGATGGCGCCCCCGAGGTGGGTGAGGGCGGGGACCGGGCCGCCCTTCAGCCACAGGGGCGCCGCCGCGACGAGCGCCCCGTCGCGGCGGCGGTGCACCAGAACGACCCGCAGCCGCCCCGGGGTGCCGTACGACAGCCACCACGAGTGCAGCCAGGCGTGCGACTGGAACGGGGTGGCGGTCGCGCACCGCCGGTACAGCTGCGACCAGTCGGCGGACAGCCCCCCGAAGGTCTCGCCGTCCCGGCACACGGTGACGCCGAAGTCCTCCGCGGCGGCGCCCGCGGCTCCGGCGGCCCGCGTCCGGGGGGAGTGCGCGGTGGTCATACGGCCTCCGGCTGCGGCTCGGCTTCCGCCGGTCCCGGCACACTCGCGTACCGCTCCTCCGGCTCGTCGCGCTTCCGGGGCCGTACGAGCAGCCACAGGCCGCCGAGCAGACCGCCCGCGCAGCCGCCGACGAGAACGGACAGCGGCCCGGAGGGCGAGACCGGCTCGGTGGGACGGGCGGCGCGGGTGAACTGGAGGACCCGCACGCCCATACGGTCCTGGGTGTGCGAGCCCTGCAGCACCAGGGCCCGGGCCACGCTGTCGGCCATGCCGGCCGCGGTCCGCGGGCTGGACGACCGGGCGGTCACGGAGATCATCGGGGCGTCCGGGGAGGTCGCCGCCTGCACGTTCTCCCGCAGGGTGCGCGCGGAGACCCCGGCCCACACCTGGGCGTCGCCGACGACGGCGATGTCCGTGGCGACCCGCCCGTACGCCTGGGCCAGGCCCATCGCGCCGGCCGGGTCGGACCTCTCGGCGGGCACGACGACGACATAGCTGGTGGCGGCGTACTCGGGGGTCTTCAGCAGCCCGTACCCGCCGCCGGCGGCCACACCGACGAGGGCGGCCGCGGGCACCGCCCACCAGCGGCGGGGGCGGAACGGGAGCGAGGACGGTCGGGTGAGCCGGCCGAACACACGGCGGACGGAGAAGGATTGCGGGGTCATCGGAAACTCGCTTCGCGATAGAGGGTGCGGTAGAGGGTCAGCAGCTGCTGGGCGCTGTGGGCGATGTCGTAGCGGTGCGCGGCGGGCGGCACGGGCAGCCGCTCCGGGCCCCGGCGCCGGAGGTCGTCGAGCGCCGCGACGACGTCCGGGACCGTTCCGGCGACGCGCCGCGCGCCGGGCGCGTCCTCCGGCCGCAGGTCGTCCAGGGCGGGGCACGCCACGTAGAGGACCGGCAGTCCGGCGGCGAGCGCCTCCACGATCGCCAGTCCGAACGCCTCGTCCGGGGAGGTGGACACGAACACGTCCATCGCCGACAGCAGGGCGGGCAGGTCGTCCTCGCACGCCCCCGCCCACACCACCCGGTCGGCGGCACCGCACGACCGGGCCACCCGGCCGAGTGAGCGGCGCTGGTCCCCCTCGCCGACCAGGAGCAGCCGGGCGCCGGGCAGCGCCCCGACGGCGCGGATCAGCGTGTCGAACCGCTTCCCGGGGGCGAGCCGCCCGACGCCGCCCACGACGAACTCGTCCCCGGCGAGGCCCAGCCGCTCCCGGGCTGCCACGCGCGCGCCGGCGTCGAAGGCGAACCGGGCGATGTCGATGCCGTTGGGCACCACCCGGATCCGCCCGGGCCGCACGCCCCAGCCGGCCAGGCGCCGGGCGACGGTGTCGGAGACGGCGACCGTCGCCGTGCCGAGCTGCTCGCTGGCGAGGTAGAGGGCGCGGGCCCCCGTGCTCAGTGCCCGGCCCTCGATCTGGGCGGCGCCCAGCGAGTGCTCGGTCGCGATCACCGTCCGGACGCCGGCGAGCCGGGCGGCGAACCGCCCGTACACACAGGCCCGGTAGAGGTGGGTGTGGACGACGTCGAAGCGGCCGCGCCTGATGAACCGGGCCAGCCGCGGCAGGGCCGCCAGGTCCCGGTTGCCGCGCATTCCGAGATGGGCGACCGGCACACCGTCGGCCCGCAGGCCCTCGGCGACCGCGCCGGGGTTGGTGAGGGTGACGACGCTGCTGGTGACGGGCAGATGGCGCAGCAGCAGCCGCAGTTGCTGCTCCGCGCCGCCGATGCCGAGGCCGGTGATGACGTGCAGGACCTTCACGACACCACCGGCGCTCCGGACGGCAGCCCCACGGGGCTCTGGCGGCGCAGGCCGTGCAGCCGGCGCTTGGCGTGCAGGCGCCAGGAGGTGTCGCGCTGCCCGATGTGGACGCGCGGCAGGGCGAAGACGCTGCTGAGCGGGCCGGGGTCGATGGCGCAGCCGTAGCCGTAGCCGGCCTCGCGGACGGCCCGCACGACGCGGGCGTCGAGATCGCCGTACGGGTAGCAGAACCCCTCCGCGGCGGAACCGGTGATCGTACGGATCAGCTCCCGGCTCTCCCGGGTCTCGGCGCGCAGGGTGCGGTCGTCGGCGGACGTCAGGGAGACGTGCCGCAGGCCGTGCGAGGCGACCTCCATGCCGGCGGCGACGCAGCGGCGGAGGTCGGGCTCGGTCAGGAGCGGTTTGCGGGGGCCGCGTTCGTCCCACGCGTTGTCGCCGCCGAGCCGGCCGGGCAGCACGAAGACGGTGGCGGTGCAGTCGTGGCGGCGGAGGAGCGGAACGGCCTCACCGAGGAAGTCGGCGTACCCGTCGTCGAAGGTCAGGCCGACCAGGCCGCGGCCGCGGCCGCGGGCCCGGGCGCGCAGGAGTTCGCCCATGCCGACGCCGCGCAGGCCGCGGGCCCGCAGCCAGCGCAGCTGCCGGTCCAGACGGCCGGGCGTGACGGTCACCCGGTACGGGTCATCCCGGTTCTCGTCGACCGAGTGGTACATCGCCACCCACAGGGGCTGTTTCCGGGGTTTCCGACGGAGCATGGACCGGCCTTCGTGCGACGGAGCGGATGAGGGAGCGGAGCACCGGCGCCCGCAGGGCGCAGGCGACGGCGAGGAACACGGCGGTGGCCGTGGTGAGGGCGAGCAGCGCCGCGAGGAGCGGCGGCCCGGCCGCGCACAGGTACCCGGCGAGGGTGGCCGCGGCGGCAGCGGCGGTGAGCCGGGCGAGTACGGCCGCCAGCCGGCGGATGTCGAGGGGGATGCTCTGGCGGTGGGCGCCGAGGAGCAGCAGTCCCGCGGTGAGGGTGATGCCGAGCGCGTTGGCCGCGGCGATCCCGGGGGCGCCGAACGGGCCGACCCAGACGAGGCCCGCGACGGCGGTGGCGGCGACGCCGGCGGCCATGACGGCGGCCGGGTACCAGAGCGGGCGGGCGGCGGAGAAGTAGCAGCGAGCGAGGGCGCCGACGAGGGTCTGGCCGAGCAGCCCGAGCGCGTAGACCCGCATCACGGCGGCGGTCGCGGCCGTGTCGGCCCGGTCGAAGGCGCCGCGCTGGAAGAGCAGTTCGACGAGCTGGGGAGCGGCGGCCACCACGGTCGCGGCACCGATGAGGACCATCATGGCGGCGAGGACCAGGTCGCGCTCGGCCCGGGCGCGGGCGGCGCGGATGTCTCCCGCGGCGGCCGCGCGCGCGACGACGGGGAAGCTGACGGTGCACAGCATCAGCGAGAGCACCATCGGCAGCTGGGCGACCTTCTGGGCGTAGTTGAGGTGCGAGATGGCCCCGGCGGGGAGCGGCGCGGCGAGGAACCGCTCGACGAGGACCTGCGACTGGCGGCTCACCGCGAAGACCAGGACGGGGGCGAGCACGGCCCAGACGATCAGCGGCGGGCCCGTCCGGCGCGTGTGGGTGGCGGTCTTCTCGTGGGACGTCAGCTGCCGCCACAGCGGGGGCAGTTGGAGCAGCACCATGAGCAGACCACCTGCGGCGACCCCGGCGGCCGCGGCCCGCACGCCCCACCCGGGGCCGAACAGGACGACCGTCGCGATGATGCCTGCGTTGTACGCGATGTAGATGGCGGCCGGGGCGGTGAACCGGCCGTGGGCGCGCAGGGCCGCGCTGCAGTAGCCGGCGAGCGCGAAGGACAGCACGCAGGTGGCGGTCAGCCGGGTGCAGTCGACGGCGAGCTGTTGCTGCGGCAGCCCGGGCGCCAGGACCGGTACGAGCCAGGGGGCGGTGACGACGAGCAGTCCCGCGGCCGCGCCCGTCCCGAGGGCCGCCTTCGGCAGGGTGTCCCGGACGAGGGCGCGCACCGGGTCGGGCCGCGCCCCGGCCGCCCGGCGGGCCAGGGCGGCGCTGAACGCGGGGACGAGGACGAGCGCCATGGCGTCCTCGATGAGGAGCGTCGCGGCGAACTCGGGGACCGTCCAGGCGACGAGGAACGCGTCGGTCCCGCCGCCCGCGCCGAAGTCGTGGGCCAGCAGCTGGTCCCGCACCAGCCCCAGCAGCGCGCCGAGCGCGGTGAGGGCGGCGGTGAGCAGCGCGGCGCGGGCGAGGAACCGGCTGGAGGGCGCCCACGCGGGTGTGGCGGGCCCGGCCCGCTCGGCGAGCGCGACACCACCGCCCGCTCCCGCGTCGGCCGGCCCGTGCGGGGTCCGGCCGCGGCCCGGCGTTCCTTCGGCGCCGTCCGCGGCTTCGCGCAGGGGGCCGGTCATCTTGGTGCCCCCGGGTTGCGCGGCGCCAGGGCGAACCAGGCCGCGAGGCCCAGGACCACCGCGGTCAGCACCGTGGTGGGGCCGCCGATGTCGGCGTACGCGAAGTCGACCAGCAGCCAGGTCAGCAGGCCGGTCGCGACGATCGCGCATTCGGCGCCCGTGCGGGAGCGGCGGGCGGCCGGGAGCCGGCGCAGGGCGCAGACCAGCAGCGCGACCCAGCTGCCCGCGGTGGCGACGAGCCCCAGCAGGCCCTGTTCGCTCAGCAGCAACAGATACATGTTGTGCGGCGACAGCAGCGGGAGGCGGCGGAAGGCCTGGCCCGCGCCGCCGGTTTCGCTGCCGGAGGAGAGTGCCAGTGAGGCGTGGCTGTCGCGGTAGAGGGGGAAGCCCTTGGGGCCGACGCCGGTGAGGGGTTCGGCGCGCCACATCGCGGCCGCCGCGGCCCACATGGTGTACCGGTCGGTGACCGACCGGTCGGGGGCGGCGGTGACCTGCGAGATGCTCGCCACCCTTTCCTTCACCATCTGCGAGCCGATGCCGAACCCGGCGACCAGGACGACCCCGAGCGCCCCGGCGGTGAGCGCGACGCGCAGGGCACGGCGCACACCGGACAGCGCCAGTTGCACCACACACGCCGCGAGCGTCGCGATCCAGGCGCCCCGGCTGAACGAGAGCACCAGCGGGACGGTCAGCAGCCCGGCGCAGACCAGGGCGGCGGCCCGGCTCCGGCCGGTGGACGTGAGCACGAGACCGACGGCCGCCAGCAGGCCGTAGGAGACGGCGGTCGCCATGGCCATCACATCGGCGGGGCCGAAGGTCCCGACGGCGCGGACGTCCTCGCCCATGTACGAGGCGCCGGTTCCGGTGGCGTACTGGACGACCCCGATCCCGCCCTCGACCAGCGCGAGGGCGATCAGCGACCACGCCACCAGCGTGAAGTCGCGCCGGTCGCGCAGCAGCAGGACGACGGCGGCCGGGACCAGCACGAAGACCTGGAGGTGGCGGACCAGGCCGGGCAGGCCGGCGACCGGGTCGTTGGAGGCGACGGCGGCGACGCAGACGCCGAGCACCGGCAGGCCCAGCACGACGCCGGCGGTCCGGGTGAGCGGGTGGACCCGGGCGCGCACCACCCGCAGCAGGCAGAAGACGACGAGCACGGCGGACGCCGCGTCCGCCGCGGTCCCGGTGCCGTTCCCGGTGGGCGACGGGTCGCCGGCGGGCGGTACGACGAGCAGCGCGACGACCGCCAGCAGGGGCAGCAGGTGTGCCCTGCGGGCCAGGGACGTCGGCACGGGCGACGTGGAAAGGACGGTGTGGGCGGTCATCAGCTGCCTGCCGGACGGATGAGGGAGGCCGCCGTGCGCAGCAGGATGCACACGTCCTGCCAGAGCGACCAGTGGTCGATGTAGTGGTTGTCGAAGCGGCACCGGTCCTCGATGGAGGTGTCGCCGCGCAGACCGTGCACCTGGGCGAGTCCGGTCAGCCCGACGGGCATCCGGTGCCGTGCCCCGTAGCCCGGGTGGGCGTGAGTGAACTTGGCGACGAAGAAGGGGCGTTCGGGCCGGGGGCCGACAAGGCTCATGTCGCCGCGCAGCACGTTCCACAGTTGCGGCAGCTCGTCCAGCGACGAGCGGCGCAGGAAGCCGCCGACCGCGCTCAGGCGCTCGTCGTGGGCGACGCTCCACCGGGTCGCCGCCTCCTCGTCGCTCGACGGGCGCAGGGTACGGAACTTCAGCAGCGTGAACAGCCGGCCGTCCTTGCCCACGCGCTCCTGCCGGAAGAGCACCCCCGGCCCGTCCGACAGCCGGATCGCGGCCGCGCAGAGCAGCAGCAGCGGGGAGAGGAGCGTGAGCATCAGGCCCGCGACGGTGACGTCGAGGATCCGTTTGGGCAGTCGCGCGCCGGGGACGGGCGAGGTGCTCAGCGGACGGCACTCGAAGCCCCAGAGGTGCCGGCTCATCGCCGTGCGCGCCGGCTTCTCCGCGGCGCCGGGGTCGCCCGGGACCAGGCCGACCAGCCGGCTCGCGCAGCCGTGGTGGCCGAACAGCCCGAGCAGGTCGTGCCGCCGCTCGTCGTCGTCGCCCGCGGGCGGTCCGGCGACGAACAGGGCTTCCTGGACGCTGTTCTGGGTGATGGCCCGCTGGATCTCCTCGATGGTCGTCAGCACCGGCAGCGCGGGCTTGTCGCGGGCCGGCTGCGGGATGTCCTGGGGTGCGCCGACGATGCCGACCGGCCGGATGCCGTATTCGGGGTGCTCGGCCAGCACGGCCGCGATCCGCCGGGCGGCCGGGGCGGGCCCCACGACGAGGGCGGACCGGGGCTGGGCGCGGGCGGCCCTGCGCCGCCGGTGGTGCAGAACGCCCCGGCAGGCGCTCACCCACACCAGGTGTGCGGCGTACGCGGCGGCCAGGGCGCCCAGCGGGACGGCGCGGGTGGGGGTCTGTGCGGCGAGCAGCGCGGCGGCGGCGCACCACGCGATGGCGGCCCGCGAGGCGAGGGCGGGCAGTTCGTCGAGGAGGAAGGGGAGGTGGCCGGGCCGGTACAGCCCGGCGTACGCGTTGAGCACCGCCACGCAGAAGGTCAGCTGGAGCAGGAGGGCGGCGTCCCGCTGCTGCTCGCCCAGCAGGGCCGAGCCCACCAGCACGGCGACGCAGTCGGCCGCGACGAGGGCGGAGGCGGAGGGCGGGGCGGGGGTGGTGCGGCGTGGCAGGACCGCCACCCGGTCGGCGGACCCGCGCGGCGGCGCGACGGAAGCGACCGACGTGACGGCGCTGCCGGAGGCGGTGGAGGTGCTGGTGCTTTCCGTGGTCACTGGGAGACCGGCTCTCTGAACTCGCGGCGGCGTGGTGCGGCGACCTCGCGGTACACGTCCGCGAGGGCCGCGCTCGCGCGCCGTACGTCGAATCGCTGGAGTACGTGCTGGTGGGCCTGGCGGCCCAGGGCCTGCCGCAGGATCGGCCGCTGCAGCAGCCGGACGAGGGCGGCGCCCAGCGCCTCCGGGTCGTCCGGCGGCACCAGGCAGTGGGACTCCTGCCCCGGCGGCAGGCTCTCGCGGGCGCCGTCCACGTCGGTGAGGAGGACGGGCCGCCCGCCGGCCATGGCCTCCAGGGGGGCGAGCGCCATGCCTTCCCAGCGGGAGGGCAGGACGACCAGGTCGGCGGCCCGGTACCAGGGGGCCGCGTCGTCGACGGCCCCCGCGAAGACGACCGACGCGGGTGCGGAGGCGCGCAGGGCCTCGGCCCACGGCCCGTCACCGACGAGCACCAGCCGGGCCTGCGGCAACCGCTCCACGACCCCCGGCCAGGCCCGGAGCAGGATGTCCTGGCCCTTCTGCCGGCACAGCCGCCCCACGCACACCACGACGGGCACACCGGGGGGCAGCGTCACGGTCCCGGCCAGCGCGGCCCGGGAGGAGGCCCGGTCGGTCCCGACGGCGAACCGGGCGACGTCCACCCCGTTGTGGACGACCGTCCAGGCGGCCCGGACGCCGGCCCGCTCGCCCCTCAGCCGTTCGGCCTCGCTGACGCAGACGATCCGGTCGGTCCACCGGGCGGCCCAGCGCTCCCAGCTCCGGGCGAGCACGGCGGTGGCGCCGCCGACGGCCTCGAACGACCAGGCGTGCGGCTGGTACACGGTCGGGATGCGGCCGCGCACAGCGAGCCGGGCGGCCAGGCCGGCCTTGGCGCTGTGGGCGTGGACCAGCCGGGGACGGACCAGGTCGACGATCTCGGTGAGGCGCCTGGTCTCCCCCACGAGCCCGGGGCCCGGGTCGCGGCCGGCCCGCCAGGGGTGCACCTCGGCGCCCTCGGCACGGGCCGCGGCGGCCAGCGGCGACCCCGGGGGGCAGGCGACGGCCACCCGCAGCCCCCGTGCCACCTGCGCGCCGACCACGTCGGTGACCACCCGGGCCACGCCGCCGTCACCGGGCTGGACAACATGCAGTGCGGTCATCTCAGGACGCACGCGTGACCCTTTCTACGAAGCCTGCTGCGAACGTGGGCAGTGAGGCGTCGGCGCTTCGGGCGCGGTGAGGTTCAGGGGCGGGCGTCCGCCGTGAGGAACAGCGCGCCGAGCCAGACGGTGTCCGGCCGGGAGTCGATCCGGACCGCGATCCTGTCGGCCCCGCCGCGGAAGGCGCTGCGCAGGTTGAAGACGTCGGAGTCGTACCCGAGCGTGTTCAGGTGGGCCGGGAAGCGGCCGGTCCGGCCGGTGCCGAAGTCGGTGATGCCGGAGTTCAGCACGTCCTTGACGGAGTTGGCCGCATCGCTGAGCGGGGTGCGGCCGGCGCGCGTCTCGACGGTCAGGGAGTCCCCCTGGGTGCCGCGGTCTCCGTCGTAGGCGACGATCCCGAGGCGCCCGGGCGCGTCCACCGGGACGGACAGCCTGCCGAAGTCGACGCGCAGTGCGCTCCGGTCGGCGCCGAGCGTCTCGAAGCCGTCCCACAGGGCCAGATGGCGCAGTGGTTCGTCCTTCTTCTCGTAGGCGACGACCATGGTCCAGCCGCCCCACGCGCCGGCCGCCGACCGGCCCATCGCGGCGTTGACCTGGGCCACGGTGTACAGGCCGGGCCCGGAGTCCCGGACGAGCCGGGTCACGTCGGCCGTGGCCTGGAAGGCGTCCGCGCCGTCCGCGGTGCGATGACCGACGACGGAGTCCGCGAGCAGTTCCTTGTACTCCCCGCCGGGCTCGGCGATCAGCACCCGCCCGTTGTCCTCGGGCGGCTTCTGCTCGTCCACGCGCAGGTTCCCGCCCCAGTACAGCCGGGCGTAGGTGACCTTCGCGTCCTGCGGCAGCCGGACCTCTCCACGACTGGAGTTGTAGGTGTTCCGGTCGTCGTCCACGTCCACGTAGAACATGTCGTACGCGTCATTGGCGGACGCCCCTCCGCGGCGTGCGGAAGCACACGGAACGGCGGAACGCACGACGGGCCGGTCGGGGTCGGGCACCGTACGGCAACTGATCGCCGAATTCGCCGCGCGGACCATTCCGCCGTGCTGCAGGGCGTAGTGGCGCTGGGCGAACGGAATACGGGTGGCCTCCTCCTTTCCGGACGGTGCCGCGGCGGCCGGGAGCGCCGCCGACAATGCCGTGCACGAGAGGAGAAAAAGCAGTCCACGACGCACCGCAAGAACCACTGAATTCCGCATACAGGTTCTCCGCTTTGCTGAGTGAGGGGAACACCGCGAAGAGGCATGAGAGGGTGACGGGCGCGCGCGGCAGCGCGAGAGGATTCCCGCCCGGACGGACCGGAAGCAACGAGCAGCTGACGAGCACGAACGTTATAACCGAACGACCACAACACGAAGCATTTGAAACACGGTCTGAGCAAATTCCTTTTCGCCCTGATCGATTCACGGAGGCGGTGGGAGCGTCCCGTCGCGCGACGGTTCACCCGTTCGGTGGCGCAACCGGGGAAAACGTGCGGCGTTCTTCACGTAGCCGGCCAAGTCGGCGCGCAGTACCTCATCAACCTAGGAGCTCTTCACCATGTCCCGTATCGCGAAGGCCGTAGTCCTGACCTCCGCCGTCGCCGCCTCGGTCGTCGGCGCCTCCGGAGCCGCAGTTGCCGATTCCGACGCCAAGGGTGCGGCCGTGGGTTCCCCCGGTGTCGTGTCCGGCAACGTCATCCAGGTCCCGATCCACATCCCGATCAACATCTGCGGCAACACCGTCGACGTCATCGGTGTCCTCAACCCGGCCTTCGGCAACGTCTGCATCAACGACTGACGTCGCGGCCCCGGCCGTCAGGCCGGTCGGCACCACGGCAACACCCGGTGCGCCATCCCTCGGGGTGGCGCACCGCGCTGTGCCGGGGCCCGCGTCCTCCGACAGGGCGGCCCGCCACCCTGTCGGCGGCGGTCGGAGGGGGCATCCGGGAGTCCGGCGCCGCGCGCCTTCCCGGCAGGTCAGCCGGGCCGAATCACCCATGGAGCGCAGTGACGCTCCGTCACGCAAGCGTTTGCGGCCCGCGAGGGGCGGACTCACGGTGATGTCACGTTCCCGACGCACCCCCGGAAGGACAACGCATGCGCCACCTGACATCTCGTCGTGTCGCGGCCACGGCGATCTGCGCCGCTCTCGCCCTCGGCACGGCGGGCCCCGCCGTCGCGCTCACCCACGAGGGCCCGCGAGCGGCCGCGAAGCCGGCCGCCTCCGCCACGCTCCGGACCGACGTCATCGACGATCTCCTCGCCCTGGTGACCCAGCTGGTCGGCACCGGCACCGGTACCGGCACCGGCGGCAACGCCGCCGTCTCACAGTCCGTGATCGACAGCTCGATCAACCAGGGGGACACCGAGCTCACGGAGGCCGAGGCCAAGCAGGTCGCGTCGGTCCTCGAAGCGGTCCTGGGCACGATCGCCACCATCGTCCCGTCGGCCTCCATGTCCTCCGCGCTGCCCACCGGCGTGACCCAGGAGCTGATCGTGCCGCCCGCGGACGCCCCGGCCGCCACGGTCCCCGCACCCGCGGACGAGACCACGATCGACACCGCGGCGGACGCCGCCACCGACGCCGAGGCCGCGGCGATGACCGCGCTCGACCAGGCGATCGACGAGCTGGTCGCCGCCGCCGAGAAGGGCGACTCGGGCTCCGCCGTGCTGAAGGTGAACGCGGCCGCGAAGCAGCTCGTCGACGCGCTCACGGCGGCGTACGGCACGGGCACGACGGCCCCGTCGGCCCCGGCCCTCCCCGCGACGACCCTCCCCGCGACGACGCTGCCCGCCTCGGCGGCTCCGGCCGCCGTGCCCATGAGCGTCCGGTTCTGATCCCGCCCCTCGGGTCGCTCATCGGAGAATAAGACCGATTCGCCTCATTCGGGTGCAGTGCCGAGAATTCCTCCCTTCCAGAGTTTCCCCCGCACGGAGGGCTCGTTACAGAAGACAGAGCGCCACACGGGTGATCTTCACATCACCGTGCCGGTGTGTCAGTTGTGACGAAGAGACGCCATACGACGCCTTTCAAAGGAAGGACCTCTCCCGATGAAGCCCACGAAGGTTGCCGCAGCCGTTGCCGGTTCCGTGATGGCTCTGGGTGTGGCGACCCCGGCCTTCGCCGCCGACAGCAGCCTGACCCCATCGAACCTGAACCAAGCGGTCGACACCGTGGGCAAGCACGCCCTCGCCGAGGCGGTCCCCGCGAACGCAGTGAACAAGGCGGCCGACAGCAAGGTCGTCGGCAAGGTCAAGAAGACCGCGGGCAAGCTGAACCCCAGCAAGACCGGCGCGCTGCTGGGCGGACTTCCGGTCGGCACGAAGTAGCGCCGGCACGGCCGAAACGCTCGGGCCGGCGGGAACGAATCCGTTCCCGCCGGCCCTTTTTTCGTATCCGGCGGATCCATGTGGGGGACGGGCCTTTGCTGCAACCAGGCGAATTCTGAGGCGTTGACCGGGGCGCGCTCGTTCTTCGAGTCAGCAACGCACTCACAAGCCACTCTCAAGCCCGGGAAGGCGTACACAGGAATGAACCTGAAATCTCAGGCCGGTATCGGGATCTTCGTCACGTGTCTTGCCTCGGCGGCCATGGTGTCCCCCGCCGCCGCCGTGCCGGAGGCTCCCGTGGTCCTGCCGCTGCAGGGCCTGGGCACGGTGCTCCCCGTGGAGCCCCCCACCGTGCGGACCGGCGTGCCGATCCCGATGCCCGGGACCCCGATGGGCCTGGGCGCCCGCGGGAAGGGCGGGATCCAGAAGGTACTCGTGCCGCAGGTACCGGTGTCGAGCGGACTGCCGAAGACCGAGATCGCCGCCCCGGTGCCGGATGTCGTCGGCTCCGCGCCGATCGCCCAGGCACTGCTCACCGCCCCGGGCTCGGACCTCGAGGCGATCACCCCCGGTGCCGCGGTGGGCGCGCCGCTCACGCTGCCGCGTCCCGAGAAGGGCGGCCGGCCCGACGTCGTCATGCCGGAGGTCGGTGTCGCCGCGCCGAGCGTGGTCGGCGCCCTGCAGTCGGAGCTGGGGCTGTCCACGGCCGGGTGACCGGAGACCCGACCACGCCCGAAAGAGCGACAACCCATGCCATATGCACGGTTGATACCGGTCTGACCGTTACTCAGAGCTCACGGGGGCGTTGTACGGGGGGTAACGACCGCAGGCCCGCGGTCCGATTTTCCATGTACAAGGAGAGCTTGATGTCTCGCATCGCGAAGGCTGCCGCCGTCCTCGTCGGCACGGGTGCCGTCGCCCTGAGCGGAACCGGCATGGCCGTCGCCGACGCCGAGGCGGAGGGTGCCGCCACGCACTCCCCCGGCGTTCTGTCCGGCAACCTGGGCCAGGTGCCCGTCCACGTGCCGATCAACGTGTGTGGCAACACCGTCGACATCATCGGCGCGCTGAACCCGGCGTTCGGCAACACCTGCCTCAACCTCGACGGCCACGACGACAAGCACGAGGCCGGCTACGGCGGCTGATCACCGGCTGACGCACCGAGCGGTCCCCCGGCCACCGGCCGGGGGACCGTTTTCGTGTCCCGCCCTCAGGCGTAGCGGTAGATGTGGCTGTGATCGGCCGTCGAGGCGGGCGTGACGCCCCAGGGCGGCATCGGTTCGTCCCGCGCGACGACCCGCCGGTACTGGGCCGACCCCCGCGGCGGCGGGGTCGCGGGCAGGTACGCCGCCTGCGGGTTCCTGCTCTGCCAGCGCGACCAGACCAGGTCGATGAAGGAGTGGTGGAGCCAGAAGACCGGGTCGTTGACGGACGCTCCGCCGAGCATCAGGCCGCCCACCCACCGGTGGACCCGGTTGTGGTTGCGCCACCGGGCGCTGCCCCTGGCCGGCGCCCACCCCTCGATCCTGTTGCGGAAGCCCGTGCGGCTGGTGGAGTTCCAGGGCGCCGAGTCGTAGACCGTCTCGGCGGTCGCCCGGTCCAGCTCCCGCCTCGTCGGCAACTCGATGGGGTTGGACGGGCGGCCGAAGTCACGCGTCAGGAAGGGCCGGTCGGTGACGCCGACCTTGATGGGCCAGTTCCCCCTGGCGTAGGCGAAGGGCCCCGTCATGACCTGGAGGTCCTGGCGGCGCCCGTTGCCGCCCATGAAGTCCTCGCTCCACAGGGAGGCGGCGGGCGTGTTGTCCTGCGTCCAGTCCCAGTACGGCACGGTCACCGTCGGGTCGATGCGCCTGAGGGCACGCTCGAACTCCAGCAGGTACTGGCGGTGCCAGGGCAGAAAAGTGGGCGCCATGTGCGCGACGCGGAGTCCCGCGTCACCGTCCGCGCTGTAGTAGTTGATGTGGGTGCGGACGAAGTCGTCGTACCGGCCACTCCGCTTCAGTTCGAGTACGGCGCCGACGAACTTCTTCCGTTCGGCGCCGGTCAGGTCGCGCTGGTTCTTACGGGTGTAGACCATGCTCTCCTCGCAGTCGGGCTCCGTGGGCGCCGGCGGCGGGGGCCAGCCGGGCGGTGCCGAGTTCGTCCACGGCCGCACGAGTGGCCTCAAGCGGCGTCGGATAGGACCGGTAGTGGTCCAGTGGGCTCAGGTAGCCGCCGTCCGCGCACCGCATGAGGTGCAGGGGCCGCCCGTCCACCCGGACGTCGAGCACGGGGGCGGGCGGCGGGGAGACGTGCGCCGCCGGGACGTGTTCCACCGGGACGGGCCGGCCCTGGATACGCCGGCCCCGGTAGACCTCGTCGAAGCCGTGGCCGCCGGGGGTCTGCGGCTCGCGCACGGCGGAGGTCCGGGCCACATGGGCGAGCGTGCCTCCGGTGAACGCGGCGACGGCGACCGTGAACAGAGTCCGCAGGACTCCGCGGCGGGTGGGTGTCATCGGCGAACTCCCTGCTCGGACGGACGGTGGGGACGGCCTCCCGGCGGCGTGGTACGACGGCTTGCCACCGGCACTCGCCGGGCACAACGACTTTGTGCGAAAACCGTTCCGGAGGGTGACGCCGAACCGGGGTACCCGGCCAGGTGAATTGCGCCGACCGGCCCTGGGCCGAACGGGTGGAAATTCGCGGGGGCACGCCGGTCGCGCCACTACTGTCCGGCCGTATGACCTCTTCCCCCGCTGTAACTCCCGGTCAGCAAGCCTCCGTTCTGGGTTCCCTCATCGTCATCCCGTGGGCCAGCGAGCCTTCCGCCGACTCTCCGGGGACACCGTTTCTGATGGTGTACTCGCTCGGGGACGGATGCGACGGACCCGAGGCCGGTGAGCAGGCGATGCGGGAAGAGCTGGAGAAGCACGGCCTGGCGATCGGCGCGCTGATCGACCTGGGGCGCGAGCCCCGTAGTCCGGTCACCCTGCTGGTCGAGGCCGAACAGGCCGTTCTTTCCATGCCCTTCATGAAGGTGCAGTGCCCGGTGCCGCGGGAGTGGGAGAAGGCCGCCCACGAGGCCGGGCAGGTCTATCTGATCTGCGCGACCCGGCCGTGGCCGGAAGCGGTGCCGGGGCGGCCGGTCGACGCGGACCGGCTGCGGGCGTTCGTGGGTGACGAGGAACTGCATGAGGCCAGCGCCCACTGCCTGCTCCCGGTCCGCCGGGTCCGGGCCTGACGTGTGTCCCCACTCCCCCATGCTGATGAAGAAAATCGCATAAACCCCGACATGTGGCGGCGGCGTGTAGCGTCGCCGCCATGACGATGACAGGCCTGAAGAAAGGGGCGTCCGTCGACCGGTCCGACCGGGGGCGGCACGCCACCGGCGGCGCGCGGGAATCCGGAGCCGGTGGCGAAGGAACCGGACCGGGG
>NZ_JBUEFZ010000033.1:0-68525 GCF_054963715.1 Streptomyces sp. STAM6 | reverse complement strand
TGTTTCCGGTGGCCGTTGGAGGGCCTTTACCTTTCGGCTGATCCGACTTTATCAGAATCATTTCGGCCGAGCTAATCGGCTTCGTGACCCGGATAAAGAATCGGAGTGGCTCCGCGGAAACCTCGTTTCCGGCCGGAGCGAGAGAGACTTTAACTTGTCAGCCCCGAACTTGTCCAGTTCCAGGCAACCGTTTAAATCTACCTCCCCACACACCCCCTGTCAACGGGGTTTGCGGGCGGAGAGGAGACTAGCAGGTCAGAGGGGCCCCACGCACATCAGGCGGCCGTCGGGAGCTCGGCGCTCCGTTCGGTGGTGTCGACGTCCCCGGTCTCGCCGGCCTTGGCCGCACGGCCGCCGAGCACATAGACGTACGCAAGGAACGCCAGCTCAGCGACGATTCCGATGGTGATTCGGGCCCAGGTGGGGAGGCCCGACGGGGTCACGAAGCCCTCGATCACACCGGAGACGAAAAGGACCAGGGCAAGGCCGATGGCCATGCCGATGGCGGCACGCCCCTGCTCGGCGAGGGCGGCGCGGCGGGTCCGGGGGCCCGGGTCGATCAAGGTCCAGCCGAGGCGGAGGCCCGTGCCCGCGGCGACGAAGACCGCGGTGAGTTCCAGGAGGCCGTGCGGGAGGACGAGGCCCAGGAAGGTGTCCAGTCGGCCGGCGGACGACATGAGGCCGATGCCCACGCCGAGGTTCAGCATGTTGAGGAAGAGGACCCACACGACCGGAATGCAGAGGAAGGCCCCGAGGACGAGACACAGGGCGGCGGCTTGGGCGTTGTTCGTCCAGACCTGGGCAGCGAAGGATGCGGCCGGGTGGCTCGAGTAGTACGTCTCGTACTGGCCGCCGGGGCGGGTCATCTCGCGCAGTTCGTCGGGGGCGCCGATGGCCGCTTGTACTTCGGGGTGCGCGCCTATCCACCAGCCGATGAGCGCGGCGAGGACGGTGGAGAGCACCGCCGTGGGGATCCACCAGCGGCGGGAGCGGTAGACCGCCGCCGGAAAGCCGGCCGTCAGGAAGCGGGCGGCGTCGCGCCAGGAGGCGCGGCGGGTGCCGGTGACCGTGGCGCGGGCCCTGGCGACGAGCTGGGTGAGCCGGGCGGTGAGCGCGGGGTCGGGTGCGCTGGACTGGATCAGCGAGAGATGGGTGGCGGTGCGCTGGTAGAGGGCGACGAGCTCGTCGGCCTCGGCGCCGGTGAGGTGGCCGCCGCGGCGCAGGAGGTGGTCGAGGCGGTCCCACTCGGCGCGGTGGGCGGTGACGTAGACGTCGAGGTCCATGATCGGCTGCTGCTCCAGGCACTGGGTGCGTACGGTTCGTACTACTGCGGCGCGCTGCTGGTCAGCTTGGCAGACTGGCGTTCGGAGGGGTTGGGGAAGGTCGAAGAAGGGTGGGCGCCGTGAGTGGGGTTGTGACGGGGGATGCCGTCGTACTCGGGCTGCAGCCGGCGAGGCTGCCGAGCCGGGCGCTGGCCCTGTTCATCGATCTGGTGGTCGTCTGGGCCGCCTATCTGTTGATATCGGTTGGTCTGGCATTGGCGACCGCATCGCTGGACGAGGCGGCGGTCATGGCGGTGTCGATCGCGTCGTTCGTGCTTGTGCTGGTGGGTGCGCCCATCGCGGTGGAGACGCTGAGCCACGGGCGGTCGCTGGGGAAGCTGGCCTGCGGGCTCCGGGTGGTGCGGGACGACGGGGGGCCGATCCGGTTCCGGCACGCGCTGGTGCGCGGGGCGATGGGGGTCGTGGAGATCCTGATGACGTTCGGGGCGATCGCCTGTATCGCGTCGCTGGTGTCCGCGCGGGGGCGGCGGATCGGGGACGTGTTCGCGGGGACGCTGGTCGTGCGGGAGCGGGTGCCGGTGGCCCGGACGAGGGCGGTGCCACCTCCGCCTCCGTGGCTGGTGGGACGGTTTTCCCAGGTGGACCTCTCGGCGGTGCCGGATGAGCTGTGGCTGGGGATACGGCAATACCTGACCCGGATGGAGCAGCTCGATCCCGAGGTGGGGCGGGCGCTGGCGGAACGGCTCGCGGACGAGCTGGTGGCGAGGACGGGAACGCCGGCTCCGCCGGGAGTGCCCGCGGCGGCGTATCTGTCGGGTGTGGTGAACGAGCGGCAGGCGCGTGATGCCCGGAGGGCCTTCGCGGGGCAGGCGTCCGGAGCGGTGG
This sequence comes from Streptomyces sp. STAM6, assembly GCF_054963715.1. NCBI lineage: Bacteria > Bacillati > Actinomycetota > Actinomycetes > Kitasatosporales > Streptomycetaceae > Streptomyces > Streptomyces sp. STAM6. Next base: position 66,357 of record NZ_JBUEFZ010000033.1, on the reverse strand, counting down.
CGGGCCCGGAGACGGGCGGCGCGGCTGGTGGTGTGGTGGCTTACGCGACGCCCTACGAGGTGAGCGGAGTCCCGGGTGCCGTCACAGGTGCGGGTGCAGGTGCAGGTGCCGGTGGCGGTCGGGTGACGGGCGCGGGTGTGGACGAGTCCGCGGGCGCGGCGGCTCGGGTTCCCGTCGGTGAAGGCGCGGCCGGTGAAGGCGCGGGCGACAGAGGAGTGCACGGCGGAGGTGCCGGGGGTGAAGGCCCGGTCATCGGGCCGGCGCGGCCCGCTACCGGGTTCGCTCCTCCCGCCTAGGCGGATCTTCCCCGCCAGTCCGGTCTCGGCGGTCTCGGCGCATGTCCCCTGAGGCGTGTGCGGGCCGTAGTTGGTCCGTCGGCAGCTTTCGGCGGCGGATCGGCGGTTTCCGCTAGTGGGCGGCGGGCGCCGCGGGGTCAGGGGAAGACCGACGGCGGGGAGTCGAGGTCTTCGAGCTCGATGCCGGGGGCTGCGAGGACGACGTCGCCGGCGATGTGGACGGTGTGCTGCTCGCCCGTGTCCAGGGCGCTGACCTGGTATTCGTCCACGGTCAGGGGGCCGTTGTCAGTGGCGTGCGCTTCACTCTTCCGTAGGGCCCACGACTGGTCGACGGTGAGGGGGGCCAGGACCGGGTCGGTGAAGGCCACGAGCCGTACGCGCGTCGAGGGGGAGTCGGGGGTGAGGCGCAGGAGTCGGGATGTCGCGACGAGGAACGCCGGGGATGTGCCGGTGAAGGCGTGGGCGCGGACATTGCCTTCGGTGGCGTGTGTTCCGGTGGGGTCGGTGCGGACCCAGGTGACGCCTTCCAGGGCGGCGCCGCGGACTTGCCAGCTCGCGGCGTGAAGTTCGAGGCGGATGGGGCGGCCGAGGTCGTCGATGGTGAGGTCGACGGAGCCGGAGTGATCGCCGCGGGGGGTGGTGATCTGCGAGACGTAGCGCCAGCCGGAGGGGCCGGGGGCGCAGTGGAAGTGCTCTTCACCGAGGGGGGTGTGATCGTGCGGATCATGAAGCGAATAGCGGCCGCGGGGCATGGGTCCTCGGATCCTCGGGTTCGGCGGTGAGAGCGCGCTGAGAGCCGGGTACGGGCAGGCCCCCGACACGGGGGTGCGGGGGCCTGCCTGTTACCTGCTGCTGCCGTGTGTCGCTGCCGAGGTGGGCCGGTGTGGTGCCGGGCGCCGTCGGCGGCGGTCAGTGTCAGTAGCGGTAGTGGTCCGGCTTGAAGGGGCCTTCGACGTCGACGCCGATGTAGGCGGCCTGCTCGGGGCGGAGGGTCGTGAGCTTCACGCCGAGCGCGTCGAGGTGGAGGCGGGCGACCTTCTCGTCGAGGTGCTTGGGCAGGACGTAGACGTCGGTCGGGTAGTCCTCGGGCTTCGTGAAGAGCTCGATCTGGGCCAGGGTCTGGTCCGCGAAGCTGTTGGACATCACGAAGGACGGGTGACCGGTGGCGTTGCCCAGGTTCAGCAGGCGGCCCTCGGACAGCACGATGATCTTCTTGCCGTCCGGGAAGGTCCAGGTGTGGACCTGGGGCTTGACCTCGTCCTTGACGATGCCTTCGATCTTGGCGAGGCCGGCCATGTCGATCTCGTTGTCGAAGTGGCCGATGTTGCCGACGATGGCCTGGTGCTTCATCTTGGCCATGTCCGAGGCCATGATGATGTCCTTGTTGCCGGTCGTGGTGATGAAGATGTCGGCGACATCGACCACCTCGTCCAGGGTGGTGACCTGGTAGCCGTCCATGGCGGCCTGCAGGGCGCAGATCGGGTCGATCTCGGTGACGATGACGCGGGCGCCCTGGCCGCGCAGGGACTCGGCGCAGCCCTTGCCGACGTCGCCGTAGCCGCAGACGACGGCGACCTTGCCGCCGATGAGGACGTCGGTGGCGCGGTTGATGCCGTCGACGAGGGAGTGGCGGCAGCCGTACTTGTTGTCGAACTTCGACTTGGTGACGGCGTCGTTCACGTTGATCGCCGGGAACAGCAGGGTGCCGTCGCGGTGCATCTCGTACAGGCGGTGGACGCCGGTGGTGGTCTCCTCGGTGACGCCGCGGATCTCGGAGGCGAGGCGGGTCCACTTCTGCGGGTTCTCGCCGAGGGTGCGGTTGAGGAGGCGGAGGATGTGGGCGTATTCCTCGCTGTCCGCGGTGGACGGGTCCGGGGCCTCGCCGGCCTTCTCGAACTCGACGCCCTTGTGGACGAGGAGGGTGGCGTCACCGCCGTCGTCCAGGATCATGTTGGGGCCGCCGGTGGGGGTGTTCGGCCAGGTCAGGGCCTGCTCCGTGCACCACCAGTACTCCTCCAGGGTCTCGCCCTTCCAGGCGAAGACCGGGACGCCCCGGGGGCTGTCCGGGGTGCCGTTGGGGCCGACCGCGATGGCGGCGGCGGCGTGGTCCTGGGTGGAGAAGATGTTGCAGGAGGCCCAGCGGACCTCGGCGCCGAGGGCGACGAGCGTCTCGATGAGGACGGCGGTCTGCACGGTCATGTGCAGGGAGCCGGTGATGCGGGCGCCGGCGAGGGGCTGGGCCTCGGCGTACTCCTTGCGGATCGCCATCAGGCCGGGCATCTCGTGCTCGGCGAGGGTGATCTCCTTGCGGCCGAACTCGGCCAGGGAGAGGTCGGCGACCTTGAAGTCCTGTCGGTTGGCGACAGTCGTCATTTCGAGCTGCTCCTCGTGTGTCGGTCGAGGGTGGGTACGGCTGGCTCTGCGGTGGCGGGGCACAAGGATGCCCGGGCACTCGCAGTGCAGTCGTCGGAGGCCCTCTCTCCCTCGGCCGGTCCGTCGAGGACCGCCCGACCGCCATCAGCAGCGACGTCTGGCTCTGGTCACGAATCTACACCGATCGGTCCGGTGGCCCACAGTCCGCCCGGGCGGGCAGGGGGCCGGTTTCCGGTCCTACCGGGCTCCCGGTGGGGACCTGACGGGGTCCGGGCGGGCTCCGGGCGGGATCCGGGCGGGTCCTGGAGCGCGCCGAACGGCCCCCGGACCTGGAGGTACGGGGGCCGTTCGGTTGTGCGGGGCTTTCGGGTCACCGCTTGCCGGCGTGCTCGCCGCCCTGTGGGCGGGGCGTCAGTGGGCGTCGGGGGCGGGTCCGCCGGGAGCCTTGGCCGGGTTGCCGCCCGCCGCGGCGGCGGCCTCGCTGTAGATGTCCGGCTCCAGATAGATCACCCGGGCGATCGGGACGGCGGCGCGGATGCGGTCCTCGGCGGCGTTGATCGCGGCCGCGACCTCGGTGGCCGTGTTGTCGTGCCGGACGGCGACCTTGGCGGCGACGAGCAGTTCCTCGGGGCCGAGGTGGAGCGTACGCATGTGGATGAGGCCGGTGACGGTGTCGCCGTCGACGAGCACCGCCTCGATCTTCTTGACCTCTTCCACGCCGGCGGCCTCGCCGAGCAGCAGGGACTTGGTCTCGGCGGCCAGGACGATCGCGATCACGATGAGGAGGACACCGATGCACAGCGTGCCGATGCCGTCCCAGATGCCGTCACCGGTGAGGAGCGCCAGGCCGACGCCGCCGAGGGCGAGGATCAGACCGACGAGGGCGCCCAGGTCCTCCAGGAGGACGACCGGCAGCTCGGGGGCCTTGGCGCGGCGGACGAAGTCCTTCCAGGAGAGGTTGCCGCGCAGGGCGTTGGACTCCTTGATGGCGGTGCGGAAGGAGAAGGTCTCGGCGATGATCGCGAAGACGAGGACGCCGACCGGCCAGTACCAGGCCTCGATCTCGTGGGGGTCCTTGATCTTCTCGTAGCCCTCGTAGATGGCGAACATGCCGCCGACCGAGAAGAGGACGATGGAGACGAGGAAGGCGTAGATGTAGCGCTCGCGGCCGTAGCCGAACGGGTGCTGGGGGGTGGCTTCGCGCTTGGCCTTCTTGCCGCCGAGGAGCAGGAGTCCCTGGTTGCCGGAGTCGGCCAGCGAGTGCACGCTCTCGGCGAGCATCGAGGACGAACCACTGAAGAGGAAGGCGACGAATTTACTCACCGCGATCGCGAGGTTGGCGGCGAGCGCCGCCACGATCGCCTTGGTTCCGCCTGACGCGCTCATGCGTGCGGGTGTCCCTTCTGGGTGTCTCTCGGGGGGTGGTTCGTACGGCCGCACATTGTTGCAGCAGCGGAGGGGTGCGGTGCGTCAGGCCATCACTGTGGCACGGAAGACCGTGCCGGGTCCGGACAGTTCGGTCCTTTCGCCCGCCGGGACGAAGACGCTCTGGCCGGGCGCGAGGGACAGTTCGCCGGCGCGGGGGGTGCCCGCCGTGGCGAGCAGGATCTGCGGTGTGGTGGCGGTGAGGTCGACGGGGGCGGCGCCTTCGGGGCGGACGTACCGGGAGAGACGGAACTCGTCGACGGGCGTCTCGTAGACCTCTTCGCCGGAGGGCGATGCCTCGGGGCGCAGGATCGCCGGGTCGGCGGCCTCGAAGCGGACGATGCGGAGGAGTTCGGGGACGTCGACGTGCTTCGGGGTGAGGCCGCAGCGCAGGACGTTGTCGGAGTTGGCCATGATCTCGACGCCGAGGCCGCTGATGTAGGCGTGGGGGACGCCGGCGCCGAGGTAGATGCCCTCGCCGGGCTGGAGCCGGATGTGGTGGAGGAGCATGGCGGCGATGACGCCGGGGTCGCCGGGGAAGTGGTGGGCGAGGGTGGCGTACGGGGCGTGCGGGCCGCCCAGGCGTTCGCAGGCGGCGGCCGCTTCGGTGACGGTGGCGGCCATCTCCTCCGGGTCGGCGCTCAGGACGGCGGTCAGGACCTCGCGCAGCGCGGCTTCTTCGGGGTGGGCGTGGAGGAGGTCCACGTACGGCTTGAGGGAGTCGACGTCGAGCGCGGCCATGAGGTCGGCGGAGTCGAGAGGGGCCTGGAAGCCGCAGAGTCCCTCGAAGGGCGTGAGGGCACAGAGAAGTTCGGGCTTGTGGTTGGCGTCCTTGTAGTTGCGCTGCGGGGCGTCGATGGGGATGCCGGCGCGCTCCTCGGCGGCGTAGCCCTCCTGGGCCTGGGCCAGGTCGGGGTGGACCTGGAGGGAGAGGGGTGAGCCGGCGCCGAGGATCTTGAAGAGGAAGGGCAGCCGGGGGCCGAACTTGGCGACGGCGGCGGGGCCGAGTTCCCGCTCGGGTGCGGCCGCGATGACATCGTTCAGGGCCTGCTCGGCGGGGCCGTCCCCGGGGCGGGTGACGCGGGAGGGGGCGCCGGGGTGGGCGCCCATCCACAGCTCGGCCTGCGGCTCGCCGCTGGGGGTGACGCCGAGCAGCTCGGGGATGGCCGTGGTCGAGCCCCAGGCATAGGGGCGGATGGTGTTGGAGAGGCGGTCCATGCGCGTTCCTCGTTGCTCGGGGGCTGTGCGGGCCCAGCGGTGCCTGGGGTTCTCTGTCCGGGAGGCCTGCGTGCGGGCCTGTGAGTGAGGACTCTGCGCAAGGCCTGGGGGTTGCGGGGTCTTCTCTGTGACACGGGTCGGACGTCGGTGACGCGGGGTGGGCGTCCGTGACGCGGGTCGGGCGTCCGTGACGCGGCGTGGGCGTCCGTGACGCAGGTCGGGCGTCCGTGACGCGGGGTGGGCGTCCGTGACGCAGGTCGGGCGTCCGTGACGCAGGTCGGGCGTCCGTGACGCAGGTCGGGCGTCCGTGACGCAGGTCGGGCGTCCGTGACGCGGGGTGGGCGTCCGTGACGCGGGTCAGGTGCGCGGCACCGACGCCAGCGCCAGGTAGACGGCGGCGAAGTCGGTGATCGCGAGGAGCTCGGCCAGCTCGACCAGGTCTTCTCCGTCGTCGTCGGGCTCGAGCTCGCTGATGGCCGTGTCGTGGCTGAGCGCCAGTTCACGGGCGGCCGGTGCCGCGGTCAGGCCGCCGACCGAGCGGTCGCGCAGCAGGACGACGCGAGCGCGGAGGGCCTGTTCCTCCTCGACCCGGTCGCGGAAGAAGTCGTCGGGGTCGGCGCCGCCCGCGAAGTCGCCCGCCAGGAGCACCGCGTGGGAGGGGAGCGCCTCGGGGAGCTGGGCCGCGAACGCGGGGCGGCCCGCCAGTTCGGCGAGCACGGTGGCGAACCGCCGGCCCACGGGGCCGGCGATCGTGCCCTCCGACCAGATCAGCGGCAGGGAGTCGGCGAGTTCGGCGGCGAGGGTCTTGGCCGGGTTGCTGTAGGTCGCGATGGCCGGACCGCAGCGTTCCGCCGTACGGTCGAGCCGGTCCGCGAGGCCCTGCAGCGTGTCGGCGGGGGCGGAGATCAGTCCGACCCGGTCGAGCAGCACCAGGAGAGGGGTGAACAGCGCCCAGAGGGCGCCGGAACTGGCCGCCGGTGTCTCCTCCTCGGACGGCTCGTGGGGCGCCGTGGCCATCGGGACGACGAGGCCGTGCGTGTCGTCCACGGCTTCGGAGAGCGGGGAGCGCCGGGGTGCTACGGCGACGACCGTGACGCCGCGGCGGTACGCCTGCTCGGCGAGGACCGCCAGCCCGGGTTCGCTGCCGTCCGTGGTGACGAGCAGGAGCAGGTCCACGGGGCCGGCCCAGCCCGGGAGCGCCCAGCGCAGCGCGCCCGCGGCGGGGGCGACGCCGGTGGGGTGCAGGCGGGTGACCGGTGCGGAGGCGCCCACGAGGGCGCCGACCAGGTCCGCGACACCGGTCGCGGCGGTGCCGGGCCCGGCGACGAGGACGGCGCGGGGGCGGCCCTCGGGGTTCAGCTCGGCGACGCCCGCCTCGGCGGCGTGCCGGGCGGCGGTGCGCACGCGCGCGCCCGCTTCGGCGGCCCCGCGGAGGAGACCGCGGCGGTCGGCTCGGGCGAGGGCGTCCGGGTCGTCGAGCAGCGACTCGTCGAGCATGGGGTGGGGCCTCCGATCGCCGTGCGGTGGATGGACTCCGCCCGTGTGGCCGGGCGCGTGCCGTCAGGCGGGGCGGCGGGCCTCGTCCACGAGGAGCACCGGGATGCCGTCCCGTACGGGGTAGGCCAGGCCGCAGTCTTCGCCGGTGCAGATCAGCTCGGGCGTCTCGGCTGCCGTGCGGTCGCTGAGCGGGGCGTGGCAGGCCGGGCAGGCGAGGATCTCCAGAAGGCCGGCTTCGAGCGGCATGGGGTGGGTCCCTTCGAACGCGGTGCGAGTGATGGCGGTGGTGCGGTTTGGCCACGTCAGCCTACCGCCGGGGCGCGGGGGACGCGGCTTGACGGGCACCTGGAAGGCGGCCGGCGGGGAATCGGGGACGCGGCTTGGCGGAATACCGCCTGACGGGGCGGCGACAGCGATAGGGACGGCGGCCCGCGTCGCCGTCGGGCGCGGCCCGCCGGGACGAGCGGTACGACTCTGCTGCGCCGGCCGGCGATCCTGCCCGAAGGGCTTCGCGCGGGGGGCTCGGCCCCACGGGCCCGGCTGGGCGGGCCCGGCCCGACGGGGGCCCGGCCCGACGGGGGCCTGGCCGGCACAGGCTCGGCCTGGAACGGACCTGGACCCACGGGGACCGGCCCGACGGGGGCCTGACCGACGGGGGCCGGACCGACGGGGGGTCTGGCGGGCGGCCCCGGAAAGCGCTCGGCCCAAAGGGGGGCCGGACCGACGGGGGCCGGTCTGAATCGGGCGGCCCGAAAAGAGCCCGGACCGACGGTGCCCAGACCGACAGGGGCACGGAGCAACAGGGGCGCAGCCCGAATCAGAATCGGCCTGGAAAGGCCCGGCCCCACCAGGGCCGGTCGGCGCGGGCTCGGCCCGGCGGAGCCACGGCCCCGCCGGGAAGCCTGCGCCGGGCCGTACCGCCCGCGTCTCAGGAGGCGCGGACCAGCGCCAGGACCTCGTCGCGGATCTTGGCCATGATGACCTCGTCGCGTCCCTCGACGTTCAGGCGCAGCAGCGGTTCCGTGTTGGAGGGGCGCAGGTTGAACCACCAGTCCCGGGCGGTGAAGGTCAGGCCGTCGAGCTCGTCGACGGCGACTCCGTCGCGGGAGGCGAAGGCCTCGCGGACCGCCGCGGCACGGGCCGCCTGGTCCGCGACCGTGGAGTTGATCTCGCCGGAGCCGGTGTAGCGGTCGTAGGAGGAGACCAGCGAGGACAGCGGCGTGTCCTGGCCGCCCAGGGCCGCGAGGACGTGGAGGGCGGCGAGCATGCCGGTGTCGGCGTTCCAGAAGTCCCGGAAGTAGTAGTGCGCCGAGTGCTCGCCGCCGAAGATCGCGCCGGTCTTCGCCATCTCCTCCTTGATGAAGGAGTGACCGACCCGGGTGCGGACCGGGGTGCCGCCGTTCTCGCGTACGACCTCGGGGACGGACCAGGACGTGATCAGGTTGTGGATGACGGTGCCCGAGCCGCCGTTCTTCGCCAGCTCCCGGGACGCGACGAGGGCGGTGATCGCCGACGGCGAGACGGGCTCGCCCCGCTCGTCCACGACGAAGCACCGGTCGGCGTCACCGTCGAAGGCGAGGCCGAGGTCCGCGCCCTCCGCGCGGACGCGCTCCTGCAGGTCGACGATGTTCGCCGGGTCGAGCGGGTTCGCCTCGTGGTTGGGGAAGGTGCCGTCCAGCTCGAAGTACATCGGTACGACGGTGAGGGGCAGACCGGCGAAGACGGTCGGGACGGTGTGGCCACCCATGCCGTTGCCCGCGTCCACGACGACCTTGAGCGGCCGGACGGCGGAGAGGTCGACCAGGGACTTCAGGTGCGCGGCGTAGTCGTTGAGCGTGTCGCGCTCGCTGATCGTGCCCGGGGTCGCCGCGGCGGCGGGGGCGCCCGCCTCGGACCAGTTCTCCACGAGCGTCCGGATCTCGGCGAGGCCGGTGTCCTGGCCGACCGGCGCCGCACCGGCCCGGCACAGCTTGATGCCGTTGTACTGGGCGGGGTTGTGCGACGCGGTGAACATGGCGCCCGGCAGGTTCATCGAGCCGGAGGCGAAGTACAGCTGGTCGGTCGAGCAGAGGCCGATGAGGGTGACGTCGGCGCCCTGGGCGGCCGCGCCGCGGGCGAAGGCGCCCGACAGGCCGGGCGACGACGGGCGCATGTCGTGGCCGACGACGATGGCGTCGGCGCCGGTCACCCGGACGAAGGCGGCACCGAAGAGTTCCGCCTGCGGCTCGTCCCACTGATCCGGCACCACCCCGCGGACGTCGTACGCCTTCACGATCTGCGACAGATCAGCAGCCACTGCCCAACCTCCTGCAAGCCCTGTGTAGAGGTACACAAACTACCCGCAGGTCCGGAACGCGAAGTGCCCGGTCAGGAGTCCGGGGAGCGCAGCACCCGGAGGTGGCCGCGGCGGCCGACTTCCACCGGGTCCCCGCCGCGTCCGCCGCCCTTGCCGCCGGCCTGGGCCGCCCGCTCCTGGGGGCGGGCCGCTTCGCGGACGGCGTTGGCGAGCGCTTCAAGGTCGTCACCGCTGGGGCGCGCGGGGGCGGAGGCGTCCGAGAGGCGGACGACCTCCCAGCCGCGCGGCGCGGTGAGGCGCTCGCTGTGCTCGGCGCACAGGTCGTAGCAGTGGGGCTCGGCGTAGGTGGCGAGCGGGCCGAGGACCGCAGTCGAGTCGGCATAGACGTACGTCAGTGTCGCGACGGCAGGGCGGCCGCACGCGGTGCGCGAACAGCGACGTACAGGGCTCACGACGTTGGACGGTACCGCACTCTTGAGCGGGCCGCGACGACTCTCCACCAGGTCACTCGCCCGTGTCGCGGTGTGATGTCCCGCACAAGGGCCTTCGGAGCAACTCGGTTGACCTGCGCGGGAGGTCGTGACGCCCGGATCGGGCGGCCGACCGGTCGAACATTACGTCGTATGAATCCGGTCATTCTCGACGACGGTGTTGATCGTGGGAACGCGCTGAATCGAGCCCAAGCTTGGCTGGAATGCTCGATTGCGGACATCTGCGTGACACGCGGGGGACACCGGACCGGGCGGTGATCCACTCCGGAGAAGGCACCCCGCGCGCGGCCCCGATCGTCGTGCGCCCCGGAGAGTTACCCTGCGTCAGTGATGGACACTCCCGTGCCGCCCCGACCGACCGAGCCACGGCCCCGCCGCCGCGACCGCCACGGCCGCGGTATGCGTGGGCCCGTCGCCCCGCCGCAGGTGCCGCTCTCGGCGAGCCGCGGGGAGACCTTCCGCGACCTGGTGCAGGACTCCGTGGAGCGGCTGGAGCGGCTCTGGCCGCAGCTGGCCGAGGTCGACTTCCACGTCCTGGAGGTACCGGCGGCCCCCGAGGAGACGGTTCCGCTGGGCAACTCGGTCCCGGCCGGCCGGGACCGGCCGGCCCGGATCGTGATCTACCGGCGGCCGGTCGAGCTGCGCGCCAAGAACCGCGACGAGCGGGCCCTGCTGGTCCACGAGGTGGTCGTGGAGCAGGTGGCCGAGCTGCTGGGCCTGTCGCCCGAGTCCGTCGACCCCCGGTACGGCCAGGACTGAGCGACCTACGGGGCCCGGGCCCCGGCCCACGCGGGGCAGGCCGTCCGGCCCCGTCCGGCCCACGCGAGGCAGGCCGTCCGGCCCCGTCCGGCCCACGCGGGGCAGGCCGTCCGGCCCACGCGGGCAAGCCGTCCCCCGGCCCGCCAGTGCCGGGACGCTCGCCCGGACCGCCGGGCCGAGACCACCGGTGCGGTGTCGCTAGTCCAGGACCGACAGGTCCTGCTGGGCCGACGGCACCTCCACCGTCCCGCGGTCGTCCGACAGCGCCTGGACGGTGAACATCGGGATGCCGTCCTCCGGCACGGCCAGCGTCCGGGCCGCGTGCACGGGGCCACCCGACACGGTCTCCACGGTGAGCGCGTACGAGCCCTTCAGCCCGGCCGGCACCGGCGGTGCGACCGCCAGGGTCGTGCCGCCCTTCACCGTGTACGTCTTGCTCGTCGGCGCGCCGCCCTGGGTGCCCGCCGACACGGAGACCTTCACCTCGGCGGTCTCGCCGGGGGCGGTCAGCGACAGGGTCGTGCCCTGGGCGCGGTTGTCGGCGACGGTCGCCCGCTCGCCCACGGGGCCGGTCGCCGGGATGAAGGCGACCTCCTGCTTGTCGCCCTTGCCCCGCACCACCTTCAGCGCGGCGACGACCGGCGTGGCCCGCCCGCTCTGCGCGGGCGACAGCAACAGGGAGCCCGCCTCGCCGCGGGTGACGTCCTTCAGGTCGAGGGACGCCGTCATCCCGGACTTGATGTGCAGTCCCTCGCCGCCGGCCGGGGTGATCGTGCCGGTCGGGCTCGCCAGCCGGACCTTCACGTCGGCGTCGTCCTCGCCCGGCGCGTACGCCACGAGCCGCACCGAGGTGGCGTCCGCCGGGATGCCCGGCAGCACCAGCGTGCCGGCCGGGTCGGTGGACGCGGGGAGCCAGTCGCTGCCGAGCTTGTCGTCGGCGGAGCGGACCACCGCGCCGACCCGGCCGCTGCGGGTCGTGACATGGACGGTGACGTCCTCCGCGGCCGGATCGGCGGTCAGCGTGGAGAGCAGCACCGGGACGCTGGACCGGGCCGGGACGGGGATGCCTTCGGTGAGCTGCGCCTTGAGGGCGCCGTTCGGCCCGAACAGCTCGATGTCGACGACGGCGGCGCTGTCGTCCGGGTTGGTCAGGTGGACGTAGTCCTGGCGCTGCTTGGCGGTGGAGGCGCCGGGGAACCAGAAGTCGGTGTCGGGGGCCGTGCAGCTGATGCCGAGCAGGCCGCGCGAGCCGCCCGCCGGGACGGTGGTGGTCTGCTGGGTGGTCCAGCCGGGGGCGAGCCGGCCGGAGGCGGTGCCGACCAGGGCGGGCGCTTCGGCGCCGTTCGCCTCGGCGGACACGGGCTTGCCGGGCTGCGCGAGGGTGACGACGGGTTTGTCGGCGGCGGCCGCCTTCTTCGGCGCGTCCGGCTTCTTCTCCTCGGCCTTCTTCGGGTCCGCCGTGGTGTCGTTCGCCGCCGCCGCGGACGGCTTCAGCTCGGCCCGGGCGGTTTCCCCGCCGGCGGGGGGCGATTCCCCGCCGGCCGCCGCCGGCGTGCCCGCCGGGGTGAACGACGTGTACACCGTCTCGGCGACCTCGGACGTGCTGGGCGCGGGGCAGAGCAGGCTCGTGCGCTCCACGGGCAGCCGCGCCGCCGCCTTGGGGGCGCCGTCGGAAGCGGCGCCGTCGGGGGCGGTCAGGGCGGCGATCCCGGTGACGGCGCCGAGGGCGGTGACGGCCGCGACGAGGGAGAGGGTGGCGCGGTTCACTGGTTGCTGCTCCCGTCGGGACGCTGCTCGTTCTCGTAGTCGTACGGGTCGTACGCGCCCTGGTCGTACTGGCCGTCCTGGCCGTACTGCCCCTGCGTGTACTGCTGCTGGTCCTGGCCGTACGGCTGCTGCTCCTGGCCGTACGGCTGCTGCTCCTGGCCGTACTGCTGCTGCTCCTGGCCGTACTGCTGTTGCTCCTGGCCGTACTGCTGCTGGTACGGGTCGTACTGCTGCTGCCCGTACTGCTCCTGCGGGTACTGCTGCTGGTACGGATCGGCCTGGTAGGCCTGGTCGTACGCCTGCTGCTGGTACGCGTACGCCTGCTGGTCGTCCCACTCGCCGTACGCGGGCTGTTGCGGCACCCCGCCGTGGCCGGCGGCCTGCTGCTGCTCGCCGTAGGGCTGCTCCTCGTACGGCTGCCCGCCGGGCGCCCGCTCGGCGGGCGTCCGCTCCTGCGGAGGGGTGTGCGCCCCGGGCTGCGCGTGCGCGTACGGATCGGCGTCGGGAACCGGTCCCGCCGCGGCTTCGGCCTCCGCCTCGGCGGCCGCCGCCGCCCGGAGGCGGCGGGCTCGCCGGCCGTCGCCCTCGAGGTCCTGCGCGGACACGGCGGGCTCATCCTCCGGCAGGTCGTCGTCGACGTCCCGGCGCCGCCCCGGCAGGGCCAGCACCAGCAGCACGACGGCGAGGAAGCTCTGCGCCCAGATCCACGCCGAGTGGGTGAAGGGGGCCTCGTACGTCAGGTCGAGGCGGCCGCCCTCGGCGGGCAGCTCGAAGCCCTGCGCCCAGTCGTCGACGACCGTCTTCTTCAGGGGGCGGCCGTCGAGGGTGGCCCGCCAGCCGTCGTCGGCGCGGTCCGCGATCCGCAGGACGCGGCCGGCACCGCCCTTGGGGATGTCGGTGTGGGCCTCCACGGGGCCGGACGCGACCGGCAGCCGCTCGCCCTTGCCGTCGCCGCCGGGGACGATCGTGGCGCGGGCGACCTGGCGGTCGACCCGCCACAGCGCGCTGCCGTCCAGTTGGCTCAGCCGGCTCAGGCCGGGTGTGGAGTCCAGGACGCGGCTCATCTGGCGCGGGGCGCCGTCCCTGACCAGGACGTACCGGATGGCGAAGCCGCTGAGCTGGTCGGTCTGGTCGGCGCCGGAGCCGGCCACCAGGTGGGCGACGACCTTGTCCAGGCGCGGGTCACTGCCGCCCGCGGCGGCCAGTTCGGCGTCGCCGAGCCGGGCGCCGGAGCCGCGGACGAGGGTGTAGGAGACCTTGGCGGTCGAGGTGCCGCCGAGCACGAGGGTGCGTGGCTGGTCGCGGGTGTCGCTCTCCTCGGCGACGAATGCCGGGACCTGGACCGGGTCGACGCGCTCCAGCGGTCCGCCGGCGCCGCCGAGCATCCAGCCGGCGGCGGAGATCAGCGGGCCGACGGCGGCGGCGAGCGCGATGAGGACGGCGACGGGCTGCCGCCAGCCGAAGTTCTGCGCGGCGACGCGGGTGCGGCCGCCTTCGGCGCCGAGCATGCCGGCCGCCAGCAAGGCGATGCCGTAGACGAGGGTGGCGGGGCCGGCCCAGCCGGAGCCGTTGGTGAGGACCGCGAAGACGAGGCCGGTGAGGGCCGCGACCCAGGCGGCGCGGACGGCGAACTGCCGCTCGGCGCGCAGCAGGGCCGCGAGCGCGGCGAGGACCACGCCGATCAGGACCAGGCCGCCGACGGTCTTGGGCCCGCCCGGACTGATGCCGAGCAGGTCCAGCGCGCTCGCGCTGCCGGCGGCGGACTCCAGTCCGGCCTCGGTGAGGAACGCGGCCGGGTCGGTGAGGAGAGACAGCGACCAGGGGGCGAGGACCAGCAGCGGGGTGCCGATCGTGGCGAGGAAGCGCAGCCCGTACGCGGTGATGTCGTCCCGGCGCAGCGCGAGCACGGCCAGGCCGAGGACGACCGCGAGCGGCCAGACGACCGGGGTGAACGCCATCGCGAAGGTGAGCAGGAAGGTGTACGCCCAAGTGGCGCGCCAGCTGCCGCGGGGGGCACCGGTGCCGCCGCCGCGCAGGCCGTGGGCCGCGACGGCGGCCCGGGCGATCAGCGGCAGGAGGACGGCGAGGACCGCGGTGCCGAGGCGTCCGGTGGCCAGGGCGCCGGTCGCGGCGGGCAGGAAGGCGTAGGCGACGGCGCCCCAGGCGCGCAGGAGCCGGGACTCGACGAGCGGGCGTGAGGCGAAGTAGGCCGTGACGCCGGCGAGGGGGACCGAGCAGACCAGCAGCACGGTGAGCGCGAGCCCGGTCGAGCCGAGGAACAGCGCGGACAGTGCGGCGAGGACGGCGAGGTAGGGCGGGGCGCTCTGAGTGCCGCCGGTGCCGAGCGGGTGCCAGCCGTCGGCGTACCGCCCCCACAGTTCGCCGACGGAGCCGGGTGCGGGCAGCAGGACGCCGCCCGCGAGGGAACCCCCGCCGTACAGGCCGCGGCAGGCCACGACCGACACGACGAGCAGGAGCGCGAAGAGGACCGGGCCCGGCTTGCGGGCGATCTTCTTCAGGCGGGCGAACTGCTCGATCTCCAGGTAGTCGGCGTCGTCACCGCCCGGTCCGGACTCCACGGCGCCGTGCCGCGAGCCGCCGGAATCGGCGTCACTGCCGCCGAAGTTGGACGCCACCTGCTCGAAGGTGGCCCGGACGGTGGCGCCGGGCGGCGGGAACAGCGGCCGCAGCTCGCGCGGGTCCACGGCCCGGCGGGAGCGTCTGCGGCGGGCGGCGATGATCCGCTCGGGCCGCAGCAGGGTGCCGATGAGGCCCGTGACTTCGTCGACGGCCTGGCCGGGTGCCTTGCCGACGAGATAGGCGAGGGTGCGCAGGAGGGTGCCGACGATCAGCCGGAGCAGGACGTACGGCACGGCGGCGCCGCGCGCGTTGGCGAGCAGGGTGTAGACGGCGCCGGCCTTGTCGACG
Source organism: Streptomyces sp. STAM6 (assembly GCF_054963715.1). Lineage (NCBI taxonomy): Bacteria > Bacillati > Actinomycetota > Actinomycetes > Kitasatosporales > Streptomycetaceae > Streptomyces > Streptomyces sp. STAM6. Next base: position 51,307 of record NZ_JBUEFZ010000033.1, on the reverse strand, counting down.
CGGTGGGGGCCTGCGACGGAGCGGCCCACGCAGTCGACGCTGCGCCGCTCGCGGGCGGAGGCCTCGGCGTGGCGCAGCACGGCGTCGGGGGCGACGAGGACGCGGTGACCGGCGCTGTGGGCGCGCCAGCACAGGTCGACGTCGTCGCGCATGAGGGGCAGTCGGCGGTCGAAGCCGCCGAGCTCCTCGAAGACGTCGCGGCGGATGAGCATGCCGGCGCTGGAGACGGAGAGGACGAGGCGGACCTGGTCGTGCTGGCCCTGGTCCTGCTCGCGCCGGTCGAGGCCGGTCCAGCGGCGGCCGCTGTTGGCGATGGAGACGCCGGCTTCGAGGAGCTGCTTGCAGTCGTACCAGCCGCGCAGCTTGGGGCCGACGATCGCGGCGTCCTCGTCGCCGTCCGCGACGCGCAGCAGTTCGGCGAGGGCGCCCGGCTCGGGGGCGCAGTCGTCGTGGAGGAGCCAGAGCCACTGCACGGGCTCGCCGTACGGCAGCTCGGGCATGTCGTACGCGTCGTCCCGCCACGTCCGGCTGACCGGGTCCCAGCCGCTGGGCCGCTTCAGATAGGGCAGGTCGTCGGGGCCGAGCACCGGGGCGGTGCGGGCCGCCTCGTCGACCGCGGCGCCGAACCCCGTACGGCGCGCGAGGTGCAGCACCCGCTCGTCGCCGACGGCCTCGGTGACCAGCCGCGCGGAGTCGTCGGCGCTTCCGGTGTCGGCCGCGATGACGTTCTGCACGGGGCGCTCCTGGCCGAGCAGGCCGGCGAGGACGTCGGGCAGCCAGCGGGCCCCGTCGTGGGAGACCAGGACGGCGGTGACGACGTGCCGCGGGAACTCTGGCTGATGCGCGGGGGAGGCGGGGGAAAACGCGGCTGTGGTGGCGGACATCGAGGTACGGGCCCTCCGGCCGGGGGGTCGCCCCGCGGGGGGCGTGGGAGCGTCTCGGACGGAGCCCCACACTAATGGCTGGCACGACAGCGGTCCGCCGCCTGTGGACAGAGCACAGTCGACGGACCGGTCTTTACGTGCGTGTGTGTGCCGTTTGGTCGGACGGCGTTCAGACAGCGGCCTTCTTCAGTCGGCGACGCTCACGCTCGGACAGACCGCCCCAGATTCCGAATCTTTCGTCATTGGCCAGCGCGTACTCGAGGCATTCCGAACGGACTTCGCAGGCCAGGCAGACCTTCTTGGCCTCCCGGGTGGATCCGCCCTTCTCGGGAAAGAAGGACTCGGGATCGGTCTGGGCGCACAACGCGCGCTCCTGCCAGCCGAGTTCTTCGTCCGCGTCCTCGACCAGCAGTTCCTGGAACAACTCGGTCATCTGCGCCCCTCGTCTGTACTTTGCGTCCCCGTGATGTGGCCGTTTGTCGTCATTCCGGCCGAACGACACGAGTGAAATTACAAGTGTGCTGCTCCGAGCCAGTCAAGCGGGGATCTGCTATTGGGCCCGGTATTCACTCTGCGGAACCAAGGCTATGCGGAAAGTGTTCAAATCACCAAAAACGAGACACATACCCACCGGCCTGCCCGCACCCTCCCTTTCGACGCCTCTCAAGGAAGGACGTACGCGACTTCGATCTTGTTGCGATCCTGGCGGTGAAGCGACCCGGATCACAGTCCGGTCACGAGAGCACGCGGACGTTTGCGCGAGTGGTTGCTGCGCCATGTGTCCCGACTTACGAGCGCATAAACCTTTCTCCGACCGGAGTAACCGGATGAGGTGAAACATTGCCACCAAATCGGGCATTGAGTTGACAGACGGATACCAGGGCGGTCACCTTTGTTGGCATGCCAGTGACCTCAGCGCCCTCCGCGACCCCCAACGGGTTCCGCCGCGCTGCCTCCTGTCGCTGTCGCTGTTGCTGTTGATGCCGTAGAGCTCCAGCGTTTCTTCCTCATCGCGTTTCCGCGTGACCGCACGTCTTGTTCTCTGCCGAGGAACCCCCACCCCATGAACAGCGACAGCGACCTCCAGATCGCCGGCGACATCCTCGCCGTCCAGCACCTGCTCCAGCCCGCCAAGCAGCACCCGGTCACCGTGGCCGACTTCGTCGGGCTCGCCCGCTCCATCGCGGCCGACCGCGCCCAGTGGGCCCCTCTCGTCCAGTACGACGCCACCACCCGCTGGTACCACCGGCTGCGGAACGTTCCCCACGCCCTCGGCTCCGCCCGGGCCGAGGAGACCCCGGGCGGCTACGAGGTCTGGCTGCTGTCCTGGGTTCCCGGCCAGGGCACGGGCCTCCACGACCACGGCGGCTCCTCCGGCGTCATGACCGTCCTGGACGGCGAACTGACGGAGCGTACGGAAAGGGGCGCACTGACGCTCGGCGCCGGCGCGCAGCGTGTCTTCGCGCCCGGTTACGCGCACGACGTCGTCAACGACTCCCTCGAACCGGCCGTCAGCCTGCACATCTACTACCCGGGCCTGACGGAGATGCCGATGCACACGACGCGGTCCTGCGCCCAGGAGACGGTCACCGTCTGACGGCCCCCTCCCGCCGCCCGACCACCACCCCCCGAACGATCATCCTCCGGCTGACACACTGTCCGTATGCGCATTGTGGTTCTGGCCGGCGGCATCGGTGGTGCCCGTTTTCTCCGCGGCCTCAAGCAGGCCGCGCCCGACGCGGACATCACGGTCATCGGCAACACCGGTGACGACATCCATCTGTTCGGGCTGAAGGTCTGCCCCGACCTCGACACGGTCATGTACACCCTCGGCGGTGGCATCAACGAGGAGCAGGGCTGGGGGCGCGCGGACGAGACCTTCCACGTCAAGGAGGAACTCGCCGCGTACGGCGTCGGCCCCGAGTGGTTCGGGCTCGGCGACCGCGACTTCGCCACCCACATCGTCCGTACGCAGATGCTGGGCGCCGGCTACCCGCTGAGCGCCGTCACCGAGGCGCTGTGCGCCCGCTGGCAGCCGGGCGTACGGCTGCTGCCGATGTCCGACGACCGTGTCGAGACCCATGTGGCCGTCGAGGTGGACGGCGAGCGCAGGGCCGTGCACTTCCAGGAGTACTGGGTGAAGATGCGCGCCTCCGTGGACGCGCACGCCGTCGTACCGGTCGGCGCCGAACGGGCCAAGCCGGCGCCCGGCGTGCTGGAGGCCGTCGCCGAGGCCGACGTGGTGATCTTCCCGCCGTCCAACCCGGTCGTCAGCGTCGGCACGATCCTCGCCGTGCCCGGCATCCGGGAGGCCATCGCCGAGGCGGGCGTGCCCGTGGTGGGTCTCTCCCCCATCGTCGGCGACGCCCCGGTGCGCGGCATGGCCGACAAGGTGCTCGCGGCGGTGGGCGTCGAGGCCACGGCCGCCGCGGTGGCCCAGCACTACGGCTCCGGGCTGCTGGACGGCTGGCTCGTCGACACCGTCGACGCCGGGACGGTGGCCGACGTCGAGGCGGCGGGCATCCGCTGCAAGGCCGTACCCCTGATGATGACCGACCTCGACGCGACGACGGCGATGGCCCGCGAGGCGCTGGCGCTCGCCGAGGAGGTGCGTGCATGACGTCGCCCTCGTACCGGGTCTGGGCACTGCCCGGGCTGCCGGAGGTCCGGCCGGGCGACGACCTCGCCAAGCTGATCGCGGCCACCGAGCCGGGCCTCGCCGACGGGGACGTCCTGCTCGTCACCTCGAAGATCGTCAGCAAGGCGGAGGGGCGGATCGTCACGGCCGCCGACCGCGAGGCCGCGATCGACGCCGAGACGGTACGGGTGGTGGCCCGCCGCGGCACGCTGCGGATCGTCGAGAACCGGCAGGGCCTGGTGATGGCCGCGGCCGGGGTGGACGCGTCCAACACACCGTCCGGCACGGTGCTGTTGCTGCCGGAGGACCCCGACGCGTCGGCACGCGCCATCCGCGCGGGGCTGCGCGACACGCTCGGTGTGGACGTCGGCGTCGTCGTCACCGACACCTCCGGACGCCCGTGGCGCAGCGGGCTCACCGACGTGGCGATCGGCGCGGCGGGCGTACGGGTCCTGGACGACCTGCGCGGCGGCATCGACGCGTACGGCAATCCGCTCGTCGCGACCGTCGTGGCGAGCGCCGACGAGCTGGCCGCCGCAGGGGACCTGGTCAAGGGCAAGGCCGAGGGCCTGCCGGTCGCCGTGGTGCGGGGCCTGCCGCACCTGGTCGACGACGGCGCGGAGGGCGCCCGGGCGCTGGTGCGTTCGGCCGCGGACGACATGTTCCGGCTCGGCACCTCCGAGGCGGTGCGCGAGGCGATGACGCTGCGGCGGACCGTCCGCGAGTTCACGGACGACCCCGTGGACCCGGGTGCGGTACGGCGTGCCGTCGCCGCGGCCGTCACGGCGCCCGCGCCGCACCACACGACGCCGTGGCGTTTCGTGCTGCTGGAGTCCGAGGAGTCGCGGACCCGGCTGCTCGACGCGATGCGTGAGGCGTGGATCGCCGACCTGCGCCGCGACGGCAGGTCGGCGGAGTTCATCGCGAAACGCGTCCGGCGCGGCGACGTCCTGCGCAACGCGCCGTACCTGGTCGTGCCCTGCCTCGTCATGGACGGCGCCCACAGCTACGGCGACGAGCGGCGCGACACGGCCGAGCGCGAGATGTTCGTGGTCGCCGCGGGGGCGGGCGTGCAGAACTTCCTGGTGGCGCTGGCGGGAGAGCGGCTCGGGTCGGCGTGGGTGTCCTCGACGATGTTCTGCCGGGACGTGGTCCGCGAGGCGCTCGCCCTGCCGTCGGGGTGGGACCCGATGGGTGCGGTGGCCGTAGGGCGGCCGGCGGGGGAGGCGCGGGCGCGGGATGCGCGGGATGCGGGGGCGTTCGTCGAGGTGCGGTGACCCCGACGGCGCCGCGGTCGGGATCACCCCTCCCGGGGGCTCCGCCCGGACCCGGTCGCGCCCGCGGCGGGCGCTCCCCCGCCCCTTCCCGAAACCGGGGCTCCGCCCCGGCCACCCTTTCGCCTGCGGCCCGGTGGTCCGGTTGTGCCCACTCGTCCCCGATGCCGCAGGGGCTCCTCGGGCCTCTGGTCTGCGTCACGCCCCACGTCCACGTTCATGCGCCCCCACCGCACCGCGAGCGGTCACCCCCTCGACGGGGTATGCATCGGCTCCGGTGGAGACAGTGAGAGGGAACCCGTGAACGGTGAGAGCCCCACGCCGCAGTGGCCTTTTCCGGAGGAAGACGGCCTTCTGTCGCGTCAGCTTGTCGAGGGGACCTTGGCCCCCGTCGTCGTGCTCGACGCCCAGCTGCGCCATGTGTACGTCAACCCGGCATGGGTCCAGGTCTGCGGCGTGCCCGCCACCGCGTTCCTGACGTCGCGATCCTCGCCGCTCGCCGACGCGACGGACACGAATGACCTTCGCCGCAGGGACGTTCGTCGGCCTGCCGGCACGGCACGACCTCACGGAACGGAGCGGATGCTCATCTTCCGGCGCACTGCTCCAGCAAGCACCCGTGGTCCGGGAGTCTCCGTGCCGCCTCGCGGACGTTCCCAGCCGGGGCCGGAAGAAGGCGCAGGCCACGGCAGGCCGTCGGTGGCCGAGGGCTCAGAGCGCGGCGATGTTGCCCGGGGTCATTCTGGGGGCGCGGCGGGGTGGGGTGTGGCCGCTGAGGAGGATCAGGCGGGCCGCGCGGTGGCGCTGGCCTGCGTAGGGGGCCAGGAGTTCCAGCATCTCGTCGTCGTCGGCCTCCCGGCGGCCGGCCAGGGCAAAGCCGACGATGCTCGGGAGGTGGTAGTCGCCGACCGAGACCGCGTCGGGGGCGCCGTTGCTGCGCTGGACCGTTTCGGCGGAGGTCCACGGCCCGATGCCGGGGATCAGTTCGAGGCGTCGCTGCGCGTCGGGGCCGTCCATGGCCGCGGCCTCCTCCATGCGGCGGGCCACGCGCACGGCGCGCAGGATCGTCGAGGAGCGTTTGGAGTCGACGCCCGCGCGGTGCCATTCCCAGGACGGGATCATGGCCCACGTACGGGGCTCCGGCATGACGTAGAGCCGCGGGTCGGGCCCGGGGGCGGGCTCGCCGAACCGGCGCACGAGCAGTCGCCAGGCGCGGTACGCCTCGTCCGTCGTGACCTTCTGCTCCAGGATCGACGGGATCAGCGCCTCCATGACCAGCCCGGTGCGGGTCAGCCGCAGACCGGGCCGGCGGCGCAGGGTCGCGGCGACGAGCCGGTGCCGGGGCGTGAACGCGTCGGGGTCGTCGCGCTCGCCGAGCAGTTCGGGGAGGCGGTCGAGGTGCCAGTCGGCGCCGGGCCCCCACGCCTCGGCCTCGACGGTCCCGCCGCGGGCCGCGATCCGCAGGGTGCCGGGCCCGGCCGGGGTGCGGCCGGCGCGCCAGACGGAGCCGTCGGGGGCGGTACGGAAGGTGGGGTCGGCGGGGCCGCGCCGCAGCGGGCCGAGGACGAGCCCCAGGTCCAGGGGCCAGGGCGGTGTCCAGCTCCGGGTCCGGGAGGGACCGCACGCGGCGGACGAGGACGCGGACCGGGCGGCGGGTATGGCGAGGTCGCCGCCGCGCAGCTGGGTGCGGGTGGGGCGGGGGGCGTAGCGGCCTGCCACGGTGCGGTCCTCGGGTCGGGGTCACTAAGAGAGTAGACCGGCCGACGGGTCGACACGGGGCCCGGGCACGGAAGTGGGCCCCTGTCTCCAGGGGCCCATCGGTGTTTCCGGCACCTCATGGCCGAGTTTCCGGCTGTTCATGGCCGAGTTTCCGGCTCCTCGTGGCCGAGGACAGGGGTCCTACTGGTCGGAGGAGAAGCGGACGGCCCCGTCAGGCAGCCGCGCTCCGCACCACACGCGGACACCGTCGCGCAGTTCGTTGTCGGCGCCGACGTGGGCGCCGTCGCCGATGACGGCGCCGTGCAGCACGGTCCGGGCGCCGATGCGGGCGCCCTCGCCGATGAGCGAGTCGGTGACGACCGCGCCGGCTTCCACGACGGCGTCGGCGAGGACGGCGCTGCCGTCGATCCGGGCGCCTTCCCCGACGAACGCGCCGGCGCCGACGACCGTGCCGCCGGTGAGCTTGGCGTCCGCGGCGACGGTGGCGCCCGGGAGGACGAGCCGGTCGCCGCAGCGGCCCGGTACGGCCGGGGACGGGGCACGGCCCATCACCAGGTCGGCGGAGCCGCGGACGAACGCCTGCGGGGTGCCGAGGTCCAGCCAGTACGTGGAGTCGACCATGCCCTGGAGGTGGGCGCCGGAGGCCAGCAGGTCGGGGAACGTCTCGCGTTCGACCGAGACCGGCCGCCCGGTGGGGATGGTGTCGATGACGGACCGTCGGAAGACGTACGCGCCGGCGTTGATCTGGTCGGTGACGATTTCCTCGGGGGTCTGCGGCTTCTCCAGGAAGGCCGTGACGCGCCCGGTGGCGTCCGTGGGGACGAGGCCGAACGCGCGCGGGTCCTCGACCCGGGTCAGGTGCAGGGAGACGTCGGCGCCGGAGGCGTCGTGGGTGGCGACGAGCTGTCGGATGTCCAGGCCGGTCAGGATGTCCCCGTTGAAGATGAGGACCGGGTCGTCCGGCGCGGACCGGAGGCGGGAGGCGACGTTGCGGATGGCCCCGCCCGTACCGAGCGGCTCCACTTCGGTGACGTACTCGATGTGCAGCCCGAGCGACGAGCCGTCTCCGAAGTAGGGCTCGAACACCTCGGCGAGATACGAGGTGGCGAGCACGATGTGCTCGACCCCCGCGGCCCGCGCCCGGGCCAGCTGGTGCGTGAGGAACGGCACGCCGGCCGCGGGGACCATCGGCTTGGGCGTGTGCACCGTCATCGGCCGCAGCCGAGTGCCTTTGCCACCGACCAGGAGGATCGCTTCTGTCACCTGTCGTCTCTGCTTCCTGCTGGGGCCGGTCGATGGTCATCGGTCATATGACCGATACGACCGGACAGTGTATGCAGACCCTTCGGTGCGGATGCCGGTGTCACCGGCCCTGAAGCCTGGCCGACGAACTCCGGGCCGTACCGAGCTTGCTGTAGAGGCGTGCTCCGGGGCATTCGGTGGCGAATCCGTCCCGGTGCCCGGAGATGGTGTTCAGCTTGACCTTCGTGCCCTTCTTGTACCGGTTTCCTCCGCCTGACGTGAGCGTGGACTTGCCTCGCGGGTCCTTTCCGTACAGCCCGAGCTTCCACGCCGTCAGCTTCGCGATGGCGGTCACCGCGGCGGCAGGCGGGGTGGATTGACTGTACGTGCCGAGGACGGCGATGCCCATGCTGTTGGTGTTGAAGCCGAGTGTGTGGGCACCCTGCACCGGCTTGGCCACGCCTCCTGCCCGGCCTTCGTAGATGTTTCCGCACTTGTCGACGGCGAAGTTGTAGCCGATGTCCCGCCAGCCACTGCTCAGGACGTGGTAGCGGTAGATACTGCGCAGAACGGAGGGGGCCTGCTTGCAGGTGTAGTTGTTGCCCGTGGCGCTGTGGTGGGTGAACGCGACCTGCACGGAGTTGGTGTAGAGGAAGTCGCGTTCCCGCAGCTTCTCGTCCGCGCCCCAGCCCTTGCGGGTGATGATCTTCGGGCGGGGACCGATGTACGGCTTGGCGCCCATCGCCTCGCCCAGCGACGCCTCGGTCTCGGCCTTGGACAGCTCGGCGATCTCGAGGGCGCCGAGCGGCGCGAGGTCGGCGTTCACGGCGGAACTGGCCGACTCCTCGGCGGTCAGGGCGGGCGTGGCGACCTGTCCGGTGTCGGCCCCGTCGACGGCGCCGCCGACCGTACCGTCGACCACGCCGTCCGAGGCGGTGTCCGTGGCGGTGCCGGAGGTGGCGTCGACCACCTCGTCGGCAGCGCCGTCGGGGGCCTCGGGACCCTGCTGCGCCGGATCGTCGTCGGCGAGGGGGCCGTTGGTGGCGGCGACGTCGCGGGCGGCCGAGTCGTCGGCGGTGGGCTCGTCGCCGGGGTCGACGAGCTCGATCCGCATGCCGCGCGGCAGCGAGGCGCCGGTCGCGCCGGAGCGGGAGGCCTCGGCGCGTACGCGCAGCTCGACCCCGTCGGAGTTGCCGACCCACAGGGGAGCGGTGGAGCCGCGCACCGAGGCGGAGTCCCGCTCGGGCGTACCGGGGTCGGCGGCGTGCTCGTGGTTGTGGGTCTCGACGTCCTGCCAGCCGGACCAGGTGTCGGTGCCGGTGGCGCGGGTGCGGACCTGGACGGAGCCGTGCAGTTCGTCGTCGGGGTCGTCCCAGACCACGCCGACCAGCGAGAACGGCTTGACGTTCCGCTTGATCAGGCCCTGCTGGGCGGCGCCGGTGGCGCGTTCGGCCGGCAGGGGCGTCAGCGGCAGGGACTGCGTGGAGCCGGGGATCGACGCCTCCCCCGCGGCCGGGGCGGCAGGAGCGGCGGGGGAGGCGGTGGCGGGCAGGGACAGCGGGAGCACGAGTGCGGCGCCGCACGCGACGCCGATCGCGGAAGCAAGGAAGGCACGCATGGGGTGATCCTCGGCAATCCGGACTTCTGACGCCCGCCGGGAATCTGACGGGGCATCGGTCCGTCCGGTGGACACCGTCACCGGTACGGCCCCGTGGGAGCCGCCGCCGCGCGTACTCTTGCGCGGGTGAATGCCAGCGATCGCACCCCCGCCGACCTGCTGCGATCCGCGCTCGCCGCGGACCCGGCCCGCCCTTTGATCACGTACTACGACGACGCCACCGGTGAGCGCGTCGAATTGTCGGTGGCCACCTTCGCCAATTGGGTGGCCAAGACGTCGAACCTCCTCCAGGACGGGGTCTCCGCCGAGCCCGGCGAGCGGCTCGCGCTGCTGCTGCCCGCCCACTGGCAGACGGCGGTCTGGCTGCTCGCCTGCTCCTCGGTGGGTGTCGTGGCCGAGGTCGGGGGCGACCCGGCGGACGCCGACCACGTCGTCGCCGGCCCCGACCGGCTCGACGACGGGCGCGCCTGCGGCGGCAGTCGGCTGGCGCTCTCGCTGGCCCCGCTGGGGAGGCGCTTCGGCACGCCGCCGGAGGGTTACGACGACTACGCCGTCGAGGTACCGACGCAGGGTGACCGCTTCGCCCCGTACGTTCCGGTGGACCCGGACGCCCCGGCGCTGGTGGTGGCCGGCACGGAGCTGACCGCCGCCGCGCTGGTGGAGCGGGCCCGCGCGGACGCGGAGCGCCTGGACCTGCGGCCCGGGGCGCGGCTGCTGTCGGCGCTGCCGTACGACACCTGGGAGGGACTGTCGGCGGGGCTGTACGCGCCGCTCGCGGCGGGCGCGTCGGTGGTGCTGTGCCGGAACCGGGACCAGCTGGCGCCGGAGGCGCTGGAGAAGCGGATCGAGAGCGAGCGCATCACCCGCTCCGTGGGCACCGGGCGCTGAAGTCCACCCGTCCGGCGGACGGAGCGCCCGGTCCCCCGGGACTCGGGCTCGGCGCCGATGGATGATCGGCGTTAAGGACCATCACCGTTCGAACAACCAAGCGCCTGGTTCCGCCGTCTATCCCTGCGATCGACTGCCCCGGGCCCATGAAGGACGGACTCGTACGTGACGGACAGCGCTGGCACGCCCGACGCCCCGGACTCCCCGTCCGGTCCGTCCGCCACGCCTGCCCCGGACCTGACCGGCCGCCAGAAGAAGCCCCCGGCCAAGGGCGCACCCGCGCCCGGCCGGGGCAACGGGCCCACCGCGGCGCGAGCGGGCGGGCCGGCAACGCCCGGGCCGAAGCGCGCGGACACCCGCGCCGCACGAGCCGCCGGGCAGCCACGCGAAGCCGAACCCGCCCGGCCCGCCGGACACGAAGCCGGTGCCGCCCCCGACACACCCACCGCGAGGCGGCACGACAGCCCCGCACCCACCCCGGGCGCACCGCCCACCCCGACGAACGCCGAAAAAGCCAAGCCCGGCCCCCGCACACCCACCACGAAGCCCCCGGACGAGGACGCGGCCGCACGCGGCGCGGCCGAGCCGGGGCAGCCCGGGCGCGGCGCCCGGGCCACGGAGGGGCCCGCCGTAGAGGCGGCCGCCCGCGGCGCCGCCGGGACGGGGCAGCCCGGTGGGAACGCGTCCGGCAGTGCGTCCGCGCAGCGGAACGACACCACCGCGGCCGCCCGGCGCGCCGCCTCCGGCGCGGAGCCCGGGGACCGCACCGTGGTCGCCCGGGACCCGGGGCCGCGGGCCGACGCGGCTCACCCCGGTTCGGGTGGGCCCGGCGCGGACCGCCGGGGCGACGACGGTGCGCGGCCCCCGCGGAGCGGGGCCGGGCACGGCGGAGGCCCCCTGAACGGGGGCGGCCACGGCGGGGGCGCAGGCGGCGGGGACATCACCGGCGCCGCGGGCGATCCCGGTGGCGACCGGCGGTCGCGGCACTGGCTGCGCCGGGTCGCCTTCGCCACCTCCGTCATCGTGCTGGGCGCCGCCGGTGCCGGGTGGTGGCTCTACCAGAAGCTCGACGACAACATCACCACCGACACGACGGCCGCCGCCGAGCTGGAGCGGTACGAGAAGGAGCGGCCCAGGTCCGTCGCGCAGGGTGCGCGGAACATCCTGCTGATCGGTTCCGACACCCGGGCCGGGAAGGGCAACGGCGAGTACGGCCGGAACAAGGGCCCGCAGCGTTCCGACACGACGATCCTGCTGCACCTCGCGGCGAACGGGCGCGGCGCGACCGCCGTGTCGGTGCCGCGCGATCTGATGGTCGACATCCCGAGCTGCCGCAAGGCCAACGGAACACGCACGAGACCGCAATTCGCCCAATTCAATTGGGCGTTCGGATTCGGGGGTACGGCGTGCACGATTCGTACCGTCGAGAAGCTGACCGGCATCCGGGTCGACCACCACATCGTGATCGATTTCCGGGGTTTCAAGGACATGGTGGACGCCGTCGGGGGTGTGCGCGTGTGTGTGCGGGAACCGATCGACGACCCGGACGCGCACATCAGACTGAAGGCCGGTGCGCAGACGCTCCGCGGTGAGCAGGCCCTCGGCTACGTACGGGCGCGGAAATCGCTGGGAAACGGCAGCGACACCGAACGCATGGACCGCCAGCAGCAGTTCCTCGCGGCGCTGGTGGAGAAGGTGCAGAGCAATGGCGTTCTGCTGAATCCGACCCGGCTGTATCCGGTGCTCGACGCGGCGACGAAGTCCCTCACGACCGATCCGGGGCTCGACTCGCTCAAGGACCTGTACGACCTGGCCAGGGCGATGCGGAGCGTGCCGACGGAGCGGGTGCAGTTCCTGACCGTTCCGCGCCGGCCGTACAGCGGGAATCCGAACCGCGACGAGCTCGTTCAGCCGATGGCGAGCAGCCTGTTCAAACGGCTGCGCGACGACGCCCCGGTCATCGTCGTACCGGACAAACGAAACAAGTCGAACGATGGGTCGATCCGCCAGAAGCCGGACGGGGCGACACCGACATTCACCGGCACCAATGCGGCCTCGGGCAGGTGCGGGTAAAGCGATGGCGGAGCAGAGAGCGGGCAGTCCATGAAGATTGGGTGGAATGCCCGGTTGTAAGGGGCGTGGAATTTGTCACGGACGTCGCCCCACGCTGAACTGGGCGGATAGTGTGACGCGATCCGGTGCTCCGACCGCGAGGTCGCGCACTCAAGGATCGAAAGACCGAGCGCCTGCCGGGGGAGGCGCCTCGCGTGGCACCGACGGAGGACTCAAACAACCGTGGACGCGCACAGCCGTGGACGGGCGGACGACATCGACCCCGCCGACCAGTGGGTACTCAACCCGCAGACTGGTAATTACGAATTGCGACTGGACCAATCCGCTGGGCAGTCGACGTCGCCCGGTACCGGCCGCCGCGCCACCACCGCCTCCAGAACGCCGGCACAGGCGTCCCCTTCCGCCCGCCGCAGAACCGCGGAGGTGCCGGGCCAGCGCCGGCGCCGTGCGGACGGTCCGGGTGGCCCGGGGGGTCCGGGCGGCGGGGGCACGCCGCCGGCGGCCGGGCGCCGCAAGCGCAAGCCGCAGAAGTCCCGCAAGAAGAAGGTGCTGGTGTGGACCGGCGGCGTGACGGCCTTCGTGGTCGTGGCGACGGCGGTGGGCGCGTACGCCTATTACGAGCACCTCAACAACAACCTGAACACCGTGGACATCGCGGGTGCGGGCAGTGGCGGCTTCAAGAAGGACCAGGCCATCAACATCCTGGTCATCGGTACGGACAAGCGGACCGGCGACGGCAACGAGGGCTACGGCGACAAGAACAGCCCCGGCCACGCCGACACGACGATCCTCTTCCATGTCTCCAAGGACCGGACGAACGCCACCGCGCTGTCCATCCCGCGCGACCTGATGACGGACATTCCGGACTGCGAGACGAAGACCGCAGAGGGCACGAAGGTGATCCCGGGCCAGCGGAACGTCCGCTTCAACACCAGCCTCGGGCAGTCCGAGCGCGACCCGGGCTGCACCATGCGCACGGTCAAGGAGATCACCGGGCTGACCGTCGACCACTTCATGATGGCCGACTTCAACGCGGTGAAGACGCTGACCACGGCGATCGGCGGGGTGGAGGTCTGTGTCGACAAGGACGTCAACGACCCCGACTCCCACCTGAAGCTGACCAAGGGCACGCACGTCCTGCAGGGCGAGGACGCCCTCGCGTTCGTCCGTACACGGCACAGTTTCGGCAACGAGAGCGACCTCGACCGGATCCAGACGCAGCAGCAGTTCCTGAGCTCGATGATCCGGAAGATGAAGTCGAGCGAGACGCTGACCAGCCCGAGCAAGATGCTGGACCTGGCGGAGGCCGCGACCAAGGCGCTCACCGTCGACACGGGGATAGGAAGCATCAAGAAGCTCCAGGACCTCGGCGCGGAGCTGGCGAAGGTGAACCCGAAGAACATCACCTTCACGACGCTCCCGGTGATCGACAACCCGGCGGAGAGGGTGAAGGCGACCGTCGTCGTGAACGAGGCGAAGGCGAACCCCCTCTTCTCGATGATGCAGAACGACATCTCGCTCACCGAGGTGAAGAAGAAGGAGAAGGACGCGAAGACCGCCCAGGCGGCGCTGCTCAAGGGCCCCAGGGCGGACGCCTCCGAGGTGCGCGTCGACGTCTACAACGGCAGCGGCAAGACGGGCGCGGCGCAGTCGACGCTCACCTGGCTGCAGAACGAGATGGGCGTCTTCAGGTCCACGAACAAGAGCAACGCCCCGCAGCAACTCGCCAAGACGACGCTGGAGTTCGCGCCCAACCAGGCCGACCAGGCGCGCAAGCTCGCGGACATGATGGGGCTGCCCGCGACGGCGCTGAAGCAGGGGACGAAGGACGCCGAGGGGCTGCAGGCGATGACGCTGGTCCTCGGCGGAGACTTCAAGGGCGCGGGGGTGCCCATCACCGGTCCGGCGAAGGCGCCGGAGGGTGTGCAGAAGGTAGAGGCCGACAAGAAGGTCTGCGCGAAGTGACGCAGGCCTGAATGACAGGGGGAACCAGGGGTGGGACAGAGCAGCGTGCGTGGGGAGGGGACTCGGGAGCGGGTTCCGCATGCCCGTGAAGCGGGCTGGGACGAGAATCTCCCGGGTGGCGGCACGGGCGCGGCCACGGTGGAACGGCCTGGATCCGGTACTGGATCCGGGTCGGAGTCCGACTCCGACTCCGGCGCGGGTGGTGGTGGTCACCGCCGCGGCGGTGCACGCCGCCGATCCAGAGGCGGACAGCCGGGCAAAGGTGGTAAATCCGGTAAACGGAAGGTATTGCGCTGGGTCGCTTCGGTTCTGTCGCTGCTGATACTCGGCACGGCCGGCGCCGGATACCTCTACTACCAGCACCTGAACAACAACATCCGCAAGGGCGAGCGCAGCGCCAGCGACACCGGGGCGGAGAAGACCGCGCCCAACGCCGCGGGCCAGACGCCGCTGAACGTCCTCCTGATCGGCTCCGACAGCCGTGCCTCCGAGGCCAACCAGGACCTCGGCGGTGCCCGGGACAAGAAGGACGCCCCGCCGCTCGCCGATGTGCAGATGCTGCTGCACGTCTCGGCCGACCGCAAGAACGCCTCGGTCGTCTCGATCCCCCGTGACACCCGGGTCGACATCCCGGCGTGCGTGGATCCGAAAACGAAGAAGACGTACGCCCGGACCAACACGCTCATCAACGAGACGCTGGGCCGCGGCGGCCCCGGCTGCACCCTGGCCACCTGGGAGAACCTCACCGGCGTCTACATCGACCACTGGCTGATGGTCGACTTCGCGGGTGTGGTGGCGATGTCCGACGCGATCGGTGGCGCCGAGGTCTGTGTGAAGCATCCGGTGTGGGACCGGCCGACGGCGGCGGTCAAGGGTGGCTCGGGCCTGAAGCTGGCCAAGGCCGGCAAGCAGACCATCTCGGGCGAGACGGCGCTGCAGTGGCTGCGCACCCGGCACGCCTTCGAGAGTGACTTCGGCCGCGCCAAGGCCCAGCACATGTACATGAACTCGGTGATCCGCAATCTGAAGCAGCAGAACGCGTTCACCGACACCGGGAAGGTGATGGACCTCGCCGAGACCGCGACCAAGTCGCTGGAGGTCTCGGAGGAGATCGGCACGGTCAAGAAGCTCTTCGACCTGGGCATGGCGCTCAAGGACGTACCGCTGGACCGGATCACGATGCTCACGATGCCGCGCATCCCGGACTTCGAGGACGCCAACCACGTCCTGCCGGCGCCGGGCAAGGCCGACGAGCTGTGGAGCATGCTGCGCGACGACGTGCCGGTCGACGGCAAGGGCCCGACGTCGAAGCCGAAGGAGAAGCCCAAGCCGAAGGACGCGGCGGCGGCGCCGGCCGAGACCGCCGTGAGGGTCCAGAACGGCACGTACACCCCGGAGCTGGGTTCGGCGAAGGGACGTGCCACGGAGATCGCCGGGGTGCTGGGCGCCAAGGGGTACACGAAGGCCGTGGCGGATGCGAAGACCAATCCGCAGGCGAAGACCGTCGTGTACTTCCCGAGCGCGGGGCTGGAGGGTGACGCGCAGGCCGTCGCCAAGGCCCTCGGGATTCCGGCCGGTTCGGTCAAGAAGTCGACGGCCGTCTCGGGCGTCACCGTCGTGGCGGGCGCCGACTGGCGGACCGGGGACACCTACCCGAAGAGCGCCGTGACCCCGCCGAAGGTGAACAAGGAGGAGACCGAGGCGGTGAGTGCGGACGAGGAGGACTGCATGGACGTCTACGGGCCGTACCGCTGGTCCGGCAAGGAGTAGTTCCGCCGCTCACGTCCAAGGGGCCCGGCCGCTGTGCGAGCGGCCGGGCCCCTTCGGCTTGTGGCGGAGCTCAGGCGGTCGGCGCCGTGACCGCCGGGCGGCGGCTCGCGATGACCTTCTTCGCCAGCGAGCGCGGGCTCGTCAGGAAGCCGTACCCCCACGACATGTGCATCGTCGCCAGCGCCACGGGGATCTGGAGGCGCGCCTTGAGCGACAGGCCCTTGCCCGCCGGGACCGAACCGGCGGTGATCGCGGCCAGGTAGCCGGCCGGGATCACATAGCCGACCGGGGAGACGGCGGCACCCACCACGATGCCCGCGGCGATGGCGCAGACGGCCGTCGGCGGCGCGAGGTAGCGCAGGTTGATGGAGCCCTGGTGGTAGCGGGCGACGACATGGCGCCACCGGCCGTAGTCCTTGTACTGCTTCGCCAGCGCGCGCACGCTCGGCCGGGGCCGGTACTGGACCCGCAGTTCGGGCGAGAACCAGATCAGACCACCGGCCTCGCGGATGCGGAAGTTCAGCTCCCAGTCCTGGGCGCGGATGAACTCCTCGTTGTACCCGCCCTGTCGCTCCAGTGCCTCACGGCGGAAGACGCCGAGGTACACGGTCTCCGCCGGGCCGGCTTCACCGCCCGTGTGGAACGCGGCGTTGCCGACGCCGATCTTCGAGGTCATCGCGGCGGCGACCGCGTCCTCCCAGGCGTTCTCACCCTCGGCGTGCATGATGCCGCCGACGTTCTGCGCGCCGGTCTCCTCCAGGAGGCGGACGGCTGTCGCGATGTAGTTCGGCGAGAGCATCCCGTGCCCGTCGACCCGCACCACGATCGGGTGACGGGACGCCTTGATCGCGGCGTTCAGCGCCGCGGGTGTGCGGCCCGTGGGGTTCGGCACGGTGTGGACCCGGGGGTCCTCGCGCACCAGCTCGGCGGCGATCTCGTCGGTGCGGTCCGTGGACGGGCCGAGCGCGATCACCACCTCCATCTCGCCGTCGTACTCCTGCTCCAGGATGTGACGGACCGAGTTGCGCAGGTGCCGCTCCTCGTTGAGGACCGGCATGATCACGGAGACGGGGGGCGTGGCGTTCATCGTGGCCACGTTACCGCGAATGGGGGACACGGGTGCGCGCCGCCCGGGGCGCCGGGCTCGGCCGCTGATCGTATGGGCCTACTGTGCTCATGATTCCCTCTTTCGCCCGCGGAGGTGTCCTTTCGTGCCCACGCCGCCCCGCCGCCCCGTCCGACCCCGGCCGCCCGCCCACGGGCAGCCGAGACGGGCGCCGGAGCGGGCCGCGCGGCAGGAGTGGCCGGAGCGACCACAGGGGCAGCGGCCACCGGTGCCGCGACCGCAGCGGCCGCGGCAGGGGGGAGGGCGGCGGGAGCGGCCGAGGTGGGGCACGCGCGTGGCGACGGCGCTCTCGGTGCTGGTACTGGGGGCCGGCGGGATCGGACACGCGGTCGTGACGAGTCTCGACACGGGCATCGGCCGGGTCGACCCGTTCCGGGACATGAAGAACCGCCCGGAGGGCGGCCACGGCACGAACATCCTGGTCGTGGGCACGGACGGCCGGGACAAGATCACGCCGGCCGAGAAGGTGAAGTACCGGCTGGGCGGTGCCCCGTGCCGCTGCACCGACACGATCATGCTGGTGCACGTCTCCGCCGACCGCAGCCGGGCGAGCATGGTGTCACTGCCCCGGGATTCGTACGCCGAGATCCCCGAGCACACCGACGCCACCACCGGCAGGCGCCACGCCAAGCATCCCGTGAAGCTGAACGCGGCGTACGCCGAGGGCGGGCCCGGCCTGACGGTGCGGACCGTGGAGCACATGACCGGGGTGAAGGTCGATCACTATCTGGAGGTCGACTTCACCAGCTTCATGCGGACCGTCGACGCCGTCGGCGGCGTGCGGATCTGCACCACGAAGCCGATGAAGGACCCTTACACCGGGCTGCACCTGTCGGCCGGCACCCACTTCATGGACGGCGGCCAGGCTCTGCGGTACGTGCGCTCCCGCCACATCGACGGGGCGTCCGACCTGGGCCGGATGCAGCGCCAGCAGCGTTTCGTGGCGGCGCTCATCGACCGGGCGACCGAGCAGCGCACGCTGCTGAACCCGGCGACGTTCCAGAGGGTCAGCGCCTCGGTGCTGAGTTCCGTCCGGGCGGACGCGGGGTTCGGGGCGGAGGAGATTCTCGCCCTGGCGAAGGCGATGCGGGGCTTCTCGGCGGCGTCGTCGGAGTTCACCTCCGTACCGATCAAGAACCCGTCCTTCCCCGTGAAGGGCATCGGCTCGACGGTGAAGTGGGACTCGGTGAAGGCGAAGAAGCTGTTCCAGGCGCTGCGGGACGACAAGCCGCTGACGGGTCAGCTGCCCCAGAGCGTCTCCCGCACGAAGCGGGTGCCCGTCTCGCCGCAGCAGATCCGGGTGCAGGTCTACAACGGCACGCGGGTGCGCGGTCTGGGCGCCCGGGTGGACGCGGCCCTGCGGGCGACCGGTTTCAACACGACGAGGACCCCGGTCAACTGGGACCGGCGGGACGTCGCCCGGACGATCGTCTGGTTCGACCCGCGCTGGGACCGCTCGGCGACGTCGCTGGCCACGGCGCTGCCGGGGTCCGAGCTGCGGACGGTGACGGGGCAGGGCGCGACCCTGAAGGTGACGGCCGGTACGGATTACACCGGGGTGGTGCCGGTGCGTGCCGCGAATGCCTTCCAGGGCGAATTCGGCACGCTCACCGGCGACCAGGTGGTGTGTCCTTGAACACGCGTGAGCCCGGCCACGCGGGCCGGGCTCGCCGTCGGGTCCGTCAGTCGTCGATCCCCTCGGCCGCGCGCTTGTCGCGCAGTTCCTTGATCGCACGGCGGCGGGCCAGCCGGTGCGTGCGCCGGATCTGCGCCTCCTGGTAGCGGCGCTTGTCCCGCTCGGTCTCCGGTATCACCGGCGGCACCTGCCGGGGCTTGCCGTCCGCGTCGACGGCGGCGAACACGAGGTAGGCGGAGCCGACCTGGGTGGGCGGCGTCGACTCGTTCCAGCGCTCGGCGAGCACCCGGACCCCGACCTCCATGGAGGACCGTCCGGTCCAGTTGACCTGCGCCTTCACATGGACCAGGTCACCGACCCTGACGGGCTCCAGGAAGACCATCTCGTCCATGGAGGCGGTGACGGCGGGCCCGCCGGAGTGACGGCCCGCGACGGCTCCGGCCGCGTCGTCCACCAACTTCATGATCACGCCGCCGTGCACCGTACCGAGGAGGTTGGTGTCGTTGCCGGTCATGATGTGGCTGAGGGTCGTACGGGACGCCGCTGTCGGCTTTCCCTCCAGCGTGCTGCCCTCGGGGCGGGCCTGATCTGTCATGCCCTCCACCCTATGCCCGAGTCCGTCACGGCCCGCATTGCATCAGGTTGGCTACAGGCCCGCCCCGAAATCCCACCCGCCCTGTAAGGCGACCGGGGGTGGCCTGCACACTGGTCCGCATGAATGACTGGCCTGAAGGATGGTCCGACGACCGGAACGCGCGTCACGGCCGCGGCAGCCGTGACGCCCAGCCCGACGGTGCGCGGGTGATGCGCCATGTGCAGCGTCCCGCCGCGCCGCAGCGCCCGCCGGTCCCCCAGCAGCAGTCTCAGGGGTACGAGGACTACGGCCAGGCACCCGGCTACGACAGCGGCTACAACACGGGTCAGGTCTACGGCGGTGGCGGCGGCGGCCGTGGGGGCGGCCTCCCCGGTGACGGATACGCCGCTCCCGGCGCGCGGCCGGCGCCCGACTGGCGCCGTCGGATAAAGATCGGTTCGATCGTCGTCCTGGTGGCCGTTCTCGGCACCACCATCGGCACCTACTTCTGGGCCGACGGCAAGATGCGCCGCGAGGTGGACCTCTCCAAGGTCATCGACCGGCCGCAGGAGGGCGACTGCACGACGTATCTGATCGTCGGCTCCGACAGCCGTGAGGGCATGACGGCCGAGGAGAAGAAGAAGCTGCACACCGGCTCCGCCGAGGGCAAGCGCACCGACTCGATGATGATCCTCGCGGCGTGCTCCAGCGGGAACACGATGATCTCGCTGCCGCGCGACTCGGACGTGGAGATCCCCAAGTTCGTGGGCTCGGAGTCCGGCAAGACGTTCCCGGCGCAGGGCCGCCGGGTGAAGCTGAACGCGGCGTACGCGGAGGACGGCCCCGAGCTACTGGTCCGCACCGTCGAGCACAACACCGGGCTGCGCATCGACCACTACGCGGAGATCGGCTTCGCCGGGTTCGCGAACATCGTGGACGCGCTCGGCGGTGTCGAGATGAACATCGAGAAGGGCTTCAAGGACAAGAAGTCCGGCGCCGACTTCCAGGCCGGCAAGCAGACCCTCGACGGCGAGCAGGCCCTGGCCTTCGTCCGGACGCGGTACGCGTTCGCCGAGTCGGACCTGGCCCGGACCAAGAACCAGCAGAAGTTCCTGTCCGCGCTGGCGAGCCAGGCGGCGACGCCGGGCACGATCCTGAACCCCTTCAAGCTCTACCCGACGATGGGCGCGGGCCTGGACACGCTGATCGTGGACGAGGACATGTCGCTGTTCGACCTGGGCGAGATGTTCTTCGCGATGAAGGGCATCAGCGGCGGCGACGGCACCTCGATGAACATTCCGATCAACGGCAGCCGCGGCGGCAACCTGGTCTGGGACAAGGCGAAGGTGCAGCAGCTGGTGAAGCAGATCCAGAACGACGAGAAGGTCACGGTCACCGAGAAGTGAGCGCCGAACGGACACCGCACCCGTCCGGCCCCCCGGACGGGCTCCCCGCCTACCGGGTCCTGACCGGCCCGGACGACGCGTCGTTCTGCCACCGCGTGAGCGAGGCTCTGGCGCTGGGCTACCGGCTGCACGAGGGCCCGGCGGTGACGTTCGACGGCGAGCGCGTCATCGTGGCCCAAGCGGTGCTCTGGCCGACGGAGCCGTAACCGAAAAGGGGCCCGCACCGCCCGACGGTGGTGCGGGCCCCTTTTCGTCACGCGGTGATCAGGAGCGGCCTATGGACGCGCACGTGGACGCGTACGTCACGAAGTCGGCCCACGCGGCGGGCGTGAACCCGAGCTGCGGACCCGGCACCTTCTTGGAGTCGCGGACGTGGACGAGGTCGGTCGCGGTCGCGACCTCGACGCAGTCCGGGCCGTCGGCCCCGCTGTAGCTGCTCTTGACCCAGGTCAGCCCGGAGGGAGCTCCGGCCGAGGGATTGGCACTCATGTCTCTCCCAGCAGTTTCTCGATGAAGGCGCGCGACAGTCGAGGCGTGAGCGCCTGAGCCCTGATCAACCCGTACCGCATTTCAAGGATTTGGACCTCCTTGGGGTCGCTGATCAGGCGGCTGGTGAGCTGAACTTCGTTATAGCCCACAGCTGTACCGTCGCTCAGCTTGAGCACCCTGTGCGATCCGTCGAGGCCCGCGTGCTCTTCAGTCTCGGTCGGCATGACCTGGATCTCGACGTGCCGCAACGCGCTGATTTCCAGCAGATGTTCGAGTTGGCGGCGCAGCACCATTCTGCCCCCGGTGGGCCGCCTCAGTGTCGCCTCTTCCTGGACGAACGTCAGGAGCGGTGCCGGCTGCCGGCCGAAGATCGACTGCCGGGCCATTCGCGCGGCCACGAAACGCTCCACCTGATCCTCGGAAAAGGCGGGCCGCCGCCCCCCGTACAGCACGCGCGCGTACTCCTCGGTCTGGAGCAGACCGTGCACCACGCCGTTGGCGTACGCACCCAGCTCGACCGCATCCGCCTCCAGCTTCGCCAGGTCCCGGACCTTCTTCGGGTACCTGGCCTCCGCCACGTCCTGCTTCATCGCCGCGAGCTTGCCGCCCGCGCCCAGGGCCTCGTCCGCCTTGTCCAGGAACTCGGGCTTCGGGATGCGCTTGCCTGTCTCGACCTTGTAGACCTGGTTCTCGCCGTACCCGATGGCCGCGCCCAGCTCCGCCGCGCGCATCCCGGCGGCCTCGCGCCAGAGCCGGACCTGCCGGCCGACGGCGGCGATCACCGCTCCCGAGTCGTCCTCCAGGTCCACGTCCCGGTCCGGCTCGTCGGAACCCTCCGTCATGTGCCACGCCTCCGCCCTTGATCGTGATGTGCACGCTCGGCGCCGTACCCGATGGACAAGGCCACGTCCGACCTGGACAGTCACTGTCCGTACACGCGCCGCTCTGTTCAGCGTAAGCAGCGCCCGGCCACGCTGAGTCACGTGAATCCGGAAATCACCCGAACCGAAACCTCCACTCCTGCCCGGGAGTTCAGCCTGCTGCTCTCCCCCACGCGACAAGGGGTACGGCTGGCCCGCGCACTCACCACGGCCCATCTGGCCTCCTGGGGCCTCCCCTTCGAGCGGGCCGCGCAGGTCGTCGCCGAACTGGCCGCCAATGCCGGTGTGCACGGCCGCGTGCGAGGCAGGAACTTCCGACTGGATCTCGCCGTCGAGGACGGAGGCAGGCGCCTGCGGATCGAGGTGACCGACACGCGCGGCGACTGCCTGCCGCCCGGCCCCGGGGATCTCACCGCCCCTGCCGCCGATTCGGAATCCGGGCGCGGTCTGCTGGTCGTCGAAGCGCTGGCGGACCGCTGGGGTGTCACCCCGGGACCGGTGCCCCGTAAGACGGTGTGGGCCGAGATCGACCTCGTACCGTGACCGGTCGGACCGGGTCGCGGACACCCGCGACCCGGTTGACCGCGATGCGATGCCCCACGGAAGGGATCGTGCACGACATGAGGGCGCCTGTCGGCCCGCATGAGGTGACGACTGCGCAGGTCAGCCGCCGTCTGGAGCGCGTCATACCGGTCGAACTGGTGGCCCACACAGGGACTCCGGACGTGGAGGACGAGCCCGAAGGAATCATGCGCCACCCCGACGTCATGGTGATCGCAGAGGCAGACATGGACGTACCGGGTTCCTTCGATCCGCGTTCGCTCATCGCCGCCGTCGAAGTCGTGTCCCGCTCCAACCCTGCCGATGGTGACGTCCTCGCCGTACACGAGTGGACCATTCCGACCACCGACCTGCCGCTGTACACGTAGCAACGGAACGGGCGCCCACCGCCCGGATCGTGCCGCAGAGCGTGCGATGCCGCAGAACGCTCCGTTGAGGGACGCGTTCCTCACCCGGCACGGCATGGGGCAGCCGGAACGGCAGCGCTTCGCGCTGTCGGTCGACGGCCAGGGGCAGCGCGTCTGGCTGGACGACCGGCCCATCGGGGGACGACGCCCGGGACGGACCCGTGATGACAGACACGAGTGGTCCGGAAGACGATCTCCGCTTCCGGACCACTCGAAAGGGTCGCCGAACCGCGAAAGCGCCGCTACGGCAGGTTGCGCGCCATGACGATGCGCTGGACCTGGTTCGTGCCCTCGTAGATCTGGGTGATCTTGGCGTCGCGCATCATGCGCTCGACCGGGTAGTCACGGGTGTAGCCGTAGCCGCCGAGGAGCTGGACGGCGTCCGTGGTGACCTCCATGGCGATGTCGGAGGCGAAGCACTTCGCCGCGGCGCCCAGGTAGGTGAGGTCGGCGTCGCCGCGCTCCGAGGCGGCGGCGGCCTGGTAGGTGAGCGCGCGGGCGGCGGAGATCTTCATCGCCATGTCGGCGAGCATGAACTGGATGCCCTGGAAGTCGGCGATCGGCTTGCCGAACTGCTTGCGCTCCTTGACGTACCCCTTGGCGTAGTCCAGGGCGCCCTGGGCGATGCCGAGCGCCTGGGCCGCGATGGTGATGCGGGTGTGGTCCAGGGTCTTCATGGCGGTCGCGAAGCCCGTGCCCTCCTCGCCGATCATGCGGTCGGCGGGGATGCGGACGTTGTCGAGGTAGACCTCGCGGGTCGGGGAGCCCTTGATGCCGAGCTTCTTCTCCGGGGCGCCGAAGGAGACGCCCTCGTCGCCCTTCTCGACCACGAAGGCCGAGATGCCCCGGGAGCGCTTCTCCGGGTCGGTGACGGCCATGACCGTGTAGTACTCGGAGACGCCGGCGTTGGTGATCCAGCGCTTCACGCCGTTGAGGACGTAGTGGTCGCCGTCACGGACGGCCTTGGTCTTCATGCCCGCGGCGTCGGAGCCGGCGTCCGGCTCGGAGAGGCAGTAGGAGAACATGCCGTCGCCCTTGGCGAGCGGGCCCAGGTACTTCTTCTTCAGCTCCTCGGAGCCGGAGAGGATGACCGGCAGCGAGCCCAGCTTGTTCACGGCCGGGATCAGGGAGGACGACGCGCAGACGCGGGCCACCTCCTCGATGACGATCACGGTGGCGAGCGCGTCGGCGCCGGCGCCGCCGTAGTTCTCGGGGACGTGCACGGCGTGCAGGTCGGAGGCGACCAGGGCGTCCAGCGCCTCCTGCGGGAAGCGGGCCTCCTCGTCCACCGCGGCGGCGAACGGAAGGATCTTGGCCTCGGCGAGCGAGCGGACGGTGTCCCGGAGCATGTCGTGCTCTTCGGACGGGCGGTACAGATCGAAGTCAGGCGTTCCCGCCACTATCTCTCACTCCCCTGAGCTGCTGCTAACTACCGTTAAGTAACCCAAATTTTAGTGGGCGGGGCGGTGCCAGGCATACGTGAGCTTGCTGACAGCGAACAAGGTGCCCGCGCGGTGGCCCGACTATGCTCGTCGGGCACTCCCACCCATACGTCAATGGAGCACCGCATGGCCCTCAAGATCACCGTGATCGGCACCGGATATCTCGGCGCCACCCATGCGGCGGCCATGGCGGAGCTGGGCTTCGAGGTCCTCGGCCTCGATGTCGTGCCGGAGAAGATCGAGATGCTGTCCGCGGGCCGCGTCCCGATGTACGAGCCGGGCCTGGAGGAGCTGCTGCTGCGGCACGTCGCGGGGATCGAGGGCTCCACCGGGCGGCTGCGCTTCACCACCTCGTGGGAGGAGGTCGCCGACTTCGGTGACGTCCACTTCGTCTGTGTGAACACTCCGCAGAAGCACGGCGAGTACGCCTGTGACATGAGTTACGTGGACGCCGCCTTCGGCTCGCTGGCCCCGCACCTGAAGCGGCCCACCCTGGTCGTCGGCAAGTCCACCGTCCCGGTCGGCAGCGCGGAGCGGCTCGCCCGGCTCCTCGCCGACCGGGCGCCGGTCGGCGCCGACGCGGAGCTCGCCTGGAACCCTGAGTTCCTGCGCGAGGGCTTCGCCGTCCAGGACACGCTGCACCCCGACCGGGTCGTCGTCGGCGTGGAGAGCGCGGCGGCGGAGAAGCTGCTGCGCGAGGTGTACGCCACACCGGTGGAGGAGGGCTCGCCGTTCGTCGTGACGGACTTCCCGACCGCGGAGCTGGTGAAGACGTCCGCCAACTCGTTCCTGGCCACCAAGATCTCGTTCATCAACGCGATGGCGGAGGTCTGCGAGGCCGCGGGGGGCGACGTGGTCAGGCTCGCCGAGGCCATCGGTTACGACGACCGGATCGGGAACAAGTTCCTGCGGGCCGGCATCGGCTTCGGCGGTGGCTGCCTGCCCAAGGACATCCGGGCCTTCATGGCGCGCGCCGGCGAGCTGGGCGCCGACCAGGCGCTGACGTTCCTGCGCGAGATCGACTCCATCAACATGCGGCGGCGCGGCCAGATGGTCGGCATGACGCGTGAGGCCCTCGGGGACGGGACGTTCCTCGGCAAGCGGGTCGCGGTGCTCGGCGCGGCGTTCAAGCCGGACTCGGACGACGTGCGGGACTCCCCCGCGCTGAACGTCGCCGGCCAGATCCACCTCCAGGGCGGCCAGGTCACGGTCTACGACCCCAAGGGCATGGACAACGCCCGCCGCCTCTTCCCCACGCTCGCCTACGCGGACAGCGCGCTGGAGGCCGTGCGCGGCGCCGACGTGGTGCTGCACCTGACGGAGTGGCGCGAGTTCCGCGAGCTGGACCCGCATGCGCTGGGCGAGGCCGTGGCGTCCCGCGTCATCCTGGACGGCCGCAACGCGCTGGACCCCGCCGCCTGGCGGGCGGCCGGCTGGACGTACCGCGCGATGGGGCGCCCCCGCGCCTGACGGAGCGGCTCGCCTTCCGGCGGGTCGCCGGGCTGCGCCCGCCGGAGACGCGGTCGGCGACCTGGACGCCGCGCAGGCCCGAGTGCTGGAGCCGGCCGCCCGCCCGCTGGACGCCGACGACAGCGGTGGAGGCGGGCTTCCGGGTGTACGCCGTCCGGCGGGGCATCCGTTCCGTCTGTGCCGGGAGTGGCCGCCGGGTGTTCCCCTGGTCAGCGTGCGACGTATTCCGCCTCGCGTACGACGCGTGCCGCGTTGCCCCAGGTCAGGGCGGCGATATCGGTCTCGGGCCAGTCACGGTGCAGCAGTTCGGCGATCAGGTTCGGATAGCACGAAGCGTCCTCCAGACCGACCGTGTGCGGGGCGTGCGTCGCGGTGCCGTACGAACCCGAGACGCCCACACACTCCGCTCCGGCGATCGCGCGGACGTGCTCCACGTGGTCGGCGACGTGCCGCAGGGTGGCCGGGCCGGTGCGGGCGACCTGGTCGGGCGCGAAGCTGACCATGCAGACGCCTTCGTTGGCGTGCAGGAGTCGGAGTACGTCGTCGGGGACGTTGGCCGGGTGCGGGGTGAGGGCCTGCGCGGCCGACCGGGAGAGGATCACCGGGGCCTTGCTGATCTCCAGGACCCTGCGCATGGTGTCGGCGGAGGCCCCGGAGAGGTCGACGAGCATGCCCAGGCGGTTCATCTCCCGGACGACCTCCTCCCCGAAGGGGGTGAGTCCCGAGGGGCCGGCCGTCCAGCCGGCGCCGGCCACGCCGACGCTGCGCACGCCG
This sequence comes from Streptomyces sp. STAM6, assembly GCF_054963715.1. NCBI lineage: Bacteria > Bacillati > Actinomycetota > Actinomycetes > Kitasatosporales > Streptomycetaceae > Streptomyces > Streptomyces sp. STAM6. The sequence goes on along the minus strand of NZ_JBUEFZ010000033.1, from coordinate 24,470 downwards.
AGCGCGTGGTAGGCGCGCAGGGTGCCGAGCGAGTCGCCGAGGGCGGTGCCCGAGACGGGGCCGAGGAGGGACGCGATCCGGCCGCAGTCGCGGGCCGCGGTCATCTCGGCGGCGCTCAGCGCGAGGCGCAGCGCCTCCGGGCAGGCCGCGATCAGGGTCCGTACCGCGTCGATCCGGTCCAGCGTGCCGGCGATGAGGCGGTCGGGGGTGGCCGCCGCGTGCTCCGGCGCCAGGTGCAGGGACCAGAACTGGGCGCCGACGCCGCCCGCCCGGATGCGGGGTATGTCGGTGTCGAGGCCGCTGGCCCCGTGCTCCAGGTCGTGCCAGTGCGTCCGGTCGAGTTCCTGGGCGAGGGTGTTGTGGCCGTCGACCACGAGCTGGGCGGCGAGAAGTACGCGGGCCCGCTCGATGTCGGTCTCGGAGGCGGCGGGTGCCTCGGCGGTGCTCGGCGGATCGTCGAGCTCACCGACGGCGGAGGGGGTGGCGTACGGGTGATCCTGCAGGTCTGCCATGGGGTGAGCTCCACTCGGGACGGCGGCTGTGAGCCGGCACGCCCACGGTCGCACGCACCGCCGGTCACCTCACGGTGACGTACTGCGTTCGGGTGACCGGGGGAGCATGCGCCCCGGTCACCGCTGCCCCGGGCCTAGCCGTCCAGCGCGGCGAGCGTCGCGATCGACGGGGCGCGGGAGGAGAGACCCCTCGCCACCGACTCGGCGTCGCGCAGCACCCGGACCGCGTTGGACCAGGTGAGCTTCGCGATGTCGGGGTGCGACCACTTGCGCGCGAGCAGTTCCGCGATCAGGTTCGGGTAGCCCGACACGTCGTCCAGCCCCGAGGGGGTGAAGGCCGTGCCGTCGAAGTCGCCGCCGATGCCGATGTGGTCCATGCCCGCGACGTCGCGCATGTGGTCGAGGTGGTCGGCGACCGTGGCCGCGGTCGCGATCGGTCGCGGGTTCCCGGCCTCGAACTCCGCGTGGACGCGCATCGCCGCCGGCGTGGTGTCGAGGTGGTGCAGGCCGTGCGCCCGCATGTTCTCGTCGGCCCGCCGGGTCCAGTCCACCGCCGCGGGGAGGATGAACTTCGGGACGAAGGTGGCCATGGCCACCCCGCCGTTCGCGGGGAGGCGTTCCAGCACGTCGTCGGGGATGTTGCGCGGGTGGTCGCAGACCGCGCGCGCCGAGGAGTGCGAGAAGACCACCGGCGCATCGGAGGTGTCCAGCGCGTCCCGCATGGTGGTCGCCGCCACGTGCGAGAGGTCCACCAGCATGCCGAGGCGGTTCATCTCCCGGACGACCTCGTGGCCGAACGGCGACAGGCCGCCGACGCCCGGCTCGTCGGTCGCCGAGTCCGCCCACGCGATGTTGTCGTTGTGCGTGAGGGTCATGTACCGCACGCCCAGCGCGTAGAGGGCGCGCAGGGTGGCGAGGCTGTTGTTGATGGAGTGGCCGCCCTCGGCGCCCTTGAGGGAGGCGATACGGCCCTCGGACCGTGCCCTCTCCACGTCGTCCGCGGTCAGCGCGGGCGCCAGGTCCGCGGGGTAACGGGCGAGCAGCCGGTCGACGCAGTCGATCTGCTCCAGGGTGGCGCTGACCGCGTCGTCACCGGCCATGTCGCTGCGGACGTACACCGACCAGAACTGGGCGCCGACGCCGCCCGCCCTGAGCCGGGGGATGTCGGTGTGCAGCGTTCCGGTCCGGTCCACCGCGATGTCGAGGCGGTCCAGGTCGTAGCCCGCCTTCTCGCGCAGTCCCCACGGCAGGTCGTTGTGGCCGTCCACCACGGGGAAGGAGGCCAGCAGTTCGCGGGCCTCCTCGCCGTAACCGGCCGCCGTCACTTGGCGAAACCGAACGCCGCCGAGCCCTCGACCTTGGCGCGCAGCCGCTTGCCCTTCTCCGTGGCCTGGTCGTTCAGCTCCTGCTGGAACTCCTGCATGCGCGCGAGCAGGTCGGCGTCGAAGGAGGCCAGGATGCGCGCGGCCAGCAGGCCGGCGTTGCGCGCGCCGCCGACGGAGACCGTGGCGACGGGGACGCCCGCCGGCATCTGGACGATCGACAGCAGCGAGTCCATGCCGTCGAGGTACTTCAGCGGGACGGGAACGCCGATGACCGGCAGCGGCGTCACGGACGCCAGCATGCCCGGGAGGTGGGCCGCGCCGCCGGCGCCGGCGATGATCGCCTTCAGACCGCGGTCGGCGGCCTGCTCGCCGTAGGCGACCATCTCGCGCGGCATGCGGTGGGCGGAGACGACATCGACCTCGTACGGGATCTCGAACTCGTCGAGGGCCTGGGCCGCGGCCTCCATGACGGGCCAGTCGGAGTCCGAGCCCATGACGATGCCCACGAGTGGATTACTCAACGATCGTTCCTCGCAGATAGCCGGCGGCGTGGCGCGCGCGCTCCAGCGCGTCGTCCAGGTCGTCGCCGTAGGTGTTGACGTGCCCGACCTTGCGGCCCGGCTTCACGTCCTTGCCGTACATATGGATCTTCAGCTGCGGGTCGCGGGCCATGCAATGGAGATACGCCGCGTACATGTCGGGATAGTCGCCGCCCAGGACGTTGCACATGACCGTCCACGTGGCGCGCGGGCGGGGGTCGCCGAGCGGCAGGTCGAGCACGGCGCGGACGTGGTTGGCGAACTGCGAGGTGATCGCACCGTCCTGGGTCCAGTGGCCCGAGTTGTGGGGGCGCATGGCGAGCTCGTTGACGAGGATGCGGCCGTCGGTTGTCTGGAAGAGTTCCACGGCGAGGTGGCCGACGACGCCGAGCGCCTGGGCGATCCGCAGCGCCAGCTCCTGGGCCTGGCCCGCCAGCTCGTCCGGCAGGTCGGGCGCCGGGGCGATCACGGTGTCGCAGACGCCGTCGACCTGCCGCGACTCCACGACCGGGTAGGCCACGGCCTGGCCGTGCGGCGAGCGGACGATGTTCGCCGCGAGCTCGCGCACGAAGTCGACCTTCTCCTCGGCGAGGACCGGGACGCCCGCCAGGAACGGGTCGCGGGCCTCGTCCTCGGAGCGCACGAACCACACGCCCTTGCCGTCGTACCCGCCGCGCACGGTCTTGAGGATGATCGGGAAGCCGCCGACCTCGGCGGCGAAGGCCGCCGCGTCGGCGGGGTCCGCGACGATGCGGTGGCGCGGGGACGGAGCGCCGATCTCGTCGAGCTTCGCCCGCATCACGCCCTTGTCCTGGGCGTGGACCAAAGCGTCGGGCCCCGGGCGGACGGGGATGCCGTCAGCCTCCAGGGCCCTCAGGTGCTCGGTCGGGACGTGCTCGTGATCGAAAGTGATCACGTCGCAGCCACGCGCGAAGTCACGCAGCGTGTCCAGGTCGCGGTAGTCGCCGATGACGACATCGCTCACCACCTGGGCCGCGGAATCCTGAGGTGTGTCACTGAGGAGCTTGAACTTGATGCCGAGGGGGATGCCCGCCTCGTGGGTCATACGGGCGAGCTGACCGCCACCGACCATGCCGACTACCGGGAACGTCACCCTCCAAGAGTATCCGGCGCCCGCGGAGACCCGTCACGGTGCTGCTTACACCACTCCTCTCGTGCCCGCGCGCCACGCACGGGTGGTGGTTAGCATGGCTGGGTTGACCGTATCGACCGGACGGGGCTGAAAGATCACCATGAGTGAACGAGGCGCACCAGGCCCCGCGCGGTCGAGCAGGCCGGATCAGGGCGCTGGGCGAGGTGCGGCGCCGGGGCCCGCGGCCCCCGCGGGGCCGGCCGGACAGGGCCTACGGGTGCGGCTGGACCAGCTCGTCCGGGAGGTCGCCAAGTTCGGCGTCGTCGGCGGCCTCGGACTGCTGGTCAACATGGCGGTCTTCAACCTCGTGCGCCACACCACGGAGATCCCCGTGGTCCGGGCCAGCCTGCTGGCCACCGTGGTGGCGATCGCTTTCAACTACGTCGGCTTCCGCTACTTCACCTACCGGGACCGCGACAAGAGCGGCCGGACCAGGGAGCTGTCGCTCTTCCTGCTGTTCAGCCTGGCCGGGCTGGTGATCGAGAACGGTGTGCTGTACGCCGCGACGTACGGCTTCGACTGGGACTCCCCGCTGCAGAGCAACTTCTTCAAGTTCTTCGGCATCGGGGTGGCGACCCTGTTCCGCTTCTGGTCGTACCGCACCTGGGTCTTCCGGGCGCTGCCGCTCCGCGAGACCGTACCGGCGGCGGAGTCGTTCCTGGAGCAGCGCCGGCACGAGTCGACGACCGCGTCGGCCGGCCAGGGCGCCCGCTAGGGGTTGTCGACAACAGCGTCGTCCGCCCGGAGGGCGGGGCCACGGGCGTCTGGTGCGTGCGTGCCGGACGCCCGCGGCCGGACGGGACCTCCGAAACACGCCCCCTAGCGGACCGTGGGCGGCTCGTCGTCCTTGTCCCTGCGGCTCCCGGCCTCCCGGCTGAGGAACAGCGCGAAGACCGGCGGCTGCGGCTGGAGCAGCTCCAGCCGTCCGCCGTCCGCCTCGGCCAGGTCCCGGGCCACGGCCAGTCCGATGCCGGTGGAGTTGCGGCCGCTGATGGTGCGCTCGAAGATCCGGGCGCCCAGGTCCGCGGGGACGCCGGGGCCCTCGTCCGTGACCTCCACGACGGCCTGGTTGCCGGTGACCCGGGTGCGCAGGGCGACCGTGCCGCCGCCGTGCATCAGTGAGTTCTCGATCAGCGCCGCCAGTACCTGGGCGACCGCCCCCGGGGTGCCCACCGCCCGCATGCCGACCTTCCCGGAGCGCACGACGGCCCGGCCGGCGCTGCGGTAGGCGGGCCGCCACTCCTCGATCTGCTGCTTGACGACCTCGTCGAGGTCGAAGGCGATGGCGGAGCCGGTGCGGGGGTCGCGCGAGTTGGTCAGCAGCCGCTGGACGACGTCGGTGAGCCGCTCGACCTGGGTGAGCGCGATCGTCGCCTCCTCCTTGACGGTCGCCAGGTCGTCGGTGGCGGAGATCTCCTCCAGCCGCATGGACAGCGCGGTCAGTGGTGTACGGAGCTGGTGGGACGCGTCGGCGGCGAGGCGCCGCTCGGCGGTGAGCATGCGGGCGATCCGCTCCGCCGAGGCGTCCAGGACGTCGGCGACCCGGTCCAGCTCGGGCACGGCGTACCGCTTGTGCCGCGGCCTCGGGTCGCCGGAGCCGAGGCGTTCGGCGGTCTCGGCGAGGTCCGTGAGCGGCGAGGCGAGCCGGTTGGCCTGGCGGACGGCGAGGAGGACGGCCGCCACCACCGCGAGCAGCGCCACGGCGCCGATGATCAGCAGGGTGCGGCCGACCTCGGCGGTGACGGCGGAGCGCGGCTCCTCCACGGTCACGGTCTCACCGCGCTCGCCGTCGGCGGTGCCGCGGATGACGCTGCCCTGCGGACGTTCGCCCACCTCGATGGGGGGCCGGCCGGGAATCCGGATCACCGCGTACCGCTTGGCGCCGCTCTGCTCGGCGAGGATGTCCGGGTTGACCGGTTCCCCGCCGACGAGCCGGCTGTCGACGATGCTCGCCAGGCGCACCGCCTCGGTGTCCACGCTCTCCTGTGCGGTGCTGCTGATGGTGCGCGTCTCGACGATGACGAGGGAGACCCCGAAGACCGCGATGACGACGAGCACCACGGCGAGCGTGGAGTTGATCAGTCGGCGGCGCACGGTGCCCTCCGGGCGGGTGACACGGCTCCGTCAGCTCTTCTCGAAGCGGAAGCCCACACCGCGGACGGTGGCGATGTAGCGCGGGTTCGCCGCGTCGTCACCGAGCTTCTTGCGGAGCCACGAGATGTGCATGTCGAGCGTCTTGGTCGAGGACCACCACGTGGTGTCCCAGACCTCGCGCATCAGCTGGTCGCGGGTGACGACCCGGCCGGCGTCCCGGACGAGGACCCGCAGCAGGTCGAATTCCTTGGCGGTGAGCTGGAGCTCCTCCTCGCCCATCCAGGCACGGTGCGACTCGACGTCGATGCGCACGCCGTGGGTGGCGGGCTGCGGGGCGGGCTCGGCGGCGCCACGCCGCAGCAGCGCCCGGACGCGGGCGAGCAGCTCGGCGAGGCGGAACGGCTTGGTGACGTAGTCGTCGGCACCCGCGTCGAGCCCGACAACGGTGTCGACCTCGTCGGCACGGGCCGTCAGGACCAGGATCGGCACCGTGTGCCCCTCGGCGCGCAGCCGCCGGGCCACTTCGAGGCCGTCCATCCCGGGCAGCCCGAGGTCGAGCACGACCAGGTCCACCGCGCCCTGCAGTCCGGTGTCGAGCGCGGCGGGTCCGTCCTCCCGCACCTCGACCTCGTACCCCTCCCGCCGCAGGGCGCGGGCCAGCGGTTCCGAGATGGATGCGTCGTCCTCGGCGAGCAGTACACGGGTCATGGGGTGATGGTAGTCCGCGGGGGCAGCGGCTCGTCGTGCGATCGACCGATGATCGTCAAAGCCTGCGCGTATGGGATGACATCCTGGGTAACACCTTCGAAAGTGGGCCACCGGTTCCTGCAAAACCTGTGATCCATATCTCAAGTCCTTCCATATGCGACCCTGGCGTGTCGTATGGTGGCAAGACGCCTGATGTACTACGCGGGACCCTTTGGTTGCTTCAAGCACCGAGGGTCCCTTTTCTGCGCGAGGCCGGCCCGCCGGCCCCGCGTCAGCGAATGACCGTGGGTCGGCCCCCGTGGCGCGATGTCGCGCTCCGGGGTGTCTCGGTGCGCACTGCCCTCTCGTCTCCGTCACCCCGGAGCGAACCCCCTCGGGCGTGGGTGGGGGGCGGAACTCGTGCCGGTGCCGGCCACCCCCCACCGGGCGCGTGACGGCTCACGAAGCAGAGCGCGTCCCGACACAACAAGGATCGACATGGCTTCCAGCCTGACGAACGCCTCGGCGAGCCCGGCTCACGAGAAGACGTTCCTCGGCCACCCGATCGGCCTGGCCACGCTGTTCATGACCGAGATGTGGGAGCGTTTCTCCTACTACGGCATGCGTGCGCTCCTCGTCCTGTACCTGGTCTCCGGCGGTACGGACGCCGCGATCGGAAGCCAGGGCGGCGGCCTCGCCTTCAAGGCCACCACGGCGACGGCGATCTACTCCGTGTACGTGGCCATGGTCTATCTGATGGCCATGCCGGGCGGCTGGTTCGGCGACCGCGTCTGGGGCGCCCGCAAGACCGTCGCCATCGCCGGTGCCGTGATCATGGCAGGCCATGTGTCGCTGGCGCTGCCGGGCCAGATCGCGTTCTTCACCGGCCTGCTGCTGGTCGCCGTCGGCTCCGGTCTGCTCAAGGCCAACATCTCCACGATGGTCGGCCACCTCTACCAGGGTGCGGACGACTCCCGCCGGGACAGCGGCTTCACGGTCTTCTACATCGGCATCAACCTGGGCGCCCTCCTCGCGCCGGTCGGCATCGGCATGGTCGGCGAGCTCGTCAACTGGCACCTCGGCTTCCTGCTCGCCGCGGTCGGCATGGGTCTCGGACTGCTGGTGTTCCTGCTGGCCGGCCGCACGCTGAACCCGCGGAGCAGCGTCGTCCCGAACCCGCTCACGGCCACCGAGCGCAACAAGGTCCTCACCAAGGTCGTCATCGGCCTCCTCGTCACCGCCGTCTTCTACGGCGCCGTGGTCGCGATGGACATGTTCACCATCAAGTGGGCGCTGTACCCGATCACGATCGCCGGCCTGGTCATCCCCGTCGCCGTCCTCGCGCGGATCAAGCGGGACAAGGACCTGTCGTCCGAAGAGCAGACCAAGATGAGCGCCTACATCTGGTTCTTCGTGGCCGCCGCCGTGTTCTGGATGATCTACGACCAGGGCGGTTCGACCCTGTCGCTCTTCGGCGACAAGAACTCCGAGCGCAGCCTGTTCGGCTGGGAGATGCCGAACGTCCTGTTCCAGTCGCTGAACCCGTTCTTCGTGGTGCTCCTGGCCCCCGTGTTCGCCTGGATGTGGATGGCCCTGGCCCGTCGGAACCGCGAGCCCAGCACCATCGTGAAGTTCTCGATCGGCCTGGTCATCGTCGGCGCCTCGTTCTTCGTGTTCTGCGTGCCGCTGAGCCAGACCGCGGGGACCGACACCAAGGTCACCATGGGGTGGCTGGTGCTCATCTTCCTGATGCACACCGTCGCCGAGCTGTGCCTGTCGCCGGTCGGTCTGTCGGTCACCACCAAGATGGCCCCGCAGAAGTACGCCTCCCAGATGATGGGCGTCTGGTTCCTGGCCGTCACCGCCGGTGACTGCGTCACCGGTCTGCTCGGCCTGGCCGAGGTGAAGCTGGACGGCGTCGGCGTGGTCGCCTTCGAGGCGGTCGCCGCCGTGATCGCCGGTGTCGCGATCTACGCGTACCGCAAGAAGGTCAACGCGCTGATGGGCACCGTGCGCTGACAGCCGTCCGCCCCGCGCGTACCCCCGGAGGGCCGCCGCACCGTCTCCGGTGCGGCGGCCCTCCGCCGTCACCGGAGCCGGTGCCAGGGCGTGAACGTGAAGACCGCGCCGCCCAGCAGGATCACCGTGCCGGCGACCAGGGCGAGGGCCCGCAGGGCACCGCTGTCCTCGGCGCCCGTGTCGGCGAGGCCTCCCCCGGCCCCGCCGGAGGACGTGCCGCCCGCCCCGCCGCTCGCCCCGCCGCTGTCGCCGGAGGACGTACCGCCGGCGGCGCCGCCCGGCTGCGCGGAGGTGTCGAGCTCCAGGGAGACCGCCACGCCGGCGGGCGGCGTGCAGGTCGTCGTCGTGCCGAGCGCCTTGACCGTGAGGACGCCCGGGCTGAGCGTCGTCTTCCCGGTGGCACCCGGCTTGTAGGTGCCGGTGAGATCAGGGATCGCGATCGGCGCCCCCGACTTGATGGGCTCCTTGTTCAGGGGGCCCTCGACGTGTACGAAGCCCTTGTCCGCGCCGCCGAGCCCGACCTCCATGGACGGCTTCACGGAGTCCTTGGGGATGTCGGCCGGGCTGTTCATGACGGACGTGGAGAACTTCACGGTGAGGTCGTAGCCGCCGCCGGTCTTCCTGGCGTTGATCCGTACCGGTGAGGTGGCCTCCTTGTCGCCGATGGGCGTCTTGCAGGAGTAGTGGACGCTGACCTCTTTGCCCTCGAAGTCGGTCTGCCCGCCTCCGCCACCGGTCGTACCGCCGGATGTCGTACCACCGGAGGTCGTGGTGCCGCCGGACGAGGTGCCGGAGGTCGTGGTGCCGCCGGAGGACGTGCCGCCCGAGGTGGTGGTGCCCCCGCTGCCGCCGCCCGTGGTGGTCGTGCCGCCCGACGTCGTGGTGCCGCCGGAGGACGTGCCGCCGGACGTCGTGGTGCCGCCGGAGGCCGTCGTGCCGCCCGAGGTGCCGCCGTCCGCCGTCACCTTGATCGTCGCGCCGGGCCGGACCGTCTCCTTGGGCGCGCACTTCGTGTCCGTGGAGATCGGCTTCGAGACGTTGATCGCGTACGCACCGGGGGTGAGGGTGATCTCCCCGGCCGCCGTCAGCTTCAGTCTGCCCTTCATGTCGGGCAGCACCATCGGGCTGTTCTTGGGGATCGGCGGATTCTGCCGGGGACCCTCCATCGCGAGATCGGCGGTCTGCGCACCCGCCACCCTGATCGTGCCGGTCGGCTTGACGGTGTCCTTGTCCAGGTCGAGGACGTCGGGGTTCTTCGACGCGGCCTCGACCGTCTTCCACACCACCTCGATCTCGTCACCGACCTTCGCCTCCGCCGGGGCGGTGATCCGCACCTTGGTGGTGCCCTGCACCGGCGGCAGACCGGAGATGGGCGGCGGGATGCACTCCGTCCTGTACGACACCTCGGCGGCCTGTGCGGGTCCCGCGCCCAGCAGGATCCCCGCGCCGCCGAGCATCAGCGCGACACCGGCCGCGCTCATCCTCCGTTGCGTGCTCACGAATGTCCCTTCGTCGTCGGTCGGTTCTCTGACGGTGCGGAGTCCGGGGTGAACCACGGCAGCGCCGTGGGGGTGGCGGCCGGTCCGGGGACGGCGGCGGGCGCGGCCCCGGCCGCGGGCTCGGCGCCCGCCGCGGGCGCGGCACGGTGGCGCCCCGGCCGGACGCGGTCGACGACCGCCATGCCGATCCGGAACACCGCGGCCGGCACGACCACGGCCAGCAGCACCCAGAAGAGGGTCACGCCCCAGGGCCGCCCGACGCCCCACGGCTGCTCGGCCAGGACCTTCCCGCCGTATCTGACGGAGACCTGGTAGTCGCCGTGGGCTCCGGCCGCGAGCTGGACGGGGAGTTCCACCTGCGCCTTGCCGCCCGGTGCGACGGTGCCGCGCCACTGCCGCTCCTCCCACTGCGGCGCGTAGACGCCGTGAGCGGTGCCCACGTGGAAGACCGGGTCCTTCACCGGGGCGGTGCCGAGATTGCCGACGGTGAGGACGAGCCGGCGCTCGGGCGGGGCGCCGAACCAGACGAGGAGGCCGCTCGACCCGTCGAGCCGGAGGGCGGCGAGGACGGCGAGCCGGCCGTCGCCGGTGCGCTCCGGCAGCGGTGCCACCGGGTGGCCGGCCACCGTGAACGGGGCGTCGGCGGTGGCCTGTTCACCGGTCACGGTCGCCACGTGCACCACGCAGGGACAGGGGGTGGGCGGCTCGGCGACCGGGACCCGCTTGCTGAAGGCGCCCCGGGCGTCCGTGGTGACGGCACGGCCCTCGGAGTTGGCGCAGGAGTTCGTGCCGCCGATGACGCCCGTGGCGGGTGTGGACCGCCCGCAGATGAGCAGCATCAGCAGGGCGCCGGGCCGCCAGCCGGTACCGCTGACGGTGATGTCCCCGCCCTTTCCCGCCTGTTGCCGCGACAGCGCGACGGTGGGCTTCTTCTCCGCCGCGGCGGCGCCGGTGCCGGCCGGCGGTGGCAGTGCGGGAAGGAGCGCCAGTACACAGGCCGTCAGCGCGGCCGCCCACGCCGGGAGGCCGAAGCCGCGTCCGCGCTCCCGCCCGTGCCGCCCGCGTCCGCCCGTGCCGCTCACTCGACCACTCCCGTCGCCCGGCGTCGCTGTGCGGGCCCTACCGACCCGCTCCCACCCGTCTCGGCCCCCGGCCCCTGCCGCCCCGCGCTGCCCCGGTCCGCCTCGGGCACAGGCCCGCGCCGCCCGGACCCGCTCCCGCCTGCCGCAGGCCCCTGAGTGCCCCGCCCCGGCCCGCTCCCCCCTGCCGCAGGTGCCGGCCCGCGTCGCCCCGGCCCGCCCCTCTCCGCCTCAAGTCCCCGCGTCCGCCGCTCCGGCCCGGCCTTGCCGGCGACAGGTGGCAGCCCGCCCCCACCGGCCCCCAACCGCGTCCCCGGCAGCTCCGTTCCGTGTTCCGGTCGGCGTCCCTGTGCGGGGGCGGCCGTCGGCGACGCGGGCGCGTTCGTGCCGCCGGAGGGCAGGTTCGTCGACGCGGCGGTCGTGGCGGTCGCGCACCGGCCCCGGCGACGCAGACGCCACCACGCCACCGCCCCGGTCGCCGCGAGCAGCGCCGCCCCGGCGGTGGTCAGCTCCCGCGGCCCGGGGACGACGGCCGCGGTCGTGCCGGCCCCCGCCTGCGCGGCGCCGTCGGCCGTGACGATCAGCCGGACAGTGACCCGGTCCAGGGCGGGCCGGTCGCGGCCGGGCCACGGTTCGGTGAGCTCCAGCCGCTGCCCGGGCCACAGTTGCTGCGGCAGCACCCGAGGGGCACGGTGCAGGACCTTGCCGAAAAGCCCGTTCGCGCGTACCGCGAGCCGTGGCCGCAACACGGTGTTGCCACGGTTGACCAGCGTGTAGTGGACGGCCTCCGCGGCGACGTGGACGTCCTCGACGGTGAGGGCGCCGAGCCGGGGGCCGCCGACGCGCAGCCGGAGGGGCACGGCGACTTCCCGCCCGGCGGCGCTCACCCGGAGGGCGCCGGGCCGGTCACCGGGCGGCGCGTCCGGCGGCACGGTCACCGAGAACGGCACGTCGGCGCGGGTGCGGGGCGGGACGGTGACGCGGTCCGACGCGAACGCGATCCAGGGCCCGTCGGCTCGCAGCCGGAGGGTGAGCGGGCGGGCGCCGGGATTGGTCAGCGACACGCGGTCCTCCAGGACCGTGCCGGGCGGCCCTTCCAGGTAGAGCCGCGGTCTGCCGCCGCCGGCCGCGGGCTCCGCCGTCCACTCCGCGCCGGTGCCGGGACCGCCTGCGGGGACGACGGCAGCGGCGGGCGCCGTGAGGGCGCAGAGCAGGACCGTGAGGGCGGCCACGGCGCGGTCACGCACGGCCTGCGCCTACGCCCGGCGCGTCAGCCAGAGCACCCCGGCCGCTCCGACGAGCAGTACCGTGCCGCCGAGCGTGCCGAGCGCCACGGCCGAGTCGAGCGGGCCGGTCCTGGGGAGTTCCCCGCCCGAGGGGGCCGCCTGGGAGGCGCTGCCGGTGACGTCGAGTTCCAGTGACGGCTTCGGGTTGTTCCTGGGCGTGCACGTGGTGGTCGTGCCGAGCGCCTTGATGGTGAGGACCCCGGCGGTGAAGGTGACCTTCCCGCTCTTCCTCGGGGTGTACGTCCCCGACAAGTCGCTGATCTTGATGGGGGTGTTGGCGGGTATCGCGGCCTCGTTGGACGGTCCGGAGACGGTGACCGTTCCGCTGTCCGCGCCACCCACCTCGATCACGGCGCTGGGGTTCATGGCGCCCTTGCCGAGCTCCACCGGGCTGGAGGAGACGCCCTTCCGGAAGGTCATGGTGAGCCGGTGAGCGCCGCCGCTCTTCACGCTCGTGATGTCGATCGGCGAGACGGCGCCCTTGGGGCCGATCGGCGTCCGGCACGCGTAGTCGACGTCCACGACGGCGGCCCGGGCGACGGGGGCGGACGTCAGGACCGCCGTCCAGGCGACCGCGGCCGTCAGCGCGAGAGCTGTCCGCTTCTGGTTCGACACCTCGAGATCACCTCACCGGAAGCCGTCCAGTTACTGACGGCACATCAGATTGGGCGCTCAAGGTACGCCGGGGACCTTGCCGAGGGAAGACAAAGAGCACGGCCTATCGCCGTGCTCCACAACAGCTTCAAAAGCCCCGCGGGACTCGCGTGACCGCTACGCCGGGGCCGCGAGCTCCGCCCAGACGGTCTTGCCGGGCATGTCGGCGGACCGCTGGACGCCCCAGTCCAGGCAGAGGCGCTGGACGATGAACATGCCGTGCCCGCCGGGGCGTCCGGCCCTGTGCGGGGTGCGCGGCGCAGGCTGCCCGGTCCCTCGGTCCTCGACCTCCAGCCGCAGCACCTTCGAGGTGAGCGAGACGCGGAGTTCCTCGGGGCCCTCCGCGTGCAGACAGGCGTTGGTGACGAGCTCGGAGACGACCAGCAGGACGTCCTCCGCGGCGGCACGCCGGTCGGCGCTGGCGGCGGGCAGCCAGCCCCAGTCGTAGAGGGCCTGCCGGGTGAAGTCACGGGCAAGAGGAACGATCCCGCTGGCGCTCCCCAGGGACAGCCGCCGCACATGCGGTTCCCGCGTGCCGCCCGCCGAGGCCGCGTGCGCCCCTCCGACAGGGCGTGAGCCGTCCGCGCCGGGCGCGGCCGACGCGGTGGGGCGCGCAGCGGACGCCGCAGCGGGGGCGCCGACGCCGGCGGCCGAGCCTTCGGGCTCGGGGCCGAGATCGCTCGGCGGATGCTGCTGGGTGGTGCCCATCAGCGCTTCACCTCACCGATTCACCAGTTCGCCATTACTTCGACACAGAGAGTGCATGGGTTCTCTGAGCAGTGCCGCGGGGTTCTTCTGCCCGGACCTCCGGGGACGACACCCGCTTTGTCCGCCCTCGCTCATGACAGGGGCGGTCAGCCCCCTGCGGAGGGGTCCGGGTCCGTCAGTCGGTCAGTGCCGCTTCCAGGGAGTCGTGGACGGTGAAGACCGCGTCCGCGCCGGTGATCTCGAAGACCCTGGCCACGACGGGCTGCATTCCGGCCAAGTGAACCCCTCCCCCTGCCGCCTCGGCCCGCAGTCGGGCCCCGAGCAGCACATTGAGCCCGGTGGAGTCGCAGAAAGCGAGCTGCGAGCAGTCGACCACGAGGCGTGAACGCCCCTGATCGAGAGCCGCGTCCAGCGGCTCGCGCAGCAAATCGGCCGTGTGGTGATCGAGCTCACCCACCGGAGTGAGAACCTCGCTGCGGCCCTCCGTCCGGACCCCGACCCGAAGTCGGCCCTGATTCGCGCTGCCGACCGTCCCGCGGTCCATGCCGCCCCTCTTCGCCGATGCCGTTGAGTCGGTAGAACACTACGCCCAATTAACGCTCCACGGGTAGCCGGACTCCCCCACAAACCGGACCTATGAGACAATTGACACTTGCAACGATCCGTGCGGAACGGGTAGGGCTAGAGGGACACACCAACACGGCCGGCTTGGAGGCGCCGCACACCGCAGCCATTTGTATGGGCATCGGCGGCCATATGCCGAGAACGATGGAGGAGACCATGTCACCCCGGCTCGACGAGACGCGCACCCCCCGCGCGACGTCGGCAACTGCGCCCCACGAGATCGACCCGAACAACCGCATCGCGCGGGCCGAGCAGCTCGAACAGCTCGGCGACCTGCCCGAGATCCCCCCGTACGCCGAGGTCGAACCACTCGACGCGAGGGCCCTGTCCAAGACGCTCTTCGCCCGCCTGGAGGCCCTCGAGGAGGGCACCCACGAATACGCGTACGTCCGCAACACGCTCGTCGAGCTCAACCTCGCCCTGGTCAAGTTCGCGGCCTCCCGGTTCCGCTCCCGCAGCGAACCGATGGAAGACATCATCCAGGTCGGAACCATCGGCCTGATCAAGGCCATCGACCGCTTCGAACTCTCCCGCGGCGTCGAGTTCCCCACTTTCGCGATGCCAACCATCGTCGGGGAGATCAAGCGCTTCTTCCGCGACACCTCCTGGTCCGTGCGCGTGCCGCGGCGGCTGCAGGAGCTCCGCCTCGACCTCGCCAAGGCGGGCGACGAGCTGGCCCAGCAGCTGGACCGCTCGCCGACCGTCGGTGAACTCGCCGAGAAACTGGGCATCACCAAGGACGAGGTCGTCGAGGGCATGGCGGCGAGCAACGCGTACACCGCCAGCTCGCTCGACGCCCAGCCCGAGGAGGACGACACCGAGGGCGCGTTGGCCGACCGCATCGGCTACGAGGACCACGGCCTGGAGGGCATCGAGTACATCGAGTCCCTCAAGCCGCTGATCGCCTCGCTCCCGGCGCGCGACCGGCAGATCCTCTCCCTGCGCTTCGTCGCCGGGCTCACCCAGTCGGAGATCGGCGAGGAGCTCAACATCTCGCAGATGCACGTTTCCCGGCTGCTCGCGCGCACCCTGGGCAAGCTCCGCAAGGGTCTGACCCTGGAGGAGTGAGCCACCGTCGCCGCCTGTGCGAAGGACGCTCCGGAAGGGCCCATTCCGTCAAGGGATGGGCCCTTCCGCCTTCTTGACGGGGTCGTCCGGATTGGGCGACATTGGCCCGGGGCTCAGGGGGGAATCACATGGTTTACGTGGCTCTGGAAGAGCTGATGGGCGCGCGCCTCGGCAGACAGTGCCTGTACGTACCGTCGTGCCGGCTCGGACTGTATGTGGCGCTGCGCCACTGGTGCCCGCCCGGGGGCCGGGTGCTCATGTCGCCCGTCAACGACGATGTCATCTTCTTCGTGGTGCTCGCCGCCGGCCTGCGCCCCGTACAGGCGCCGCTCAACGCCCGGGACGCGTCGATCGACATGGCCGCCGTGCCCGACGCGACATGGCGCGGCCTGTCCGCCGTACTCACCACCAATCTGTACGGGAATCCCGATCCCGCTCCCCAACTCGCCGCCAAATGCGACGAGTTGGGCATTCCGCTGCTGGAGGACGCGGCGCACGCGATCGGCGGCGAGGTCGCCGGCCGGCCCGTCGGCACCTTCGGGGACGCGTCCGTCTTCAGTCTCTCCAAGCACACGGGCGCCAAGACCGGCGGTTTCCTCACCGTCCGGGACCCCGCCCTCCGGACCGAACTGGCCCGTGTCCGGGACGCGTTGCTGCACCCGCCCAGGCTCACCTCCGAACTGGCCTACCTCACACGGCCGTACGCCGAGGCGGCCGTGCGCGGCCTGCGCCTGGTACGGGCCGCCCGCGCCACGCTGCGGATGCTCGGACAGGAGGAGCGCGAGGAGATCCGGATGCCGCTGCGGCCCGGTGAACTGAAACAGGCGGTGGCCGCCGCACCCGGGCTCGTACCCTTCCACTCGTGGGTACGGGTGGACATGCACGACTACCGGATCACCCCGGGGCGGCCCCGGCTGCGGCGGACCGAGCGGCTCCTGCGGCGCCTGGACACCACCCTCGCCGCGCACCGCGCCGGCGCCGAGAAGCTCCAGGCGTCGCCGTGGGGCGACCCGGGCGCCACCGGCCGGCCACTGTTCCGCGTGCCCCTGCTGGTCGCCGACCGGGACGCGGCCGTCGCCGCCCTGGCCCGCGCCAGGGTCACCACCGGCTACCTCTACGACCCGCCCCTCGACGACTACGCGGGCGAGCCGTTCGGCGACCCGTCGCCCTCCCCCGAGCCCGCGCGCTGGTTCGCCCGGCACGCCCTGCCCGCCGACCCCCTGCGGGCGGACACGATCCTCGGCGTCCTGCGCGCCTCGGGCGCCCGGCCCGCGCCGCCGCAGGGCGGGAACGGTGGCTGATACGACCGTGCGGTCCGGCACGCCGGACGACGTCACGGTGAGCGAGGAGCCGCGCGGCGGGGGCGGCGACTCGATGTTCCGCAACGCCTACGCGCTGATGCTCTCCACCGGCGTCTCGGCCGCGCTCGGCCTGGGCTTCTGGCTGGTCGCCGCCCGCTACTACTCCGAGGAGGCGGTCGGCCAGGGCTCGGCCGCCATCGCCGCGATGCGGCTGCTCGCCTCGATCACCGCCACCACGATGATCGGCGCGGTCGTGCGGTACGTGCCCCGCGCGGGCCGGGCCACCGGCCCCCTGGTGTGGCGGGCCTATGCCGTCAGCTCGGCCGTCGTCTGCGTGGCCGCCGCGGCGTTCCTGTTCACCCTGGACCTGTGGGGCCCCTCGTACGCGCCGCTGCACGGGCTCACCGCCGGGGTGTTCTTCGTCGCGGCCTGTGTCGCATGGGCGCTGCTCACCCTCCAGGACGGAGTCCTGACCGGGCTGCGCACCGCGGTGTGGGTGCCCGTCGGCAACGCCGTGTTCTCCACGGCCAAGCTGCTGCTGCTGGTGGCGTTCGCCACCGCCCTGCCGGTCCTCGGCATCTTCGTCTCGTGGGCGGCCGCCATCGCGCTGTCGGTGCTGCCGCTCGGCTGGCTGATCTTCCGCCGGCTCATCCCCCGGCAGGCCGCCGCCGACCGGGACCGCGAGCCGCCGCCGCTGCGGGAGATGGGCCGGTTCCTCGCCGGGGACTCCGTCGGGGCGCTGTTCAGCCTGGCGATGATCAATCTGCTGCCGGTGATGGTCGCGGTCCGCTTCGACGCCGCCCACAACGGCTACTTCTACACCGCGTACACGGTCGGCGGCACGATGGAGTTCATGGCCATCAACATGGCCTCCTCGCTCACCGCACACGCCTCCCACAGCCCCGAGAGCCTCGCGGAGGGCGTACGCGGCGCGCTGCGCCGGATGGCACTGCTGCTGGTGCCGGTGGTGCTCGTGCTGGTGGTGTTCGCCCCGCAGATCCTCACGCCGTTCGGCCCCAGCTACGCCGAGCACGGCACGACGGTGCTGCGGCTGCTGGCCGCGGCCGCCCTGCCCCGCGTCGCCGTCGAGCTGTACATCGGGGTGCTGCGCGTCCAGGGCCGCACCGGTGTGCTCGCCGTCGTGCAGGGCGCCATGTGCGTCCTGGTCCTCGGCAGCGCGGCAGCCCTGATGACCCCGGCCGGGATCTCCGGCGCCGGTCTGGCGATGCTGCTGTCCATGACCCTGATGGGCCTGCTGTCGGTGCCGGGGCTGCGCGGCGCGCTGGCGGGCCGCGAACCGAAGCCGTCCCGGACGGCGCGGCTCCTCGGCCGGCGCCGGGCCAAGCGGGTCGAGTACGGCACGAGCTGGGCCCGCCGGGCCGCCGAGCGGCGGGCGGAGGCGGCCCGCGCGGAACGGGACCACGGCACGGACTGGGCGCGCCAGACCACGTATCTGCGCGGTGGGCACGACACGGCGACTCCCGCGTTCGGACTCCCCGTGTTCGTGCGGGAGTCCGTCGACGACCGGACCGTGGGCGACGAACGGTGGCTGACCGGCTGGCTCTGGCTGCTGATGGCGCTCGCGGCGGGGCTGTTCTGGATTCCGCTCGCCCGTGCGGAGACCCTGGGGCGCGACCGGCTGACCGGGGCCGAACTGCTGGACGCGCTGCCTCCCGTGACGCTCACGGCGGGCATCCTGCTGATCGTCGTCTTCGGCGCGGCGGTGTCCCTGCAGCGGCTGCGGCCCGCGCTCATCGGCGCCGCCGTGCTGGTCAGCGTGGCCGCCCTGCACTCGGCGCCGCTGCTGCTGGGCATCCGCCCGGCCCCCGCCGGCGGTCCTGGAACGGCCGCGCCGGCGCGGTTCCTCGCGGAGGTGGCGGGCCTGACGAACCCCGCCGGGGTGCTGGCCGCGATGCCCCTGGTGCTACAGGTCCTCTGCCTGGGCCTCGCGGCGGTGGCGCTGCACGCGCTGGGCGTGGACGGCCGGCTCGTGGCGGGCGCCGTATGGGTGCTGGCGGTGACCGGCTGGGCGGCGCAGGACGCCTTCGCCGGGGCCGCCGTGCCCGTGTTCCTGCTCCTCTGCCTGGTGGCGGCGGTGGCGGTGGCGGGGCCGATGTCCCGCCGTGCCCGGGCGCGTGGGCCGGCGTGGGGCTCCCCCGGCCGAAGGTAGGGGGCGACCGTCGACGCACGTGGCAGGTGCCCCGGAGGACGACCGGGCCTTCAGAAGGAGGGGACGGGCTGCTGGAAGTAGTCGTCCCGGCCGGCGAGGCGGTAGCCCTCCAGGCCCGGGCCCGCGTTGACGGTGAGGTCGCAGCCCTCCCCCGGGACCGGCCGGTTCCAGTGGACCAGCGCCCGGACCTTCGGGAGGGTCGGTGCGACGGCCGGGATACGGGCGTACCAGTCGCGCTGGCGACCGGGCCGCTCCGGGTCGGGCGCGGTGGCGAACTCGGCGAGCATGATCGGCTTGTCGGCGGAGATGTGGGCGCGCAGCCATGCGTAGGACGGCCGCTGGCTGCGGTCGAAGTCGAGCCAGTTGGTCGACTTGTGGCAGAGGTAGTAGTTGTACTGGTCCATGCCGATCCAGTCGACGTAGTCGTCGCCGGGATAGAGCTCCTTCATCTGCTGCGCGTGGCCGAGGTAGCCGGAGACCGTCCACACCCACACCACGTTGTCCACGCCGAGCTTCTCGAAGCGGTCGTGGATGTGACGATAGGCGGCGACGAATTCCTCGGGGGTGCCCGCGCCTTCCTTGATGCGGAAGTCGGTCTCCTGGTCGAAGGAGAAGAAGACGCGCTTGCCGTACGCCTTGATGCGGCGGGCCTGCGGATCGATGATCTCCTCGTCGTACGCGCCCGAGGCGATGTTCTTCCAGCCGAGCTGCCGTTCGGTCCAGCCGGCGTGGTGGGGCCGGGTCCAGACGGTGGACTCCCAGGCCAGCATCAGCAGCCGGTCGCGGCCGAGCTCCTGTTCGTCCGGGGTGAGGAGTTGTCCGTCGAGCTCGGTGTTCGACATGTCGTGGTAGTTGTAGACCAGATCGAGCCTGCGGCCGATCTTCTTCTCGAAGGCGTGCACCGCGTCCTTGAGGGAGCCGTTCGCGGCGTACGGCACGTAGGCGCCCCACCAGGCGCCGCACGGCGGCTCCAGCAGGGCGTCGGGGGCGCAGGGCCCTTCGGGGGCGCCGCCGGAGGCGGCGTTCTCGGGCAGTCCGACGCCGGTGGGGCGCGCGTCGTCGCCGGACCGGGTGGCCGTCCAGATGCCGAGGCCGATGAGCAGGGCGCCCACGACGGCCAGGGCGAGCGCTGTCCAGGTCGCCTTGCGCGTTCCCCCGGCGTGCCGTCCCGTCATCGCTCCCCGCCACGTTGAGCACGTCCGGCCGCCCCGCGTGTCGCCGCCGGCAGCGGCACTCCGGGCAGCGCGGAGACGATGGTCGCGAAGGTGGCGAGCGACACCAGGAACACCGTCACGGAGAACCCCTGGACGAGGAAGAGCGATGTGGCGGTGAGCGTCGCCAGGGACAGGCTGACCGGCGCGGCCAGGGCGAGCGCCTCCAGCCGGGCGCCCGGGCGCAGTCCCTCCGGCTGGGGGTGGAGCAGCGCGAGGCCGGGGCCGAGCGTGACGAAGACGAGCACCGGGATCCAGCGCAGCGGTGAGCCGCCGGGGAGCGCGGTGGCGGCGAGCGCCAGCCATCCGGAGACCGCCGTGGCGATTCTGAGCTGCGTACGGGTCGGCTGCATGGCGACCTCCTCGTCACCGTGAGGGTGGTTGTCGTGTCACCGGGGGCGGTACTCCAGGACGAGGCCGTGGTCGCTCTCCTCCACGACGCCGAACAGCGGCGAGCGTGTGAGGTCGGCCTTGAGGGTGTCGAAGCTGCCGGGCGGCAGATAGCCCTCGCCGATGACCGCCTCGCCCTGGGTGGGGGTGAGGATCACGAAGGCCGGGCGTCCTTCCGGGATGCCCCGGGCGAGGTAGCCGGCCGGGTCCTTGAGCATCTTCAGGTTCTCGGGCACGTCCTGCTCGGTGAAGAACCAGCGCTCGTAGTGGTCGTAGCGGGTGTAGGCGCCGGGGAACGACCCGGTGGCGGCCAGGATCAGGGCCCCGTCGGGCGCCCGGTCGTAGGCCCGCCGCACCAGGGCGACCTCGGCGGGCGGCGCGTAGTGCATGCCTTCCTTGCCGTAGTACGAGGGCAGGAAGCCCGCCAGCAGCGCCGCCAGGGCCACGGGCAGGGCGACCACCGTGATCCGGCGGGCGGCCCTGGCGGCGCGGCCCACCGCCCCGGCGGCGGGGACCAGCGCGGCCGCGGCGAAGAACGCGGTGCCGGGCAGACCGAACAGATAGACCCGGAAGAGCATTTCGCCGCCGTAGTCGTTGACGGCGAACATCGGCACCGGGGCGGCGGCCGCCAGCAGCAGCGGCAGGGCGCTGCGCACCAGCCTGCGGCGCAGCAGGACCGCCGTGCCGGCGAGGACGGCCAGCGCCAGCACCATGAGGATGTTGGCGTTGCCGACGAGCTCGGGCCCGGGCCCGGTGGGTTCCCCGGCGTATCCGGCGCGGGAGTTGCCGAGCAGGTCGCCCGCCGACTCGCGCAGGGTGCTCATCGTCTCCAGGAACAGCACACGGCCCATCGTGAGGTCCCAGATCAGCATGATGACACCGGTGACGACGAGCAGACCGATGTTGCGGTAGCGGCGGGTGAGGCAGAGCGCGAACAGCGTCGCGCACAACATCACGGGCGTGAGCTGGTGGGAGGCGTTGATCGTGCCGATCAGGGGGGCGACGATCAGTACGCAGACGGCGCGCTGGCGGGCGCCGGTGGGCGGGGGCACGGTCGCCGCGGCCGGATCGAGACGGGCCCGGTCGCGCAGCCGGCCGGCGGAGCCGGGGCGGACGAAGTGCCGCACGACGACCGCGAACACCGTCAGGTAGAGCAGGTAGGAGAAGCCCTGCGGCGAGAGGTAGTCCTGGCCGACCCAGTTGGCCAGCTGGAAGATCCACACCCCGGTCCACACCAGGCGCCAGTCGTCGCTGAACGTGCGGTAGATCAGCATCAGCACAGGGAGCGTCAGCAACCCGAGCGCCACGGGCGCCCAGTTGATGAACGAGGCGGCCGTCTCCACGCCGAAGGACCGTACGAGCGCGGCGTTCAGGGAGAAGAAGCCGGGCCACTGGTCATAGGCGGACATGCCGCCCGACAGCTCGGTGTACGGATGGACCGTTCCCTCGGTGATCAGCCGGCTGATCACCGCGTCGTGCTTGGACGCCCAGGCGTAACGCACCGAGTCGTACAGCACGGCCGGCGGCGCCTTCAGCGCCACCAGCATGGCCACCGTGTAGGTGGCGGGCCACCAGGGGGCCGTCCCGGCACGCCGCAGGGCGACCAGGAACCCGGCCGTGAGGACGGCCAGAGCGGCGTAGAACGCCACCGGGAAGCGGTCGAGCAGCCCGAAGTCCCCGATGTCGCGGAAGTCGGTCCGCGGCAGCGCGTACAGCCACAGCGCGGCGGCGACGAGCAGGAGCAGCACACTGAAGAACGACCGCGGCCCCGGCGCCCGGCGGCGGGGTCTGGCAGGCGGCGGCGCACCGGCCGGGACGAGCGGATCCCCGTCGGCCCGCCCGTCGGCGGCCGGCGTGGCCGGCGCCCCGGGGCGTGGGCCTCCCGGGCCGGAAACCCCGCGGTCGCCGTCCGGTGGGTGGTGCGCTCGTGGTGCCCGGCGTTGCTGCTGCACGGTGCGACTCCCCCCACGACATGTGGTCGCTTCAGCGAAGTATAGGAACCTGCTTGGGATTTGTACGGCTCTCGACCGGGTTCGCCGGTTCCTCAGCCGGCGAACTCCGGGCCCCGCAATCTCGCTCTGGCTCTCCGGTACACCCGCCAGCCGACCGTCACCGGCGAGTCGGGATAGGGAGCGGCCTTCGCGCCCCGGCCGGCCATCCAGTCCTCCACGTCGGCGACGGTGTGCGTACGGCGCAGGATGAGCCGCGCGATGCGGAACGCCTCGTCGGACTCCGAGCTGAGCGCGTGCCGCACGGCGACGGCCGACGCGTAACCGGCGGCCCGGGCGGCCCGGCGCACCGCCCGGCTGTTGTATCCGTGCGGATAGGCCAGGTGCGCCACCTCGTGACCGAGGACGTCCTCCAGGACCGCCTTGGCCTCGCGCAGCTCACGGCGGACCTCGCCGGCCGGAAGGGTGTCCAGCTGCGGGTGGGTGACGGTGTGCGCGCCCACCTCCATGCCGTACCGCTCCAGCAGCGGTGCCTGCGCGAGCGCCATCATCGGGGCGGGCGGCAGCAGACTCGACCGGCCCGGCGTGATCGCCCCGGTCGTCAGGTACGCGGTGGCGGGCAGATTCCGGGAGGCGAGCGCCTCCGCCGTCGGCCCGGGCAGATCGGCGAAACCGTCGTCGAAGGTGAGGACGACCGGGCGGGGCGGCAGCGTGTCCCGCCCCGCCAGACCGCGCACGAGCGCCGAAACCGTCACGGGCGTACGGCCGCTGGCCACGATGGCGTCCAGTTGCGCCCCGAACTCCCGGGGAGCGACCGTGAACTCGGCGATCCAGGCCGGCGGATCGTCCATCACGGCGTGGTACAGCAGGACGGGTATGCGCGGGCTCATCTCGCCTCCTCCATCAGTCCCCTGACGCGCAGACGGGCGCGGACGTAGCCGATCGGCCCGTAGAGCATGCCGCGCCGCTCCAGCCGCGACAGGCTGCGCGGCCACGGATGGCTCCGGCCGCCGTGCTCGCCGGGAACACCCGGGTCCGAGCCGCCCCGCCGCGCGGTCATCGCACGGGCGTGCGCGAGGCCCCGCGGAAGACGCGCGAGGAGCGCGGGCAGCAGGGCCGGGCGGCGGGCGACCAGAGCGGTCAGGTACGCCGTGAGACCCGCGCCGTACCCGTAGGCCTGATCGCGCAGGTCCTGCCAGGTCTCGCGGTGGTGGTGCCACACCAGGGCGTCGGGGGTGTAGAGCAGCCGGTGCCCGGCGGCGAGCACGCTGACGAACGCGTACAGGTCGTCGCCGCCCCGCGCGGGTGTGCCGGTACCGGTCGCCGGGTCGAAGCCGCCCGCCGCCCTCAAGGCGCCGGTCCGGAAAGCCATGTTGGCGCCCGAACCGAAGGAACCCGCGGTGAACGGGAAGAGCGGCTCGTCCGCGGGCGGGCGATCCGGGTCGTACCGTCGCGGTGCGAAACCCTTGGCGAAACCGCCGTGGCTCTCCAGAAGAATCTGCGCGGGCGTACGCAGCTGCGCCGGAAGGATCAGACCCGTGACGCAGCCGAGCCGCGGGTCGTCGGCGAACGGCGCGCTCAGGGCGGTCAGCCAGTGCGGATCGGCGACCACGTCGTCGTCCGTGAAGGCGACGACCGCGCCGTCGGCGGCGGCCACCCCCCGGTTGTGCGCGGCCGCGAGCCCCGGCACGGGTTCGCGTACGTACCGCACGCGGTCCGCGTACTTCCGCGCCACCAACTCCTGCGTGGCGCGGGTACTCGGCGCGTTGTCCACGACGACGATCTCGTAGTCGGGGTGATCCTGATCCACGAGGGAGTCCAGGGCCCGGGCCAGCAGCCCCGCCCGCTCACGGGTGGCCACGACGACGGAAGTCCGAGGCGGGTCGCCGTGCGTCTCCGGCTCGGGCTCGGGCCGGCCTGCGAGCCGCTCACGGGCCAACGCGGTGACCGCGGCGGCCGGATCGGCGCCCGGAGCCACCCGGCCCAGCACCGTGCCGACCGGACGGCCGCGGAAACGCACGAGGGCATAGACATCGCCCTCGACCCCGCCGGAATCCGACCGGCTCACCGGCCGGAACGAAAGAACGGGCCCGTCGAGGCCGTCGAGATCGAGCTCGGCGACGGCAATCGGCCCCCGCGGAACATACGGCATCAGCCTTTCCCCCCTTTTTTTGAGGGCTCGTTCGGCTCCGGGGCGCCTGT
>NZ_JBUEFZ010000032.1:0-76152 GCF_054963715.1 Streptomyces sp. STAM6 | reverse complement strand
GCACACCCGCGCGGGCCTCACGCCCCGCTGAGATCCGGGTCCGCGTCCCGGCGCGGCTCCGTGGCGAGTAGCTCGTCCGCGTCGACGATCCGGTACGCGTAGCCCTGCTCGGCCAGGAACCGCTGGCGGTGTGCCGCGAAGTCCTGGTCGATGGTGTCCCGTGCGACCACCGAGTAGAAGTGCGCCTGGTGCCCGTCCGCCTTGGGCCGGAGCACCCGCCCCAGCCGCTGCGCCTCCTCCTGCCGCGACCCGAAGGTGCCCGACACCTGGATGGCGACCGTGGCCTCCGGCAGGTCGATCGAGAAGTTCGCGACCTTGGACACCACGAGCACCGAGATCTCGCCCTCCCGGAACGCGTCGAAGAGCTTCTCGCGCTGCGCGTTGGACGTCTCGCCCTTGATCACCGGCGCGTCCAGGTGCTCACCCAGTTCGTCGAGCTGGTCGATGTACTGGCCGATGACGAGGATCTGCTGCCCGGCGAATCGCTTCACCAGCGCCTCGGTGACCTTCCGCTTCGTCGCCGTCGTGGCGCAGAAGCGGTACTTCTCCTCCGTCTCGGCGGTCGCGTACGCCAGCCGCTCCGACTCGGTCAGATTGACGCGGACCTCGACGCAGTCGGCGGGTGCGATGTAGCCCTGCGCCTCGATCTCCTTCCAGGGAGCGTCGAACCGCTTCGGACCGATCAGCGAGAAGACGTCCGACTCGCGCCCGTCCTCGCGCACCAGCGTCGCGGTCAGCCCCAGCCGCCGCCGGGCCTGGAGATCGGCCGTGAACTTGAAGACCGGCGCGGGCAGCAGATGCACCTCGTCGTAGACGATCAGGCCCCAGTCCCGGGAGTCGAAGAGCTCCAGATGCGGATAGATGCCCTTCCGCTTCGTGGTGAGCACCTGGTACGTCGCGATGGTGACCGGGCGGATCTCCTTCTTCGTACCGCTGTACTCGCCGATCTCGTCCTCGGTCAGCGACGTCCGCTTGACCAGTTCGTGCTTCCACTGCCGCGCGGAGACCGTGTTCGTCACCAGGATCAACGTCGTGGCCTTGGCCTGGGCCATCGCCCCGGCTCCGACCAGCGTCTTCCCCGCGCCGCAGGGGAGGACAACGACTCCGGAACCGCCGTGCCAGAAGCCTTCGACGGCCTGCTTCTGGTAGGGGCGCAGGGCCCAGCCGTCCTCGGCCAGGGCGATGTGGTGCGCCTCGCCGTCCACGTAGCCGGCGAGGTCCTCGGCCGGCCAGCCCAGCTTCAGCAGCGTCTGCTTGATCTGGCCGCGTTCGGAGGGGTGCACGGCGACCGTGTCCGGGTCGATCCGGGCGCCGACCAGGGGCTGGACCTTCTTGGACCGGAGGATCTCCTCCAGCACTGGCCGGTCGGTGGTGGTGAGCACCAGCCCGTGCGTGGGGTGCTTGGTGAGCGTGAGCCGCCCGTACCGGGCCATCGTCTCGGCGACGTCGACGAGCAGCGCGTGCGGCACGGGGTAGCGGGAGTACTCGACGAGCGCGTCGACGACCTGCTCGGCGTCGTGCCCGGCGGCGCGGGCGTTCCACAGCCCGAGGGGGGTGACGCGGTAGGTGTGGATGTGCTCGGGGGCACGCTCCAGCTCCGCGAACGGAGCGATGGCACGACGGCATGCGTCGGCCTGCTCGTGGTCGACCTCGAGCAGGAGTGTCTTGTCGCTCTGGACGATCAGTGGTCCGTTCACGCCTCACCCTTTCCTGGCGGCCTCGGTGCGTGGCCAAACATCCAGTGTTACGCATCGGCGGCGTAAGCGGGGGTGGTGGCGGGAGACGGTTCACCGGTCACGGGCGGTCGCGACCGGTGAGGCAGTGGCTACGGGCTCGGATGCCGGCCCGGATGCCGGCTCGGATGCCGGCCCGGATGCCGGCCCGGATGCCGGCCCGGATGCCGGCCCGGATGCCGGCTCGGATGCCGGGCTCGGATCCGGGACTCAGATGAGGGGGCTGTTGAAGAGCGGCCCCTCGACCTGGATGTCGGCGAGCGGTCCGCCCCCGCCGCCGCCACCGAGCGGGGGCAGGGGCAGGGCGGAGGCCTCGGTGGCCAGGGCGGCGAGGAAGAGCACGGCGCCGGCCAGGCCGACGGTGAGACGGCGGATCAATCCCGGTTCCGGTCCTTTCATCAGACCGTGATGCCGATGGCCTCGACGGCCGCGCTGATGGCTGTGCCGCCCGGGAGCACCGCGGCCGGGTCGACGCCGACGGCCGCCGCGGGGGAGACCACGGCGCTGAGCAACGCCACGGCGGCGAGCAGGACAGTGATGACACGACGCATGGGGTTTGCCTTCCTCGGTGCGTCAAACGGACGCAGCGTGGCTGCCCAGGCCACGCCGCGGGGATGCGAAGTGTCCCCCGGAGGTGGGGCGTTGATCACCCGCAGGGCGGAAAACCACTCCGTCCGCGCATGATCGGGGCCAGGGCGAAACACGCCCTAATCCTCGGCGAGTTCGGCGACGCCCGTGATGCGGTGCAGGGGGTACGTGCGGACTTCGTCCGCCGTGTGGTCGTACGCCGTGACGAAGCCGCCCTCGACCCGGACGGGGGCGATGACGCGCTGGCTGGCGGCGCCCTCCGCGTTGACGTAGCCGATCCACACGGCCGAGCCGGTCATCGCGGCGGCCTGCACGGTGGCGAGGGTCTCGGCCGGGGAGGTGCGCGGCAGCTCGCCGTCGGCCGCGGCGCCGGGCTCCTCCTTGCGGACGACCGTCGAGGCCAGGTCGCCCGCGCGGATCGCCTTGATCGCGGCGCCGAGCAGCGTGCCGTCGGGCGTCGGCGGGCCGTCCGGGACGGGCACGGGCGCGGTGCGCGGCGGGGTGCGGTAGACGTTCGCGCGGGTGATCAGGACATCGCCCTCGGCGGACTCGGCGGCGGGTGCGAAGCCCATCGACCGCAGGCCTTCCAGGAGCGTCGCCGGGTCGGCCTGGGCGGCCAGCACGGTCGGCGCGAGCCGGCGCAGCCGCAGCGACGCGGACCGCTTGTCGGCGAGGATCTCGCCGAGGAGTGCGTCGTCGTCGCAGCGCACGTACGCCGAGGCGGCGCCGACGCGGAGGTGGCCGTGCTTCCGCGCGACGTCGTCGATCAGGTAGGCGAGCGGCTGGGGAACGGGCGTGCTGGAGTGGGCGGCCAGGAACGCGTGCAGGTCGGAGGCGGTCTGCCCGGCGTCGAGGGCGCGGCGTACGGAGGCGGGTGTGAAGCGGTAGACCGTGGCGCCGCCCTTGGACTCGACGTCGGCGAGGACGGCGAGGGTGTCGGCGAGGGGCCGCCGCAGCGGGCCGGGTGCGACGGCCGTGAGGTCGGCCTGGAGCAGCACGTGGTCGACGGGCTCGGGCAGCAGTGGTGCGAGCAGCGCCGCGGCGCGGGCCTGGGCGGCGGCCGCTTCCCCGAGGTGCCGGTCCCGCCCGTGCACGGGGAGTTTGTCCCCGGCCCCGGCGCCGGGCGTGTCCGCCGTGGTGGCCGGGTGTGTGTCCGCCGCGTCGGCGGGCCGAGCCCCGGCGGCGGGCGTGCCCGGCGCCCGGCCGTGCGCGGGCGTCGCGGTCCGCTCCGGCAGGAGCGCCCTGCCGTGGGTGGAGAGGGCGCCGCGGCCCGTGACGCCGAGGAGTTCGGCCTCGGTGAGGGTCCAGGTGGCGAGACGGGCGCGCAGGTCGGTGCCCGCTCCCGCGGCGCCGCGCAGGGGGCGTTCCCAGCGGAGGCGGGCGAGGAGGGTGTCCGGGTCCGGCGCGGCGCCCGCCGGGAGGCCGGCGAGCAGGGCCAGCACCCGGTGGCGGACCTCGGCGGCCGGACCGCGGTCCAGTTCCGGGCCGAGCGCGGAGAGGGTGCGGCCCTTGGCGTCCTGGCCGCCCACGAGCCCGGCCGTGCGGGTCGCGGCCAGCCAGGCGCCGGCCAGCCGGGCCCATCGCTGGGCGGCCGGCAGCGCGAGCCACTCGTCGTACTCCGGTGTCGGCGCGTAGCGCTCGTCGGCCTCGCCGTCGGAGGCGATCAGCCCGGCAGCGTAGGCGAGTTCGAGCCAGAACGCCGCGCCCTCCTCGGTGAGGTCCAGCGCGACCGCCGTGCGCTTGAGGTCACGGGCCGACAGGCCGCCCGCGCGCAGGACGCCCGGCCCGCCCTCGTTCCACTCCTTCAGCAGTTCCTCGACGGTCGCGAGCGCGGTGTACGCCTGGCCCGCCGCCGTGTTGTCCACAACCTGTGGACGGTGTTCCCGGGCCGGGGCGAGGACCGGGGCCAACGGCACCGGCTCCCGGTGCGCCCGCCCGCCGCGCAGGTGCAGCGCGGCCTCGCGCGGCAGCACGACGGTGCGCGCCGTCGCGGGCAGCAGCAGACCGCGCTCGCGCAGCCACCGCACGGGAGGCGCGGGATTCGGGGTGATCTCGCCGTACGGCGGCCCCCACACCAGCCGGTCCAGCACCCCGAGCGCGTCCGGGGGCGCCGTGTCGAGCAGCGCGGCCATCCGCTCCGGGTCGGTGAACAGCGACGTCAGGGCGGCGACCGCCGACACCGGGTCGTGCGTCGTGGGGAGTCCTACCGCGCCGAGGATCTCCTGCAGCCGGCCCGGCGACATCCCGGCCGTGGCCTCGGCGACGGTGGGCCCGAGCCCGGTGGGGGAGGGGTGCTGCGGGGACGGGGCGAGCAGTTCGCGCGCGGTCCGCACCAGCCGCAGCCGCTCGTCGTCGCCCCATGCCAGCGCCTGCGCGCGCAACTCCTCGACGGCGCCCGGCAGCGCCGCCTCGATGTCGGCGTCGCCCTCGTCGCCGGCCATCAGCCCCAGCAGGACGGCGTAGGGCGCGGGGTCCGGAGCGACGGCCAGCGCCTCGGCGGTCTGCAGCGTGAACCGGTCGAGGCGTTCCAGCGCCCGCAGCACGGACGCACGGGTGCCGGCCCGCGTGGCGAGCTGCGTCAGATCGCTCGGGACGGGCGCCAACAGGTCGGGCCTGGCGCGCAGCAGCGCGGCCAGCCCCTCGTCGCCCCGCGCCCGCAACGCCTCCGCGAGGGTGCGCGGAGCCGCCGAACCACCATTGCCTTCGGGCACGTGCGCCTCCCGATCGAGCTCACCGGTCGCCATCCGCACCACGTTAGCCCCTGCGCAGGCGCTAACGTCGGGACAGGGCGGCAGCCCATGGCCGTGGAGGGGCACTGTGGGGATCGAGAGCGACCAGCTGGTCTTCGACTATCTCAGCCGGGTCGGCGACCTGGCCCAGCAGCGACAGCTGTCCTCGCAGAGCCGTATGCGGCTGGTGGCGTCGCTGCGGGACGAGATCGACCGGCGGCGGTCCGAGGACGGTGCGGACAGTCCGGCGTCGGTGCGTCGCATCCTCGGCGCGCTCGGCACACCGGACGAGGTGGTGGCGACGGCGGCGAACGGCGACGGCACGGGCGCCGGCGGCACGGGCGGGGCACAGGGCCGGGGCGACCGGAAGCCCGCGCGGCCGGCCGCGACCCACCCCAAACCCGCCGTCCCCGAGCAGCGGACCTCCCGCACGCGCCGGCTGATCCCGCGCCCCCGCAAGACCGATCCGCCGCCCGCGCCGCCCGCAGAGCCGCGCGGTCCCCATCTGCTCGGCATGGACGAGCGCGGCGAGGCGGACACGCAGCCGGACTGGTGGCGCGTCGAGGAAGGCCCCCTGGGGGCGGCCGAGATCGTGCCGGGGTTCCGCGGCGGCGTGGAGATCCCGGAAATACTGAAGCCCCCGCCGAGGAAGGACGAGAAGGAGGCGGAGGGCACGCGGGCCGTGTCGGACGCCGCCGGGACGGAGACGGCCGGGACGGAGACGGCCGGCGCCCAGGGCGCCACGGCCGAGCGCCGCCGTCTCGTCCCGCTGATCACGCTGCTGCGCCGCCGTGCCCGCGCGGAGGAGGCGCGGCCCGCCCGCAGGCCGCTCGGCAGCCCGGTGCTGCTGCTGGCCGCCGCCCTGCTGGTCGCCGGGGCCGTGCTCGGCTCGCTGCTGGCCCTGTTGGGCGGCTGGCTGCTCGCGTACGCGTCGAACCGGCTCAGCCGCGCCGAGGCGAAGTGGGCCGTGCTCGGGCTGCCGGGCGCGGTCGCGGCGGGAGCCGCCGTGTGGCTGTGGGGAAGGATCGACGGCCGCTGGGGCGAGCCGGTGGCGCCCGGCGGCGAGGCGCTGGGCGAGGCGCTCAGCGGGATGTGGCCGTGGGTGGTGCGGGCGGCCGCCGTGGCCTCCGCGCTCTACCTGGTGTGGCGGGCGCGGAGGCGCTGACGGCGGCCGCGGCCCGGCGGCCGGCCGCCGTCACCGGGCACCGGGTGTGATCATCCGGCCCGGATCGGCAGTGCCCCCGGCCGACGTACCGTCACGACGATCCCGGCGACGAGCGTCACCAGCGCGAGGAGCAGTGACGACGGGCTGCCCGGCTCCGCGATGGGCCAGGCCCACCAGAACGCGCCGTCCGCGTCGGCGCCCACCAGGGCGCAGGCGACGGGCAGGACGACCACCGAGAGGCTCGCCGCACGCGGCCCGGCGAGCTCTCCGACCAGCAGGACCAGGCCCATGTAGCCGGCGAGATTGCGTGCCGCCGCCAGCCCGTCGGTCGTGCCGTCCAGCGCCACCCCCAGCAGGCCCCCCGCCGTCACCACGGCGAGGGCCGACAGCAGGACCACCATGAGGTACCGGGGCACCGGCCGTACCGCCGTGGTCTCGCCGGTCGCCGCGGCCCGTTCGTGGCCGACCGCCCAGCACACGGCGGGAATCACCGGCAGCAGCCACGGCGTGGGTATCGCCAGGCTCAGCTGCGCCACGGCGTTCGGCAGCATCAGTTCGGCGCGGGGGCCGGCGGCGGCCCAGACGGCGACGAGCGCCGTGCACAGGGCGTACGGAACCAGCGCCCGGATCTTCGTCCACCACAGCATGCGAGCCTCCGGTCACCGGGACGGCGCGACGCCGAGCAGCGGCTCGGTCGTGCAGTCGTGCAGCGCCTTCCAGTTGTGTGCGAACCACGCGCGCTGTCGCTCCTTGGGCTGCGCCGCGACGTCGGCGGCCAGCGCGAGGTCCTCGGGGGACCAGGAGCTGTTCACCGTCTCGGCCTTGGGGTCGCCGCCCACCACCAGCAGCAGCCAGGCGTCCATGGGCGGATAGGCGTCGGCGCCCGGGTGCTTGCCGCTGCCCGTCGTCACGCACTCGGGTTCCCCGGCGGGGAGGACGCTCGACGGCAGGGCGCGCAGGACCTCGTCCGGTGTCGCCTCGTCGGAGATCTGCACATGCGTGACGCCGGCGTCCCAGCGCTGGGTGCCCACCTTGGCCGGCGTCTTCACGCCCACCTCGCGCAGCGAACCGTAGGCCTTGACGAGGAGGGGCTGCAGCCAGTCGCGCTGGTGCTCCTGCTCCGGCCACAGGCACACCTCGGGCGCCGCCCCCTCGCAGCGCAGTCCTTTGGCGCGCGGCACGTCCGGGACCGCGGTCATGCCCTGGACGAGGACGGAGGCACCGCCGAGGCCCGCCGCCACGAGGACCAGGGAGACGACGAGCGCCACCAGGCTGCGGCCGAAGTGCACCAGGAGGACCGCCGCGCCCGCGACGGCGGCGGCGAGGATCACGGGCGCGAGGAGCGCCGCGGGATCGACGACGGAGTCGATGGAGCAGCAGACGTTGAGGCCGCCGCCGGTCAGGTGCCGCAGCCAGAAGGGCAGCATCGCCGGCGGATAGGCGATCACGACCCAGCTCGCCATCACGGTGAGCGCGGTTCCCAGGGCTCCGGGCAGGGCACGGCCCACGACGTAGCCGGCCAGGATGTGACCGCACAGGATGGACAGCCACAGGGGCAGCATCGGCCACGGGGGCGCGGTGTCGGGGCCGCCCGACGACATGACGACGAGCGTTCCCACCAGCAGGCCGCCGATCCCCACGAGCAGCGGGGCGACCAGCGAGGAGGCCGCGACCAGCAGGCGGGAACGTACCGGCGCGACGTCCAGGACACCGCCCACGGTCGCCCTGCGCCCCTCCCAGGCGGCGAGCCCCGCGCAGGCGGGGGCCACGAAGGCCAGGGTGAGACTCACTTGCCCGGCCGCCTGCCAGCCGGTCTCCGGCCTGGGGCCGAGGACGTACCAGGCCATGAGCGGGTAGAGGACCAGCGCGACGCGCGGCGCGGGCGCCGCGAGCAGGCGTCGTTTCCACGTCCAGTGCACGTCAGGCCTCCGCGCCGATGATCGTCCGGTACGCGTCCTCCGCGCGGCGGTGGGGTTCGGTTCCCTCGGGGGCACGGCCGAGGAACTCGTCCATGGACCCGTGGAAGCGCACCGTGCCGCCGGACAGGACCAGGACGCGGGCGTAGACCTCGGCGAGGTCCCGGCTGTCGTGGGTGGAGACGATGAAGCGCATGTCGTCCGACAGGTCGCGCATCAGGTCGCGGAGCACGCCGTACTGGACCGGGTCCAGTCCCGCGGAGGGCTCGTCCATCAGGACGACGTCGGCGCCGTGGACGAGGGCCTGGGCGATGCCCACCCGGCGCAGCTGGCCGCCGGAGAGTTCGGAGGCCGGCTTCTCCGTGGTGCCGAGCAGGTCGACCCGCGCCAGCGCCTCCCGCGAGGCGGTCCAGGCGTCCGCGCGTGTCATCCCCTTCAGCCAGCCGCTGTAGGCGACCTGTTCGCGCACGGTGAGTCCGGGAACGGCGTTGATGTGCTGCGGCATCCAGCTGACGGAGCGCCGCCACCGGGCGTGGTGGCGGCGATCGCGGGCGTCCAGGCCCTTGAACCGCACCGTGCCCGACCAGGGGCGTACGGCGGTGGCGGCCAGGCTCATCAGGGTGGACTTGCCGGCGCCGTTGGGGCCGAGCAGCGCGAGGTGCCCCGAGCCCAGTTCGATCGAGAGGCGATCGATGATCGGATGGCCTCTCCGATATCCGAAGGAACATTCCTCGAAGGAAATATCCACGTCTCTTCTCTCTTGCAGAAATGGCCCGGGCACGCGTCGGGCCGGTGCCGCGAAGGCACCGGCCCGACATCGGCTCAGTTGACGGTCAGCTTCTTGATCGTCAGCAGGCTGCCGTACTCCAGAGAGTTGAGCTTGTAGTAGTAGTCGGCCTTGTCGGTGGCCAGGTAGTTGGTGCTCTTGCCGCACCGGTTGTCGAAGGAGGACATCTTGGTGTCCGGGCGCCAGTCCACGTTCCGCATGAGCGTGATGTGCGCGGACGAGAAGCCCTTGGCCGAGTCGGTGGAGCAGCCGCTGAGGTTTATGTACTTCTTGTAGGCGCTGCTCCAGCTGAAGCGCCGGGTTTCCTTGCCCTCCCCCCACTTGTGGTTGTTCGACTGCCAGGCGTGCGCGGCCGGCACGGCCAGGATCATGGCGGAAAGCGCCCCCGTGACAACGGCACTGACGCGGCGTGAAACCTTCACGTTCGCTCCCGAAGTAGCGTCAAAAGTGGTCACGGAGCAGCCTAGTTGCGCCAAGTGGCCGAAATGATCACGCATTCTGGGGGAGTGGTGAATAGGAGACAAAACGGCCTGTGAGGCGTGTCACGACGGCCGTGTGCGCGGCCGGGCCATCGGCGGCCATCCCGCCACCCCTGGAGGCCCGACCCGCCACAATGGCTCACATGACCTCGCGCACCCGCACCGTCGGCTTCGACCTCGACATGACGCTCATCGACTCGCGGCCCGGTATCCATGCCACATACCGGGCGCTCTCCGAGGAAACGGGCGTATGGATCGACGCCGACCTGGCGGTCACCCGCCTCGGTCCGCCCCTCGAACAGGAGCTGGCGCACTGGTTCCCCGCCGACCGCATCCAGGAGACGGGCGACCGGTACCGCGAGATCTATCCCACATACGCGATAGCGCCGACCCTCGCACTCCCCGGTGCGAGGGATGCGATTCAAGCCGTTCGCGAAGCGGGCGGCCGGGCCGTCGTCGTCACCGCCAAGCACGAACCGAACGCCAAGCTCCACCTCGATCACCTCGGTATCGAACCGGACGCCGTGATCGGCTGGCTGTGGGCCGAGGCCAAGGCGGAGGCACTGCGCGGACACGGCGCGGGCGTGTACGTCGGCGACCACACCGGCGACGTGCGCGGCGCACGTGCGGCGGGTGCCCTCGCCGTCTCCGTGACCACCGGTCCGTGCGACGCCGACGAGCTGCGGGCGGCCGGCGCGGACGTGGTCCTGCCCGACCTCACGGCCTTTCCCGCCTGGTGGGAGGCCTACCTGGGCGACACGGCCGACCGCGCCTGACGCCGCTGCGCGGCGATCGAACGCAGCACGCCCGCCGCGGCGATCAGGAAACCGGCACCCATCAGCATGGACACGCAGTACGCGAGCGTGGGGAAGGGATCCGTCCCCAGGAACAGCGGCGCGACGGTGACCAAAGTGGCCACCGCGCCGACGATGAAGACGATCGCACCGACACGGACGAGACCGTCACCGGGGGCGGCGCCGCTCGAGGGGGTTTCACTCAGCATTCAGCCAGGGTAGTTCCCAGGCCGGAGGAACAAACCGGAGACGTCTTGTCACCGGCCCCGGGACCATTAGCCTTGGTGCGCTGCGGGTCCCGCCCCACTCGAGCGCAGCGAGGGCTAGGGGGAGGGGTCCGGCGACCCGCTGCAGTGCTATCCAGAGCCGAATTTCCCGGCTCACCCCATCGAGTACGAGGACGAGGACAGACGTGCCTACCGGCAAGGTCAAGTGGTTCAACAGCGAGAAGGGCTTCGGCTTTCTCTCCCGTGACGACGGCGGCGACGTCTTCGTGCACTCGTCGGTGCTCCCTGCCGGGGTGGAGGCCCTCAAGCCCGGCCAGCGCGTCGAATTCGGCGTCGTGGCGGGCCAGCGCGGTGACCAGGCGCTTTCGGTGACGGTCCTCGATCCGACCCCGTCGGTGGCGGCGGCCCAGCGCCGCAAGCCCGACGAACTGGCATCGATCGTGCAGGACCTGACCACGCTCCTGGAGAACATCACGCCGATGCTGGAGCGCGGGCGCTACCCCGACAAGGTGCACGGAAAGAAGATCGCCGGCCTCCTGCGGGCCGTGGCGGACCAGCTGGACGTCTGAGGCTGCCCGGCGGACCATGCCGGGCCCGCGACGCCGTGCGACCGCGTCGCCGTCGTCGTCGTCGGTCGCCGGCGCCCAGCGCCGGCTCCCTCCTCCGCGAAACACGCCCTAGGGGACGAAGCTGAGCGCGTCGGGCTTGAGGGGCGGTACCAGCCCCTCGGCCGCGGCGCGCGTCAGCAGGCCGCGGACCGCGGCGTAGCCGTCCTCACCGAGGTCGGCCGTGAACTCGTTGACGTAGAGCCCGATGTGCTGGTCGGCCACGGCCGGGTCCATCTCCTGGGCGTGTTCGCGTACGTACGGGCGCGAGGCCTCCGGGTCGTCCCAGGCCATCCGGACCGATGTGCGCGCCGACTCGGCGAGCAGCCTCAGCGTCTCCTCGCCCAGCGACCGCTTGGCGATGATCGCGCCCAGCGGGATGGGCAGCCCGGTCGTGGACTCCCAGTGCTCACCCATGTCGGCGAGGCTGTGCAGCCCGTACCGCTCGTAGGTGAAGCGGGCCTCGTGGATCACCAGACCGGCGTCCACCTTGCCGTCACGGACGGCCGGCATGATCTCGTGGAACGGCATCACCACGACCTCGCCGACCCGCCCCGGGACGACGTCCGCCGCCCAGAGCCGGAACAGCAGGTACGCCGTCGAGCGCTCGCTCGGCACGGCGACGGTCCGCCCGCCGAGGTCCAGTCCCGGCTCCCTGGTCAGCACCAGCGGCCCGCAGCCGCGCCCCAGGGCGCCGCCGCAGGGCAGCAGGGCGTACTCGTCCAGGACCCAGGGCAGCACGGCGTAGGAGACCTTGAGGACGTCGTACTCGCCCCGCTCGGCCATCCCGTTGGTGATGTCGATGTCGGCGAACGTCACATCGAGCTCGGGCGCGCCCGGGACGCGGCCGTGCGCCCAGGCGTCGAAGACGAACGTGTCGTTGGGGCAGGACGAGTACGCGATCCTCAGGGTCACTGGTCCTCCAGGAAGACGGTGGTGCTGAGCAACTGGAAGGCGTACCGCAGCGAGTCGAGCGCCTCCCCGATCCGCCAGGCGGCGCGGTCGCGCGGGCCGACGGTGTTGGAGACCGCGCGCACCTCGACGACGGGCACGCCGTGCGCGGCGGCGGCCTCGGCGACACCGAAGCCCTCCATCGCCTCCGCCGCGGCCCGCGGATGGCGGGCGGTCAGCTCGGCGGTACGGTCGGCGGTGCCGGTCACCGTGGACACAGTGAGCACGGGCGCGACGACGTGCCGCCTGCCGCCGGCGCGCAGGACCTCGGAGATCCGCCCGGGCAGTCCCGCGGGCGGCAGACGCACGGAGCGGCCGAAGCCGAGCTCCTCGACGGCGAGGTACCCGTCGGGCGTCTCGGCCCCCAGATCGGCCGCGATGATCTCGTCCGACACGACGATGTCGCCGAGCCGGGCGTGCGGCAGGAAGCCGCCACCGATCCCGGCGGAGACGACGAGGTCGTACGGCGCGGTGGCCAGCGCGGTGGCGGCCCCCACCCCCGCGGCGGCGGGGCCGACCCCCGCGGCGACCACGTCGAGAACGGCACCGTCCGGCCCCCGCATGGACGTCACCGGGAAGCCGCCCGGCAGACGGCGCGGGGGCCCGGGAGCGAAGCCGGAGACACCGGCCGCGACGGAGTCCGCCTCCGTCGCCACCGCCGTCACGACCAGGATGCGCAGGGTCAGGGCTTCTTCTTCAGCTCGAAGTGCCAGATGCCCGTCAGCTTCTTGCCGCTCGTCTCGACGATGGAGATCTGCGCCGAGCTGGACGGCTCACCCGTCTGGGACGAGAAGAACGCGCTCGCCGGGATCGTCCGGTACGTCTTCTTGTACGGCTCCTGCTCGGCCTGCTGGCCGCCGATGAACAGCGTCCAGCCGTTCTCCGCGATCTCCGGGTCGACGCCGAAGCGGATCCTGTCGTCGGCGGAGACCTCGATGGTCTTCTCGCCCTTCTTGTTCAGGCAGTCCTGGATCAGCGACTCCTTGATGGCTTCGCCGTCGTTGTAGCAGGTCGCCTCGGTGTGGACCGAGTCCGACCCGACCGTCACGGTCGCGAGCGGCGTCGGCTTGTCGCAGGCGGAGAGTACGAGGAGTCCGGCGGAGACGGCACCCAGAGCGACGCCGGCCCGGCGGGCCTTACCGGAAAAGAACGCAACGGTCATGGGGCGAAGGCTATCGGTCGTCCCCGCTCACGCCACGCGGGGGTGCGGCGTGCCGCGCGCGGCCGCCAGCAGCCCCCGCACCGTGATGGCCACGCCCAGCGCCAGGATCCCCGCCGCGACCGCCATGCCGAGCGACCCCTTCAGCGGCAGGGAGATCCCGATGGCGCCGCCCACCACCCACGACATCTGCAGCAGCGTCTCCGAGCGGGCGAACGCCGACGTGCGCACCACCTCCGGCACGTCCCGCTGGATCATGGCGTCCAGCGACAGCTTCGACAGAGCCTGGGACAGTCCCGCCACCGCGCCCACGAGAGCGACCGTCACCGCGTTGAAGAACACCGCCGCCGCCGTCGCCGCCAGCATCGCCAGCGTCAGCATCGTGGCGATGATCACTTCCGGGGAGCGGGACTTCAGCAGCGCGCCGACCGCCGTACCGCACGCGTTCCCGACCCCGGCCGCGACACCCACCATGCCGAGCGACACCGCCGCGCTCTGCCCGCCCAGCGGGTCCTCGCGCAGCAGGAACGCCAGGAAGAAGATCAGGAACCCGGACAGCACCCGGTGCGCGGCGTTCGCCTGCAGCCCGTGCAGCACGGACGGGCCGACCGTCCGCAGGCTCGGCTTCTTCTCGCCGTGCGTCAGCATGTGCGCCTTGCGCTCACCCTTCGCCGAGTCGACCTTGTGCGGCATCCGGAGCGCCCAGTACGCGCCCAGCAGGAACAGCGTGCACGCCCCGTACAGCGGCCACGACGAGCCGATCTGCTGGAGCCCCACGCCGATCGGCGCCGCCACGCCCGTCGCCAGCAGTCCCGCGAGCGTCACCCTCGAATTGGCCTTCACCAGAGAGAACGTCGGTGGCAGCAGCCGTGGCACGACGGCGCTGCGCACCACGCCGTACGCCTTCGAGGCGACCAGCACGCCCAGCGCCGCCGGATACAGCTCCAGGCCGCCCGTGGCGACCGCCCCGGACATGGTCAGGGCCAGCACCGCCCGGGTCAGCATGGCGCCCGCCATCGCCGCCCGCCGGCCGTGCGGAAGATGATCCAGAAGCGGTCCGATCACCGGGGCCAGCAGAGTGAACGGGGCCATCGTGATCGCCAGGTACAGCGCGACCCGGCCGCGCGCCTCGTCCGTCGGCACGGAGAAGAACACCGTGGACGCCAGCGCCACCGTGATCATGACGTCACCGGCGCCGTTGACGGCGTGCAGCTCGATCAGTTTGCCCAGGCCCGACTCGCCCGCGCCGTGCGCGTGAGTCGCCTTGCGAATGCCCTTGGCCGCGCCCGTGAACGGCAGGTGCAGGGCACGCCCCACCCGCCGGCCCGCCCTCCGGAGCGGCCCGGCGTCATCGGACGACCTCGCGGCTGCCACCTCGTCATAGTGCCCCAGGCGTCTCGTCGGCGAACGGTGGACAGGGCTACTTGGGGCGGGCAGGTGGGCGGCGGGCGGCGAAGGGGGTAGCGTGCGTAGCGCGCCACCGGCGGAAGTTCTCGGCCGCGCGCCTCTTCGGCATCCCGCAGAATGGATGACGATAGGTGTGCCCGGGAAACGGAAACGTCGGGCGCGGACGTCGATGCGGCCCCCTGGTCCGCTCCGCCCGCCGCCCGAAGCATCGCGACTCGGCCGGCGCACCCGTGAGACGGCGTAGGAGAGAAGCGAGACCTGTGAGTGCTGCGACGACGCGAAGCCGTACCCCGCGTACCCCCGCCCCCGACCGCCTCTGCGCCGAGGCAGTAGACCTCGCCAGGGAGGCGGCCGAAGAAGCGGCGGCACCCGGCATCGTCGGGGAACACGCGGGCGTGGTCGCCGAGGGCGACCGGGTCGTGACGCACTTCTTCGAATGCAAGGAGTTCGGTTACCGCGGCTGGCGGTGGGCCGTCACCGTCACCCGTGCCTCCCGCGCGAAGGTCGTCACCCTGGACGAGACCGTCCTGCTGCCCGGCCCCGACGCGCTGCTCGCCCCCGAGTGGGTGCCGTGGAGCGAACGCCTGCGCCCCGGCGACATGGGCCCCGGCGACCTGCTGCCCACCGAACAGGACGACCTGCGCCTGGAGCCCGGCTTCTCCGGCGAGGACGCGCCGCCGCCGAACTCGGCGGTGTCCGAGGACATGGTGGAGCACCTCGACGTCGAGGACGCGGAGATCGTCTCCCGCACGCCGTCGCGCGGCTCCATCGCCGCGGTCGCGGAGGAACTCGGCATGCGGCGGGCCCGCGTGCTGTCGCGCTACGGCCTCCACGTCGCCGCGGACCGCTGGGAGGAGTCCTTCGGCGCGAAGACGCCCATGGCGCAGGCGGCCCCCGCGGCATGCGTCACCTGCGGCTTCCTGGTGCCGCTCGCGGGCTCCCTGAAGCAGGCGTTCGGGGTGTGCGCCAATGAGTTCTCGCCGGCGGACGGGCGGGTCGTCTCCCTGACGTACGGCTGCGGGGGCCACTCCGAGGCGGCGGTCATGCCGAAGCCGCCCCGGCCGGCGCCGCCGGTGCTGGACTCGATGGGAGCGGACGAGTTTCCGCTGCGGCCCGCGCGGGACGGGGGGTCGGTGCCGGCGACGTCCCCGGACGCGGCGTCCGAGGACCTGGGCCACAGCTGAGCCCCCGTGGGGCTCCGCCCCACCCCGAAGCCCCGCACCCCCGGTGCGGGGCCACCCGGCCCCGATCGCGGGCCCACCGCCCCCCACCGCACCCCGCGGCTCCGCCCCGGCCCCGTTCGCCTGCGGCGGGCGTTTCCCCCACCCCACCCCACCCCTCCCGAACCCGGGGCCGCCCCCGCCCGGTCGCACCCCCACCGCACCCCCGGGCTCCGCCCCGGACCCCCTTCTGTCTGCGGCTCGGTGGTCCGGTTGTGCCCACCCTCCCCCAAGCTCTCGGCTTCGCTCGAGCAGGGGACCCCCATCGCCCTGCGGAACTGCCACAACCAGACCCGCAAGTCCCAGCCGACAAACCGGAGTGGTGGGCGGCCCCCGTACCGAGCCGCACTCGGCATGCGGCGCTGGGGTGGGGCCGTGCAGGGTTGTCCCCTCAGGGGTTGGCGGCCGGGAAACGGCTCCCTCACCAAGCGACCTCGGGCCGCCGGCCCCGTGGGCGTGCCCCTCTGGGGGAGAGTCGAGCCCGGAGGGGCCACACCCCCCACCCACCGGCAGGCCGCACCCGCGCCCCGAAACGGGGAGGGAAAGTTTTTTCCGGTGTCCCCGGGGCGGCCGGACAGGTGCCGTTCCGGGGTACGCGTGGACGCGCGATACCTTCGGGCCACAGGGTGCGGAACACCGTGCGGAACGACCACGGACGAAGAGAGCGGAGCACATCGTGAGCGTGAGGGCGACGGAGACCGAAGGGGCGGCCGACCCGTTCGGGACCGCGCGGTTGCGGCGCGGGGTGCTCGACGCGTGGGGCGCGGGCCCCGCACGGTTCCGGGAGGACGCCAACGCCGAGGAGGACCTGGCGCTCGGCGGCTACCGGGACCGTCTCGTGGTCGAGCTGGCCCAGAACGCCGCGGACGCCGCCGCCCGCGCCGGTGTCCCCGGCCGCCTCCGGCTCACCCTGCACCCGGCGGACACCGAGGGCCCGGCCGTCCTGGCGGCCGCCAACACCGGCGCGCCCCTCGACGCGACCGGGGTCGAGTCGCTGAGCACCCTGCGGGCCTCCGCCAAGCGGGAGGGTCACGAGAGCGCGGTGGGCCGGTTCGGCGTCGGCTTCGCCGCCGTACTCGCCGTCAGTGACGAACCGGCCGTACTCGGCCGCCACGGGGGTGTCCGCTGGTCCCTGCGCGAGGCGCGTGACATGGCGGCCCGGGCCGCGACGGCGAGCCCCGGCCTCGGCGACGAACTGCGCCGCCGTGACGGTCACGTGCCGCTGCTGCGGCTTCCGCTGCCCGCCGAGGGCACCGCCCCCGAGGGGTACGACACGGTCGTCGTCCTCCCGCTGCGCGACGCCGCCGCGGTGGACCTCACCGAGCGCCTCCTGACCGCCGTCGACGACGCCCTCCTGCTGACCCTGCCGGGCCTCCGTGAGGTCGTCGTCGAGACGCCCGGCTCCACCCGGGTCCTCACGCGCGGCGAGCAGGGCCCGTACATCCACATCGAGGACAGCGCCGGAAGGACGAACCGCTGGCGCACCGTCACGCACACCGGCGCCATCGCCCCGGAACTGCTGAAGGACCGGCCCGTCGAGGAGCGGCTGCGCCCGCACTGGACGGTCACCTGGGCCGTTCCCGTGGACGCCGCGGGCGCCCCGGAGCGCCCCCGCACCGCGCCGGTCGTGCACGCCCCGACTCCCACGGACGAGCCGCTG
The DNA here is from genome assembly GCF_054963715.1 of Streptomyces sp. STAM6. Classification (NCBI taxonomy): domain Bacteria; kingdom Bacillati; phylum Actinomycetota; class Actinomycetes; order Kitasatosporales; family Streptomycetaceae; genus Streptomyces; species Streptomyces sp. STAM6. Next base: position 58,732 of record NZ_JBUEFZ010000032.1, on the reverse strand, counting down.
GGCGTCCCCGCGCTGCTGATCGCCTCGTTCCCGCTGGACACCACCCGCCGCCACCCGGCGCCCGGCCCGCTCACCGACTTCCTCGTGGGCCGTGCCGCCGACGCGTACGCCGAGCTGCTGGCCGACTGGCAGCCCGTCTCGACCGGCACGCTCGATCTGGTCCCGGGCCCGCTCGGCAAGGGTGTCCTGGACGGGGCGATCCGGGCCGCCGTGCTGGAACGGCTGCCGCGCGTGGCGTTCCTCGCGCCCGCCGCCCCCTCCGAGGAGCTCACCGCCCTGCGCCCGTTCGAGGCGGAGGTCGTCGAGGGCGCCGGCGCCGACACGGTGCGCGTCCTCGCCGACGTGCTGCCGACGCTGCTGCCGGCCGGACTGGAGCGCCGGACCGAGCTGCGCGCCCTCGGGGTGGGCCGACTGTCCCTCGGCGACGCCGTCGACCGCATCGCCGGCGTGGAGCGCACTCCCGAGTGGTGGTACCGGCTCTACGAGTCGCTCGCCGGCGTCGACCCCGACCGGCTGTCCGGTCTGCCCGTCCCCCTCGTCGGCGGGCGCACCGCGATCGGCCCGCGCCATGTGCTGCTCCCGCTGCCCGACACGCCCGCCGATCTCACCCGCCTCGGCCTGAAGGTCGCCCACCCCGACGCCGCGCATCCCGTCCTGGAGAAGCTGGGCGCCCTGCCGGCGACCCCGCGCGCCGTGCTCACCACGCCGCAGGTTCGGGCGGCGGTCGCCGCGTCCCTCGACGCGGGGGAGAGCTGGGACGACGGCGTCGGCGGGGAAGCCGCCCCGGACGCGGAGGAGCTCGCCGAGACGGTCCTCACGCTCGTGCGGGACGCGGACCTGGAACCGGGCGACGAGCCGTGGCTCGGCGCGCTCGCCCTGCCCGACGAGGACGGGGAGCTCTCCCCGGCCGGGGAACTCGTCCTGCCCGGCAGCCCCTTCGCGTCCGTCATGCGCGAGGACGAACTGGCCCTGGTCGACGCCGAGCTGGCCGAACGCTGGGGCGAACAGCCCCTCGCCGCCTGCGGCGTGCTCGCGAACTTCGCCCTCGTCAGGGCCACCGACGTCGTCCTCGACCCGGACGAGATGGAGCCGCGCGAGGGCGACTACGCCGAACCGGACGACGCCGGCCTGCTGGACGCCGTCGACGTGTGGTGCGAGGACGTCCTGGACCGCCTGCCCGACTCGCCGGTGCCGCCGGTCGCCACCGAGATCGTCGCCGTACGGGACCTCGACCTCGTCGACGACGACGCCTGGCCGCAGGCGCTCGCCCTGCTCGCCCGTCCCCCGCTGCGCGACGCCCTCACCCAGCCCGTGCGGGTACTGCTGCCCGACGGCACCACCGAGACCGTCCGCTCCTACACCGCCTGGTGGCTGCGCGACCACCCGGTGCTGGACGGGCGCCGCCCGGCGGGACTGCGCGCGGCGGGCGCCGACCCGCTCCTGGAGGGCCTGTACGACTCCGCCGACACCACGGGCTTCGAGGACACCCAGGTGCTGCGGGCCCTCGGCGTCCGCACCTCCGTCGCCGCGCTCCTCGACGAGCCCGGCGGTGCCGCGGAGCTGCTGGCGCGCCTCGCCGACCCCGAGCGCGAGGTGTCCGCCGCCCAGCTGCACGCCCTCTACACCGCGCTCGCCGACCTCGAACCCGAGCAGGTCACCCTCCCCGACGAGCTGCGCGCGGTCGTCGACGGCCGGCTCCGCGTGGTGGCGGCGAACGAGGCCGTCGTCGCCGACGCCCCCGACCTCCTGCCGCTCACCGCGGACCTCCCGCTGCTGCCGGTGGCACCGTCCCGGGCGGCCGACCTGGCGGAGCTGCTCCAGGTGCGGCGGCTCAGCGAGGAGGTCGACGCCGAGGTGACGACGGACGGCGAGGAGCACGAGGTGCCGGCCTCCGTGCACGCCCTGCTGGGGCCCGGCACCCCCGCCACGTACGTCGAGCACGAGGAGCTGCGCGCGGGCGGCGTCGAACTGGACTGGCGCCGCACCCCGGACGGCACCCTCCACGCGTCCACCCTGGAGGGCGTCGCGGCCGGCCTTGCCTGGGCGGCGGGCCAGTGGCCGCGCCGCTTCGAGGTGGCGGCGCTCCTGGAGGACCCCTCCCGCACGGAGGAGCTCGCGCGGGACCGCTGGTTCGACTAGGCACCGCGGTCGTGGGTGCCGTGGGCCGGGGGCACCGCAGCCGTGGGGCCGTGGGCGTGGCGCCGCGGTCGTGGTGACCGGGCCCGGGTGTGGCGCGGGCGCTACGCCGGGAACTTGCGGTCCACCAACCGCCAGGCGAACTCCAGCATCGCGGCGCCCGCCGCCGCGATGCCCACGGCCGCCCACGGGATCGTGGTGCCCACCAGCCTCAGCGCGAAGAAGTCCTGGAGCCAGGGCACGATCAGGACCAGCAGGAACGCGAGCCCCATCACGACCACGAGGCCGACGCGCCACCAGGTGTAGGGGCGGGCGATGATCGCCAGTACCCACATCGACACCAGGAACAGGGTGAGCGTCGCCGCGCTCGTCTCCGCGGCCAGGGCGTCCGGCCCGCTGTAGTGGGAGCGGGCGAGGGCGTAGGAGGCGAAGGTGGTCCCCGCGGAGACGATCCCGGCCGGGATGGCGTACCGCATCACCCGTCGTACGAAGTTCGGCTTCGCGCGCTCCTTGTTGGGCGCGAGCGCCAGGAAGAAGGCCGGCACGCCGATGGTGAGCGTGGAGACGAGGGTGAAGTGCCGGGGCAGGAACGGGTACTCCACCTGCGTGCACACCACGAGGATCGCCAGGAGCACCGAGTAGACCGTCTTCGTCAGGAAGAGGGTGGCGACCCGGGTGATGTTGCCGATGACCCGGCGCCCCTCGGCGACGACCGACGGCAGGGTGGCGAAACTGTTGTTGAGCAGCACGATCTGGGCGACGGCCCGGGTGGCCTCGGACCCCGAGCCCATGCTGACACCGATGTCGGCGTCCTTGAGGGCCAGGACGTCGTTGACGCCGTCACCGGTCATGGCGACGGTGTGCCCGTGCGACTGCAGCGCGCCGACCATGTCCCGCTTCTGCTGCGGGGTGACCCGGCCGAACACGGTCGCTCCGTCGAGGGCGGTCGCCATCTCGTCCCGTTCGGCGGGGAGCCGGCGCGCGTCGACGGTCCGGTCGGCGCCCGGCAGACCGAGTTTGCCCGCGACGGCGCCGACCGAGACGGCGTTGTCACCGGAAATGATCTTCGCGGCGACGTTCTGGTCGGCGAAGTAGGCGAGGGTGTCGGCGGCGTCGGGCCGCAGCCGCTGCTCCAGGACGACGAGGGCCGAGGCGCGGGCGGTCTCGGCCACCTTGGGATCGTCCAGCTCGCCGGTGACGCGCGCGAGGAGCAGCACGCGCAGGCCCTGTTCGTTGAGGGCGTCGATCTCGGTGAGGACGGGGTCGTCCTCCGGAAGCAGCACGTCGGGTGCGCCGAGCAGCCAGCTGCTGGCCTGCCCGTCGCCCTCGCTGAACGCGGCGCCGCTGTACTTGCGGGCGGAGGAGAAGGGCAGCGCCTCGGTGCAGCGCCAGTCGTCGCTGTCGGGATAGGTGTCGATGATCGCCCGGAGGGAGGCGTTGGGGCGGGGGTCGGATTCGCCGATGGCGCCGAGCACGGTGCGTATGTAGGCCTCGTCGGAGCCGTTCAGCGGCCTCAGCTCGGTGACGTCCATGCCGCCCTCGGTGAGCGTGCCGGTCTTGTCGAGGCAGACGACGTCGACGCGCGCGAGGCCCTCGATGGCGGGCAGCTCCTGCACGAGGCACTGCTTCCGCCCCAGCCGGATCACGCCGATCGCGAAGGCGACCGAGGTGAGCAGCACCAGGCCCTCGGGGATCATCGGCACGATGCCGCCGACCGTACGGGCGATGGAGTCGGTGAGGTTGGTGTCCTTGACGACGAGCTGGCTGATGATGAGCCCGATCGCGGTGGGGACCATCATCCAGGTGACGTACTTCAGGATCGTCGAGATCCCGGACCTGAGCTCCGACTGCACGAGGGTGAAGCGGGAGGCCTCCTCGGCGAGCTGGGCGGCGTAGGCCTCGCGCCCGACCTTGGTGGCGGTGAAGGCGCCGCCACCGGCGACCACGAAGCTGCCCGACATGACGGGGTCGCCGGGCTTCTTCAGCACAGGGTCGGCCTCGCCGGTCAGCAGCGACTCGTCGATCTCCAGGTTGTCGGCCTCGGCGACCTCGCCGTCGACGACCACCTTGTCGCCGGGCCCGAGTTCGATGCAGTCCCCGAGCACGATCTCGGAGGTCGACACCTCGGCGGCCACCCCGTCACGCCGTACGACGGGCTTGGCCTCCCCGATGACGGCGAGTCCGTCGAGGGTCCTCTTGGCGCGCAGTTCCTGGATGATGCCGATGCCGGTGTTGGCGAGGATGACGAACCCGAAGAGGCTGTCCTGGATCGGCGCGACGATCAGCATGATCACCCACAGGACGCCGATGATCGCGTTGAAGCGGGTGAAGACGTTGCCCCGGATGATGTCGGTGGTGGACCGGGAGCTGCGTACGGGTACGTCGTTGACCTCTCCCCGCGCCACCCGCTCGGCCACCTCGGCGGCCGTGAGCCCTCGTGGCCGGTGGGTGACGGGCGGTGACCCCGCGTCGATGGTCCGTCCACCGGTCCGGGGCCCATCGGTGTCGATCTTCGCCCGCTGCGTCATGTCTCGACCGTACGACCGAGAGGCCCGCACCACCCCCTGAGCGCACCCGAGATCAGACCTCAGTAGGACACAAATGGTCCCCCGGCACTAGGTGATCGCGTCCCTTCGTACTAGGGCGTGTTTCGGAAGTCCCGTCCGGCCGGGGGCGTCCGGCACGCACGCTCGCGGCGTTGTCGGTCGTCGGCGCAGCCGCTGTGCTCTCGCCGGCATCGAAGGCGCCGTGGCGTGGACACGCGCCGCGCCTGGGCCGGTTGCGGTGCGCGAGGGGCGTTGTCCCTGCGGGGCGGGGCCTGTGCCGAGCCCCGGCGCGCGGAGTCGCCGGCTGGTCGCCGTCCTGCCGGGCGCCGGGGTTGTACCGCGGGGGCAGGGGCCGAACCCAGCCGGCCGCCGGGCGAGGCGCGAAGCCGTCGCGGGTGCGGGGGCGTGGGGGCGTGGGGGCGTCAGCCCCCGACTCGGCGTGACTCCTCCGCCGCGCGCTTGATCGCCGCGTCGCGCTTGCGGACGTACCAGATGCCCAGCAGTCCCAGCCCCGCGCCCGCCAGGCAGGTCCACACCCACCAGGTGAGGTCGCGGTCGGCGAACCAGCCGTAGAACGGGACCTGCACCAGGAAGAGGACGAACCAGATGATCGTGCCGCCGGTGATGGTGGCGACGATGGGCCCCTCCAGGGGCTCGGGCGCCTCGTACTTGGGGGTCCACTTGGCCATGCCGACAGTGTAGGCGCGCGCCGGGCGGGCCCGGCAGGGCCGTGAGCAGCCCGGTCTACGCGCGGAGATAGCGATCTTCCCTTGATGTATTCATACTGAAACGGCTTACGCCTGAACGTTTCTCTTCGTATGAAGGAACAAGAAGCGGTCTCCTCACGGCGTGAATCCCCCGTACCGCTCCGCACCACTGAGGTTTCGCATGCCCTCCTCGGCCACCGCCCCGGTGGACGCCGGCGCCACCCCGCCGCCGGCCAGCCGGCCGACCAGCGGCCTGGACCGCTTCTTCAAGATCTCGGAGCGCGGCTCCACGATCGCCCGTGAGGTGCGCGGCGGATTCGCGACCTTCTTCGCGATGGCCTACATCATCGTGCTGAACCCGATCATCCTCGGCAGCGCCAAGGACATGTACGGTCACCAGCTCGACAGCGGCCAGCTCGTCACCGCCACCGTGCTCACCGCGGCCTTCTCCACCCTCCTCATGGGTGTCATCGGCAACGTCCCGATCGCCCTCGCCGCCGGCCTCGGCGTCAACACGGTCGTCGCGCTCCAGCTCGCTCCCCGCATGTCCTGGCCCGACGCCATGGGCATGGTCGTCCTCGCCGGCTTCGTCGTGATGCTGCTCGTCGCGACCGGTCTGCGCGAGCGTGTCATGAACGCCGTGCCCGTCGGCCTCCGCAAGGGCATCGCCATCGGCATCGGCCTGTTCATCATGCTCATCGGCCTGGTGGACTCCGGCTTCGTCTCCCGTATCCCCGACGCCGCCCACACCACCGTCCCGCTCCAGCTGGGCACCACCGGTCACCTCGACGGCTGGCCGGTCCTCGTGTTCATCCTCGGCACCCTGCTCACCCTCGCGCTGATCATCCGCAAGGTGCCCGGTGCCATCCTCATCTCGATCGTCGTCATGACGATCGCCGCGATGGTGATCAACGCCGTCGCCACCATCCCCTCCTGGGGCCTCACCACCCCCAAGTGGCCCGGCAACCCCGTCGCCACCCCCGACTTCGGTCTCGTCGGCGAGGTCAGCCTCTTCGGCGGCTTCGAGAAGGTCGGCGTCCTCACCGGCTGCCTCTTCGTCTTCACCGTCCTGCTGTCCTGCTTCTTCGACGCGATGGGCACAATCCTCGGCGTCGGCGACGAGGCCAAGCTGATCGACAAGAAGGGTAACTTCCCCGGCATCAACAAGGTCCTCTTCGTCGACGGCATCGCCGTCGCCTCCGGCGGCGCCACCTCCTCCTCCGCCACCACCTGCTTCGTGGAGTCCACCGCCGGTGTCGGCGAGGGCGCGCGCACCGGTTTCGCCTCGGTGGTCACCGGCGCGCTCTTCTCCGTCGCCCTGTTCCTCACCCCGCTGGCCACGATGGTCCCGTCCCAGGCGGCCACCCCCGCGCTGGTGGCGGTCGGCTTCCTGATCCTGGCCGGTTCGATCAAGGACATCGACTGGAGCGACTTCACCATCGCCGTTCCCGCCTTCCTGGCGATGGTGATGATGCCGTTCACGTACTCGATCACGAACGGCATCGGGATCGGCTTCATCGCCTTCAGCGTGCTGCGCCTGGCGGCCGGCCGTGGCCGGGAGGTCCCGATCGCCATGTACGTGGTGTCGGCGGTCTTCGTCTTCTACTACGCGATGCCGGCGCTGGGCCTGACGTGAGTCCTGGCACCACCCCTGGCGCGAGCCGTGGCGCAAGCCCTGGCACAAGCTCTGGCGTGAGTGCGGGCGAGAGTGCCGGCATGGGCCCTCACGTGAGGCCGTAGAACCTTTCCGTCTCGTCGACCGCCTTCTCGAAGCGTTCGTCGAAGTCGTCGCGAATGAGCGTCCGGACCACATAGTCCTGGACGCTCATTCCGCTTCTGGCGGCATGCTGCTTGACCCGTTCGAGCAGGTCCCCGTCTATCCGCAGGCTGAGCACCGTCGATTTCATGCCAGCCAGGTTTGCCGCCCGAACGACCCTCGTGCGTCACTTTTCGGCTACCTCTCACCCCATTGGGTGACGTGTCGAAGCGCACCCTCGGCCGGTGGTATTTAGCATGGGTAATGAGTTACGCTAAGGAACATGCCTGACCTTTCCCACGGTGACGATGCGGCCGCCGTGAACGCCCTTCGCTCGGCCGTCATGCGGCTGGGCCGACGCCTGAAGCACCAGCGCGTCGACGAATCGCTGAGCCCCACCGAAATGTCGGTACTGGGCACCCTCGCCCGCTGCGGCTCGGCCACCCCCGGGGAGCTGGCCCGCAAGGAGCACGTCCAGCCCCCGTCGATGACCCGGATCGTGGCGCTGCTCGAAGCCAAGGGACTGGTCCGGCTGGAGCCGCACCCCGACGACCGCCGGCAGAAGGTGGTCAGCCCCACCGAGCAGGCCGAAGCCATGCTCGAAGAGTCCCGCCGCAAGCGGAACGCCTGGCTGGCGACCCTCGCCGAGGCCCTGGACGAGGACGAGTGGGCCAAGCTGCGCGCCGCCGCCCCCGTACTGGAGAAGCTCGCACACCTGTAAGAACCACGCGCCGAGGAGGCGAACCCTTTTGAGTACGGGACCCGGAGCAGACTCCGCACCCGCACACAACTCCCACTACGACACCCACCGCGACGACCGCCCCGACGACCGTCGCGACACGCCCCGCGACGACCGCCCCGACGGGCCCCGCGACGACCGCCGCGGCACGCCCCGCGACGCGCGTGCTCATGGGCCGGCCGCGAGCAAGCGGGGCACCTTCGCCTCGCTGAAGGTCCGCAACTACCGGCTGCACTTCGCCGGCGCCATCGTCTCCAACACCGGCACCTGGATGGCGAGGATCACCCAGGACTGGCTGGTCCTCAGCCTCACCGGCTCGGCCGCGGCCGTCGGCATCACCACGGCCCTCCAGTTCCTGCCGATGCTGCTCTTCGGCCTGTACGGCGGTGTGATCGCCGACCGCTACCCCAAGCGCCGTCTGCTGATGGTCAGCCAGGGCGCCCTCGGACTGTGCGGGCTCGCGCTCGCCGCCCTCACCCTGTCCGGTCACATCCAGGTCTGGCACGTCTACCTGGTGGCGTTTCTGCTCGGCATGGTCACCGTCGTCGACAACCCGGCGCGGCAGTCCTTCGTGTCCGAGCTCGTCGGCCGCGAACAGCTGCCGAACGCCGTCAGTCTGAACTCCGCCAACTTCCAGTCGGCCCGGCTCGTCGGCCCCGCCGTCGCCGGCCTGCTCATCGCCTCCATCGGCAGCGGCTGGGCGTTCCTCGTCAACGGCCTCTCGTTCCTCGCCCCGCTGACCGCGCTGATGCTGATGCGCCCGGCCGAGCTGCACAAGGTCGAACGCGCCCCCCGAGGCAAGGGACAACTCCGCGAGGGCCTGCGCTACGTCGCCCGCCGGCCGGAGCTGATCTGGCCCATCGCGCTGGTCGGGTTCATCGGCACGTTCGGCTTCAACTTCCCGATCTGGCTGACCGCTTTCTCCGACGAGGTGTTCCACGTCGGCGCGGGCACGTACGGCTTCCTCAACACCCTGATGGCCGTCGGCTCCCTGGCCGGCGCCCTCCTCGCGGCCCGGCGCGGCACATCGCGGCTGCGCATGCTGGTCGGCGCCGCGGTGGCGTTCGGCGTCCTGGAGGTCGCCGCGGCGCTGTCGCCGTCGTTCTGGCTGTTCGCGCTGCTGCTCGTGCCGATCGGAATGGTGGGACTCACCGTCAACGTCACGGCCAACTCGTCCGTCCAGATGGCGACGGACCCGGTGATGCGGGGACGTGTGATGAGCCTCTACATGATGGTCTTCGTCGGCGGTACGCCCCTGGGCGCGCCCCTGCTGGGCTGGATCACCGACACATACGGCGCCCGCGTGGGCTTCGCAACGGGCGGCGTGATCTCTCTTGCGGCGGCCGCGCTGATCGGCGTGGTCCTCGCCCGGGTGGGTGGCCTGCGCCTCTCCCTCGGCTGGCACCACGGCCACCCCCAGGTGCGGTTCGTCCCCCGCGACCGCGAGGCCCTCGCCACGGCGGCCTGACGGCCTCGCGGGTGCGGCGCCCCCGCGGGCGCGGCCACCTCCGGGTGGGCCTGCCCCTTTCCGGGTGCGGGTGTGTTGCCTGCCCGGTGGGTGGGGCCGGCCGTTTCCCGGGTGCGGCCTGCGTGCCTGCCGGTGGGTGGGGGGTGTGGCCCCTCCGGGCTCGACTCTCCCCCAGAGGGGGCACCCCCACGGGGTCGGCGGCCTGACGCGCTTTGTGAGGGAGCCGTTTCCCGGCCGCCATCCCCTGCGGGGACGACCCTGCACGGCCCCACCCCTAGGCCGTATGCCGCCCGCTGCTCGTGTCTGGTTGTGGCCCGTCGCTCCGGTTGGCGGCCGACTGCACCTGTTGTGGCCCGCTGATCCGGTTGTCGGCCCGGGTGCACCTGTTGTGGGCAGCGGGCGGTGGGGGTCCCCCCTGCTCGAGCGGGAGCCGAGAGCTCGGGGGAGGGTGGGCACAACGGGCCCGTCCGCAGACGAACAGGGGTCCGGGGCGGAGCCCCGGGTTCGGGAAGGGGCGGGGTGGGGGAAACGCCCGCCGCAGGCGGGGCCGGGTCCGGGGCGGAGCCCCGAGGGGCTCGGGCCCGCAGGGCCGGTCGACCACGAACCCTCCGTCGGAGTGAATCCGCTGCGGACGCAGTAGCCGACGAGCCCCCCGCGGAACCGGCAGCGCGCTGCCGACGCCCCGGCCGTGGCGGCGGGACCCGGTCGCGGGCGGTAGGCGTGGGCGAGCCGGGCGACGGCGCCGTCGAGCAGGGCGCGAATAAGGCGGGGAGCGGATCGGGCGGATCATGCCAGACTCGCGGCATGAGGCTTTTCGCTGCCGTGCTGCCACCGCGTGTGGCGGTCGACGAACTTGCCGTGGAAGTGGGCCGGTTGAGGAAACTCCCGGGTGCGGACGGGCTGCGCTGGACCGGGCGGGAGGGCTGGCACTTCACGCTGGCGTTCATGGGTGAGGTGGACGAGCGGCTGGTGCCGGAGCTGCGGGGCCGGCTGGCCCGGGCGGCCCACCGCACGCCGCCGTTCCCGCTGCGTCTTCATGGGGGTGGCCGGTTCGGCGGCCGTGTGCTGTGGGCGGGCGCCGCGGGTGATCTGGACGACATGCGGCTGCTTGCCGAGCGTGCGGACGCCGCGGCCCGCCGCAGCGGTATCTCGATGGAGGAGCACCGCCGCTATCAGGCTCACCTCACGATCGCCCGTGCCCGCACGGAGGTGGACCTGCGCCCGTTCGTCGAGGATCTGCACCGTTTCGAGGGCACGCGCTGGGAGGTGGGCGAGCTCGCGCTCGTACGCAGCAGACTGCCGGGCGGCGGCAGCCCGGGGGAGGGGCCCCGCTATGAGACGGTCGGGTCCTGGCCGCTCGGACGGGCGAGCTAATCTCGGAGGGTGGACCCGAAGACCCGAAACCGGATCATGGCCGGTGTGCTTGTGCTGATGTTCGCGATCATCGCCGTGGCGGCCGCGTTCGGCTGACGCGCACCCGAACGCGGCTGCCCGGTGTCGCGAGGGGTATCACCAGGCGAAGGCCTCCGGGGACGGTCCCGGGCCCGGGAAGATCGCATCCAACTCCGTCAGTACGGCGCTCGACAGTTCCAGGTCGACGGCCCGCAGCGCGGAGTCGAGCTGGTCGGCGGTGCGCGGTCCGACGATCGGTCCCGTCACGCCGGGCCGGGTGAGCAGCCAGGCGAGGGCCGCCTCGCCGGGCGGGAGTCCGTGCTTCTCCAGCAGGTCCTCGTAGGCCTGGATCTGGGCGCGTACGGAGGTGTTGGCGAGGGCGTCGGCGGAGCGCCCCTGGACGCGGCGTGCCCCTTCGGTCTCCTTCTTGATCACGCCGCCGAGCAGACCACCGTGCAGCGGGGACCAGGGGATGACGCCGAGGCCGTAGTCCTGGGCGGCCGGGATGACCTCCATCTCGGCGCGGCGCTCGGCGAGGTTGTAGAGGCACTGCTCGCTGACCAGGCCCAGACTGCCGCGGCGGGCGGCGATCTCGTTGGCCTGGGCGATCTTGTAGCCGGGGAAGTTGCTCGACCCGGCGTAGAGGATCTTGCCCTGCTGGACGAGTACGTCGATGGCCTGCCAGATCTCCTCGAAGGGGGTCCGGCGGTCGATGTGGTGGAACTGGTAGAGGTCGATGTAGTCGGTGTTGAGGCGCTTGAGGCTGCCCTCGACGGCCCGCCGGATGTTCACGGCGGAGAGCCGGTCGTGGTTGGGCCACACCTGCTTGTCGGCCTCCATCGACCCGTACACCTTGGTGGCGAGGACGACTTTGTCGCGCCTGCTCGTCCCCCGGGCGAACCAGGAGCCGATGATCTCCTCCGTACGGCCCTTGTTCTCGCCCCAGCCGTAGACGTTGGCGGTGTCGAAGAAGTTGATGCCCGCGTCGATCGCGGCATTCATGATGGCGTGGCTGCCGGCCTCGTCGGTCTGGGGCCCGAAGTTCATTGTGCCGAGAACGAGTCGGCTGACCTTGAGTCCGGTGCGTCCGAGCTGCGTGTACTTCATGGATTAAAGACAACGCCTTGGAGCGCGCTCCAGGCAAGGGCGCCCCGCGGGGGCACAGGGGCACGGTCAGTCGCGGGGGAAGCCGGCGGTGTCGAGGGCGATGCCGACGGGTGTGTCGGTGAGGTCGATGGTCTGCCCGAAGGCGAAGTGGTCGGGGTCGGGGTACTTACCGTCCTTCGGCACCGTGTGCAGCACGCACTTTCCGGTGTACGGGTCGACGATCAGGTAGACCGGCACGCCGGCCGCCGCGTACGCGTCCTTCTTGGGCCCGTAGTCGTTCATGCCGGTGCTGCGGGAGATGACCTCGGCGACGAAAAGTACGTCCTGGGACTGCCACAGCCTCTTGTCGCTCGGCTCGGCGCCCTCCGAGAGGAGGGTCACGTCGGACGCGAAACCGTTGAGGTGGCCGGGGTAGTCGATGCGGACGTCGGACTTCACACGCTTTCGTGGGTACGTGGCACGAAGTTGCTCAATGATGTCCAGAATGACGTCCCAATGGGTGTCCCGTTGTGGCGACATGAAGATGTTCCCCCCGACGATTTCCGCCTTGTATCCCTCGGGGACGCCCATCCGCTCAAGCGCCTCGAACATGTCGTCCAGAGTGCGCTCGTCGTTGCTCTCGGCCATGTGGATCCTGTCGTTCTCTACGACGGTCATCGTGGCGCTCCTCCCCGCTGCCGCGTGATCGCATGCAGCCGCGCACATAAACGATACGGACGTGGATGCCGACACGCCCGTGGCGAGAACTCGCCACGCCGGGGCTAGGCGCCGCCCATCCAGCCCGCCGCGTCGAGGCGGAAGGCGGCTTCCGCGGGGACGACGGTGCGCAGGGCCGCTTCCAGGTCGTCGACGCGGTCGGGGCCGAGGGCGTGGGCCCACTCCGCGCGCAGGGCGTCGAAGATCGCGGCCGAGCGGGCAAGGGCGTCCAAGCCGTGCGGGGTGAGCAGGACGAGCTTGCGGCGGGCGTCGGCCGGGTCGTCGGCCCGCTCGGCGTATCCGAGGGTGACGAGCCGGTCGACGGTCTTGCCGGCCGCCTGCTTGGACACGCCGAGCCGGCGGCCGATCTCGCTGGCGGTGGCGCCGGTCGGGCCGATGGCCTGCATGGCGAACCCGTGGGCGGGCCGTACGTCGGGGTGGCCCTCCTGGGCGAGTTGGGCGTGGAGGCGGTCGATGAGGGTGCGGAACCCGGCGAAGAGGAGCAGGGGCAGCTCGTACCCCTTGCCGGATTCGACAACCTGGTTTACCTTCTTGTCGTCAACCATGTTGTCGATATTAGTGAGGGGTACGCCTTGTTCGTCGACCACACCCTGGACACCGCCCCGCCCGCCGCCCGCCCGGCCATGGAAACCGTGGCCGCCCGCATGGGCGGGCAGGTCCCGCAGGCCGTCGCCCGCATGGCGGCGTCCCCGGAGCTGCTCGACGGCTTCCTGCGGCTCACGGCCCTCTTCGATCGCACGACCCTGGACCCGGTCGCCCGCGAGGTCGTCGTGATGACGGTCGCGACCCGCAACGGCTGCCACGTCTGCGTCGACCTGCACACGCGCAAGCTGCGCGCCCTCCAAGCCCCCGCCGAACTCGTCACCGCCCTGCGGGAGGGTGCTCCGCTCCCCGACGAACGCCTCGATGCGGTACGGCAGTTCGTCGAGGCGGTCTACGCGACGACGGGCGAGGTTCCCGAGGCCGACCTCCGCGCCTTCCTGGCCCACGGCTACACCGAGCGGAACGCCCTGGAGGTGGTCATGGGCATCGGCACCTCCACCATGTCCACGTTCGCCAACCGCCTCACGAGGGCGGCGTGAGCCCCGGCTCGAAGGTCGACCTCAGATGGATGCGGGTGGTGCCGGGCTTGTACTCGTGCGTCCAGAGTTCGGAGCATCCCTCGCTGTCGGCCTCGGCCGTGGCCCCCGGCGGCACGGGACAGAAGTACCCGTGCAGCAGCCCCTCGACGAGGGTCTCGGGCTCCGTGAGTCCGAGGTGCGCGAACCCGTCGGCCCGCTCGTAGTCCTTGCCCTCGGGCTCGAAGTTACGGATCAGTCGGGTCCCCTTCGGCGTATGCGGAGCCACGTACGCCGTCGCCTCCCGGGTGGGCAGGGTGAAGCTCAGCAGCCCCGTGTCCCACCGCTCCCCGACCTTGTACCCGGCCCGCCGGTCACCGGCGCCCCCGGGGATCCGGACGTCGAGCTGCTCGGCCGTCCACGCCGGGGTGGCGCCGCTCTCCCAGCAGCACTCCCGCTCCTTCCTGGCGGAGTCGTCCAGCCACTTGTCCGTGAGGAAGTCGAAGGCCAGGACGGCGACGGCGACGGTGCCGACCACCACCGTCGCGAGGACCAGCAGCTTTCGGCGCGCGGACGGCTTTCCGGTTGCCCCGTTGTCGGTACCACTCACCTGCTGGTGCCTCCCCGGCCCTCGCGCGTCTCCCGCCCGTTGTCCGTGCGTGAGCCCTCGCGACCGGGCTCGTCGGGCTTGGGCAGGGGATCAGGGTTCGATGTGGAGGAGCCCAGGTCGTAATGCTTGACCGAGCTGCTGCCCGACATGTCGAACTCCTGGGCGAGACCTGTGGTGTGCAAGCGTGCCATCTGGCCGTCCGGGATGCTCATCCCGTAGATGTCGACACCCTTGTTCTCGTCCCAGTTGTACCGGTCCCAGGCGTTGGCCCTGATAGTCGAGGCCGACCTTCGGCCGGCCGTGGGCATCCGGTACGACGGTGACGACGCCGGTGACGTTGGCTCGCGTGGAGCCGACGGCGTAGAACCAGTTCTGGTTGTTCTCCTGCCGGAAGCTGTAGTCCCTGATGTTCGGCGTCTCCACCGGGATGGGGACTGCTCGTTCCGGCCGACTGCCGGTCCTTGGTCGCCGACACCGCCTCTGCCCACTCGTTATCGAACGCCATCGTTTCCCCCGTCCGGCGCTGATCAACCAGAAGTGGTCATCGTAGACCGCCGGTTGACGCAGACGCCGGTGTTCACGAATGCGATTCCCCTCACGCGGCCCGCGCCGCCTCGATGTTCGCGGCCATGCGGCGCAGGACCTTGAGCGTCGTGACGTAGTCCTCGTCGGATATACCGGTGTGGATCTCCGCGCGGAGATCGACGACGAGGCTCTTGATGCGGGCCTTGGCGGCGCGGCCCGCCTCCGTCACGTGGAGGCGGCTGTCGGGGTCGAGGCCGAGCCAGCCGCGGTGGAGCAGGTGGTCGACGGCGCGTGAGGCGTCGTGCGGGGTGTCGGTGACGTCGGCGAGCTGGGCGACCACGTCCGCGCGGGTGGGGCGTGTCTCGCCCGCGGCGTCGGCGCGGTTCAGGGCCCACCATTGGGGCTGGGTGACGTCCATGCGGGCCATGGCGTCGCGTATGTGGGTGATGACGGCTCTGTGGGCCATGCCGCTCCAGTAGCCGATGGGCTGGGAGGCCAGGTCCTTGTCGTCGACGGCGGGGTCGGCGGGCGCGAGGGAAGCGGCGGGGAGGGGAGCGGCAGGGGTGGCGGCAGCGGTCTGTGTCTGTGTCATGCCGGGACGCTATGACCTCGACCGCGCTTGAGGTCAAGGCACTTGGGAGGGGCACGGCTGCCTCCGGCAGGGCGCGCGAGAGCCACGCTCGGGCGCTGTCCGGGCGTGGTTCACCGACCGCCGGGGATCAGTTGTGGCCGAACTTCGGCTGCTTCCTGTGGGGGGTCGGCGGTTCCCCGATCGGGCGTGCCCGGTCGGGCGCCGCCGGTTTCGCCGGCTGTGTCTTGGTCTCGGCCGGGGGCGTGCGGTGCTCATGGCCGCCGGTCCGGGCACCCTTGTTCACCCGGGTCTGCTTCTTGCCCACGATCGCCTCCTGGAGCGGATTTCGGCCGACGGGCTCATTCCAGGCTCGCACGGGGCCGCGACCCTCGCATGCGGGCGGCCTCACTACGATCGTGGATCATGGACATTGGCATGATCATTCTCGCGATCTTCGTCGTCATACTCATGAGCTCGTCCGTCGAGCAGAAGATCAAGAGCACCAACCGCAGAATCACCCGCCTGGAGCGCAAGGTCGACCTCCTCCTCGACCACCTGGGCGTCGAGCACACCGATCCCGCGCTGGCCGAGGTCGGCGACCTGCTGCGGCAGGGGCAGAAGATCAAGGCGATCAAGCTCTACCGCGAGATCACGGGCGCCGACCTCAAGGAGGCGAAGGACGCGGTCGACCGCATGGAGGCCTAGGCACTCCTCGGCTGTGGAGTGATCCGCGTCACGGCGTGTCACAGGATCCGGCCGCGCGGTGTCTTGAGGGCGCACCCCGAGAAGCGCCATGGGGGCGCCGGAGAAGCGTTCGAAGCGGAGGAGACACCATGACCGGGAAGACGCACGTGGTCGTGATCGGCGGCGGGTACGCCGGAGTCATGGCGGCCAATCGCCTGACGCAGCGCGACGACGTGACGGTGACGCTGATCAACCCGCGCCCGAAGTTCGTCCACCGGGTCCGCCTGCACCAGCTGGTGGGCGGGTCCGACGACGCGGTCGTCGACTACCGGGACGTCCTGGCCGACGGCGTCCGGCTGGTCGTCGACACCGTGACACGGATCGACGCGGCCGGGCGCCGCGTGACGCTCGCGGCCGACGGCGTGGCGGGCGGGACGGTCGGCGGCGTGGCGGGCGGGACGGTCGGCTACGACTACCTGGTGTACGCGGTGGGCAGCGGCAGTGCCGACCCGCGCGTGCCCGGAGCGGCCGAGTTCGCCTGTCCGATCGCCGGCCTGGAGGAGGCGCAGCGGCTGCGGCCGGTCCTCGACGACGCGCCCGCCACGGGTGTGGTCACCGTGGTGGGAGGCGGCCCGACCGGCATCGAGACCGCCGCCGAGCTGGCGGAGGAGGGCCGCACGGTGACCCTGGTCTGCGGCGGCGTCCTCGGCCCGTACCTGCACCCGCGGGGCCGCCGCTCGGTGGCCGGGCGGCTGGCCGAACTCGGTGTGACCGTGATCGAGGGCACCGGTGCGAAGGTGACGGCGGTGAGCCGGGACGCCGTTCGGCTCGCCGACGGCCGAGAGCTCCCCAGCGCCGTGACGATCTGGACCGCCGGTTTCGGCGTGCCGGACCTGGCCGCGCGCAGCGGCCTGACCACCGACGACCTGGGCCGCCTGCTCACGGACGAGACCCTGACGAGCGTGGACGACGGGCGCATCGTCGCGGCCGGGGACTCGGCGGCGCCATCGGGCCTGCCGCTGCGGATGAGCTGCCAGGCCGCGATACCCCTGGGCGCGCGGGCCGCCGACACGGTGCTCAGCCGGATCGCGGGTGACCGGCCCCGGCCCCTCAACCAGGTGTTCGCCGGCCAGTGCATCAGCCTGGGCCGGGGCGCCGGCATCTTCCAGTTCGCCCACCGGTACGACGTCGCGGTGGGGTTCCACATCGGCGGTCGCCCCGGCGCGAAGCTCAAGGAGATGGTCTGCTCGGGCATCGTCAAGCACCTGGCCGACGAGGCGCGCAAGCCCGGCGCGTACAGCCTGCACCGCGTCTCCGGAGGCACCAAGCGACGGGAGCTGCTGCAGGCGAAGCGTGCCGCCGCCTGAGGCGCGAGGATTCGAGACATGAGGCGAGACCGACATGAGTGACCGCATCACCGACCCGGCGACCGAGACGTTCGTCGCCCACCGCAACCTGCTCTTCACCGTCGCCTACGAGATGCTCGGATCGGCCGCAGACGCCGAGGACGTGCTCCAGGAGACCTGGTTGCGATGGGTCGGGGCCGATCTGGAACAGGTGCGGGACCGGCGCGCCTACCTCGTCCGGATCACGACCCGCCAGGCGCTCAACCGGCTGCGGACGATGTCGCGCCGCAGGGAGGCGTACGTCGGCCAGTGGCTGCCCGAGCCGCTGCTCACGGCGCCGGACGTCGCCGAGGACGTCGAGCTCTCCGAGAGCGTGTCGATGGCGATGATGCTCGTCCTGGAGACACTGTCGCCGACGGAGCGCGCCGTTTTCGTGCTGCGCGAGGTCTTCGACATCGGCTACGACGAGATCGCGGCGGCCGTCGACAAGAGCCCGGCGGCCGTCCGCCAGATCGCGCACCGGGCCCGCAAGCACGTCGACGCCCGCCGCCCCCGCGAAGTGGTGTCCCCGAGCAGGAAGCGGGCGGCGCTGGAGTCGTTCCAGCGCGCGCTCTCCACCGGGGACCTGCAGGGCTTCCTCGATGTGCTCGCCCCGGAGGTCGTCCTGGTCAGCGACGGCGGTGGCCTCAAGAAGGCCGCGGTGCGCCCGGTCGTCGGCGCGGACAAGGTCTCCCGCTTCATCGTCGGCGGCACCGGCAAGGTAGGCGCCACGCTGACCACCGAACTCACCGTGGTGAACGGCAACCCCGCTCTCGTCCTGCGCCTGGACGGAGAGATCGACGGCATCATGGCGGTCCGTTTCGAGGACGCGCGCATCACCGGCCTCTACTACGTCCGCAACCCCGAGAAGCTGACCCGCGTCGAATCCGAGACCCTGCTCACCCTGCGGTGACCGGGGCCCGCGTCCGAACCCACGGGCCGCGTCCGAACCCACGGCCCGGGTCCGAACCCACCCCTTGAAGGGCCCCGGCGAGGGGCGCTCCGAGGGGCGGGGTGCGGACGGGGTGCGGGGACGGGGGCGCGGTCTCGCCCAGCGGCGTCCCTGGAATCACGCCCTAGGGGCGGGCGTAGGGCCGGGTGATGATCTCCATGTTGTGGCCGTCGGGGTCGTCGAAATAAGCGCCCCGGCCGCCGAAGAGGTTGTTCGTCCGGCCCGGCTCGGTGTGCTGAGGGTCGGCGTAGTAGGTGACGCCGACGGCCTCCAGTCGGGCGATCATGTCGTCGAACTGAGCCTCGGGCACCAGGAACGCGTAATGCTGCGACTGGATGGGTTCGTCGGTCAGCTCGTAGTAGTCGAGCGTCACGCCGTTGCCGAGGTCGACGGGCAGGAACGGCCCGAACGGCGCGTCGACCTTCAGCCCCAGGATGGTGGCGAGGAACTCGGCCGACAGGCGGCGGTCCTTGGCGTAGACGACGGTGTGGTTCAGCTGGACTGCATCAGTCATGTGTGGTGTGTCTCCGGTCTTCGAATCCGCTGGGAAAACGCGCGGCGCTCGGGGCGCCGGTGGGGGAAGACGCGGAAAGGGCGGGGCTCTTGCCCGCCTCGCGCTCACGCCGAGGCCGGGGAGCTCTCTCGTGTGTGGCCCATGGCCGACCCGGCAGTCACCTGACCGACTTTAAATCCGATCTTGTACGGGGGCAACGGCTTTATGGAGACAGCGGTTTGGCCGGAAAACCTTGTCGGCCGCGGCCCGGGAAGCCGCCGTGACGGCCCTTGGCGGGGGTGTGGGCGGCACGGCCCACAGGGGTGCGGGTGCCGGGGCGTCCGGTGCCGCGCGGGCTCCCCCAAGGCCCGCCACCGGCGGCCCGGCGCGCCGGGCCACCGCGGGGAGGCGTTCGAGGCGGTTGACGCGGCTTCGACGGCGTAGCTCCGCACGTGGTCGAGCCCATGACCGGCGGAGTGACGTGCCGCCGCTCCACGTGGGTGCGGCAGCACGTCGTGTCGGCGACCTCGTGTCGGCGACCTCGTGTCAGGCGACGGCGGTCCCCTCGAGCTCGACCATCAGGCCGGGGACCGCCAGCCGTGTCACACCGAGCATCGTGGTGGCCGGTGCCACCCCGGCGGCGCCCAACCGCGACGCCAGGACGCCGTAGTAGGGGAACAGCAGATCGACGTCGGTGGTGTAGACGTTGAGCCGGACGAGGTTCGCGAGGGACATGCCGGCCTCGCCGAGCACGGCCTCCAGGTTGTCGAGGCTCAGCGCCAACTGTGCGGCCATGTCCCCGTCATGCAGGGGCTTGCCCTCGCCACTCGTCGCGGTCTGACCGGAGCAGTACAGGGTCCGGGTGTGCCCGGACACGACCTCACCCTGGTTGAAGCCCATTTCCACCGACCACGTGACCGGGTTGACCGCCGTTCGCTCCACTGCCACATCAGCTCCATTCGATTCGTCGGGAGTCCGTACGTCCCTCGGTGCCGTTACCGCCACCGCCGACGTCGGTGCTCACGAGCCTTCCAACAAAGCACGACATCCTTGGTCATGTATTCGATAGGTTTTCGAGCATGCGCGCCGATCGGCTGGTCTCGCTGGTGCTGCTGCTGCGTCAGCGCGGTCGGATGACCGCGAACACCCTCGCCCGCGAGCTGGAGGTGTCCACCCGTACCGTGCTGCGCGACATCGAGGCGCTGTCCGCGGCCGGCGTCCCGGTCTACGCCGAACGCGGCCGCAACGGCGGGTTCACGTTGCTGCCCGGTTTCCGGACCGAACTCACCGGACTGAACCACGACGAGGCACTCGCCCTGCTGACCGCCGGATCGGGCCGCGGCGAGCAGGCGTTCGGCCTCGGCTCGGCGCTCGCCTCGGCCATGCGCAAGGTCGTCGACGCGCTGCCCGAGACCCATCGGGCCACCGTGAGCGACGCGGCCCGGAGAATCCTCGTCGAGCCGGAGACCGACCTGCTTTCACGCCGGCCGGTCAGCGAGGAGCTGCCCGACACGACCATGATCGAAGTCCGGCGCGCGGTGCTCGCCGGACACAAACTGCGCATCCACTACGCGGCCGCGGACCAGGCACCGCAATGGCGCACGGTAGACCCGATCGGCCTGGTCACCGTGCGCGACCGCGGCTATCTGTTGGCCACGCGCTCCGGCGCCGACCGCACGTACCGGTTGTCACGAGTACGGGCCGCCGAAGAACTCCCGGACCCCGCCCAGCGACCCGACCGGGTCGATCTGGACCGGGTCTGGCGGGAACGCTGCGCGCAGTTCCTGTCCAGCGGCCATATCGCCGTGCTGATGCGGGTGAAACCGGAGCGGCGGGAAGACCTGCTGAACACCGCGGTGGCCGTCCGCGCCGCGGAAACCGACGCGGACGGCAGGCTGCGGCTGGAGGCGACGTTCCAGGATCTCCGCCACGCCGAGTGGGCGCTGTGGCAGCTCGGCACGGACGCGGAAGCCCTGGCCCCGGCGGCGTTGCGCGCCTCGCTGCGCGACCGCGCGGCCGCGATGGCCACACGCTACGGGGACGCACCCTGAGGAAGCCGCGACGGGCGACGTCCTCAGGGGGGACGTCGACGGGTGGCCTCCTCACCGCGCGCGCCGAGACCACTGCCCCGGCCCTGAAGAGGACCGCAGTTGCCGACCCATGTCGATCGGGGCCTGCCCACGCGGCCACCGCCGGTGAACATCCGGCACAGGACGCTTAATCGGTGGCGCCGTCCGGCGTGCCGAGGAGAATGCGTCCATGCGCATCCGAGCCGTGTGCCTGGACGAACTGCCCGTTCTCCAGGACATCGAGAGGGCTGCCGGGCAGTGCTTCCGAGACATCGGCATGCCGGAGATCGCCGATGACGAGCCGCTCCCGCTCGGTGAGCTCGCCCGCTACCACCACGCCGGGCTGGCCTGGGTCGTGGCCAACGACACCGACACCCCCGTCGCCTACCTGATCGCCGACCGGGTCGACGGCAACCTCCACGTCGAGCAGGTTTCGGTGCACCCGGACAGCGCTCGTCGTGGTGTCGGCCGGTTGCTGCTGGACCATCTGGCGGCCTGTGCCGCGAGCGACGGTGCACGCGCCCTGACCCTCACCACGTTCACCGAGGTGCCGTGGAACGCCCCCTACTACGCGCGCTGCGGTTTCCGGCCCATGGACGACAGCAGCCTCACCCCCGGTCTACGGAAGATCCGCGAGCGCGAAGCGGCACACGGCCTGGACCGGTGGCCGCGGGTCTGCATGCGCCGGGCACTGTGACACCACGGTGCCGTCGGACCGGGACCTCCCCTGACGGAACGCTGTCCCCGAAGACGTCATAGGCGGCGCTGCCCGTCCAGGAACGCCGCCCAGGCGGCGGGGGAGAGGGTCAGGGCGGGGCGGGTGGTGTCCTTGGAGTCCCGGACGTGGACGGTGTGGGGGCAGGCGGCGATCTCGACGCACTCCCCCTGCTGGCTGCCGCTGTAAGTGGACTTGGCCCAGGCGAACGCGATCTCGACGCAGGCGCCACCCTGGTCGCCGCTGTAGCTGCTCTTGAACCAGTTGAGGTCTGTGCTCATAGCGCTTGTGCCACCTGTTCGATGAGTTTGGCCGAGTCTTCCAGGTTGAGGGCCTGTGCTCGCAGAGTCCCATAGCGGGCGAACACATCACCTACGTCCGGCTGTTCGCTGAGAAAGTACCGCCCGCCCTGCCCTTCGACGTAGACGAGTTGACTGCGGCGCTCAGCTGTCTCCAGCAAGATGAAAGGTCCGTTGAGCCCGGCATGGGTTTGACGGTTCTCCGGCATCACCTGGATTTCGACGTTCCGCCGCCGCCCGATGTCGAGGATGTGCAACAGGTTCGCTCTGAGCACCGTCGGGCCACCGATCGGCCGAGCCAGAGCGCTCTGCTCAAGTACGAAGCTGACCAGAGGCGTCGGCCTGCGGTGGAACAGGCTCTGGCGGGCCAGCCGTGCTGCAACGGCGGCCTCGATCTCCTCGTCGTCGAGTGAAGGGACGGCGCAGCTGAAGACTGCCCGAGCGTACGGCTCACTCTGAAGCAGTCCAGGGATCAGATGGTTCTCGTACCAGTGAATACCGGCCGCCTTGGCTTCTTCTTCGACGTAGTCCTCGAACCACGCCGCCACACCACTTACCTTCACCTCCTCCGCCACCTCCAGAAGTGCACCTTGTGCACTCAGCATCTCGTCCGCCAGCTCCACGAAGTTCCCCCTCGGGCGCCGCTCACCCCGCTCGATCATCGCCACTTGGGACTTGGAGTATCCGGTGTGGTCGCCCAGAGCCTCCTGGGACACCTTGGCCCGCAGGCGGTGGAAGCGCAGCAGCCTGCCGAAGGCCTTCGCGGCTCCAGGTGTGCCGTTGTTTCCGACGTTCACAACCGTCCTCCCCAGGTGCACAGCCCCGCACAAACAGCTTGTGGCGCTGGTCACAGTAGAGCTCGGCCGCAAAGCTGGTCGCATGAATCCGCGCATTTCACTTGACAAGGTTCCGTCCTGGGTTCCGGCGAGCGGTCATGCCCTGCGGCATGCGGGCGTGCACTTCGACGCCCTCTGTGTGGGCGGGCTGCTGGGCGAGGAAGTGGCCTACGAACTCATGCAGTGCACGGACTTCCGGGCCGGGCCGATCGTGCGGCAGATCGCGGGGGAGCAGAACATGTACTTCCTGCTGCCGCCGCGGACGGTGGCGGCGTACTGCTGGCCGGCGGGCGCGCGGGCGCTGACCCGGGACGGCCGGGGCTCGGTGTACGTAGGGGTGCCCGCGCTGGAGGGGCTGACCTGGCCGCTGGACTGGAGGTCACGCCCGACGGCGGAAGTCCCCTTCGTCGAACCGGACTTGTTGCGCGAAATGCTCATGCGTGCGGTACGGTAACCGCGTCATCACGCTCCGTGTGGAGAAACGGAGCGGTCCCCGGCGGTGCGCCAACACCGGCCGAGGACCTTCACCACCAGTGGAGCTAGAGGTCCACCAGAAATGCTTCGGCATGCTATCGCGCCGGTTCGGCGCTACACCAAGGTCTCGCACGACGTCGTACGCCATCGGCACCTCAGCAGCGACGCGAAGATCCTGATCATCCTCCTTCAGGGGCTCCACGAGAGCGAGCTGTCCAAGCCGCTCAGTGAGCACGCCGACGACCTCGGCATGAAGCCGAGGGCCTTTCAGAAGGCAAAGGCCGAGCTGATCGCCTGCGGGTTCTTCCACGAGTGGAAGTGGCAGTCGGTCAGGGGGCGTTGGAGCACGGACCAGCTCATCTCCAACGTCACCCTCACGCGTGAGGAGGCGAACGCGGTCCGGAGCGACGCGCCGTCCGATCCTCCGTCTCCGCCTCCGCCTTCGCCTCTGCCTTCGCCTCTGCCTCCGCCTTCGCCTCTGCCGGTGGGGCCCGAGTCGCCGAGTGTGCCGGAACCGGCGGTCGGTGGATCGATGTCCCGGGCCGTCGACGGCTCTCCTCCGGAGGAGGAAAACCAGGAGAAGAACCTTCCCCACCCCCCACCCGAAGGACCGGAAGCGGCCGAGGCCGAGCGTGTGCTGCTGTCGCTGCGCCACACGCACCCGGAGCTGCTGCTCGGCGTCCGCGAGGCGCGGGGGCTGGTGGAGGCTGCCGCGGAGTGGCTCCGCCGGGGGATCACGGCGGGTGATCTGCGGCGTGCGCTCACCTCCGGGCTCCCGCCGGGCGGGGTCCGCTCGGCCGTCGGCTTCCTGCGCCACCGCCTGGTCGAGAAGCTGCCCGCTGCCGAGGCTCCGGCGGCGGACGCGCCCGCACGGCCCGCCGCCCTGGTCGCCTGTGAGGGCCCGGGGGACGAGCACCTCTTCCGGCCGGTCGGCGACGAGACCCACTGCGGCCGCTGCCGGAGCGACCTGGCGGCCGCGCGGTCACCTCGTACGACGCGGCTCGTCCCGTGGCGTGCGCGCGTGGAGGAGGTGGCCGCCGGTGCCTGAGCCATACGCTGCTGTCGTGGTCCGAGAGAGGAGCAGAGGCATGGCGACTTGCGGGAGATCGTGGAGGAAGCGGGCCAGGACGTCGGCTTCACCGGGCACGTGGTCGCGCGCAATCTTCAGGGCATCCGTGAGGCCCTGCGCGCTGATCGCCTCGCCGATCTCGATGCCGAACTGGCCGCACTGACCGAGGGGTCCGCCTTCGAGGTGTTCCTCGACCACTGGTGGACGCAGGCGCTCGCCGACAGTGCCGCGGATCCCCAGGACAGGGAGCGCGGGCTCGAATTCGCCGATCTCGCGTTCGCCTTGCGGGTCAGGGAGGCGGGCGGTGCGGGACTTACGCAGGAAGAGGTCGAGGCGATGCTGAGGGACGTCACCTCATGAGGTGCACGATCATCTGGGAGCCTGCCGCGGCCGGGGGGTTGCGACGCCTCAAAGCGTGATGGTGATCGCGTCAAGCCGTTGGTGCAGGCCCTCAGCGCGCTGGCGATCGAACCGGAGCCCCTCGCCAGCAGCAAACTCGGTTCGTAAGGCCTACGGCGGTTACGCGTGGGGCCGTACCGGGCCCCCTACGACGTCGACGGGTCCCGGATGGCCATCAAGGTGCTCTGGGTCGGCAGTACTCAGGCGTGAAGCCCCGGCACCGCCCCGCCCCGGGAGGGTGGAGGCGGCCCGGGTCGCCGGGCGGGGCGGCGGACGGGGCCTAGGCCCGCGGCTTGAGCATCCGCTGGATCAGGTTCTGCGTGGCGCGCTGGACGCGCGGTTCCGCGTGGGCCGGGTCGGTCAGGGCGAGGCTCCAGAAGAAGGTGCCCGCGCAGAACACCAGGGTTCCGTCCGCGTGCTCGCTGAGGCTGGTGTTCTGGATGCGCCTGCCCCGGCCGCCCTTCTTGCCCCAGGTGTCGCCGTACGGGGACTCCGACAGCAGGGTGCGCTCGGCGTCCTCGGGGGCCGGCATCTTGCGGTCGTAGCCGTCGGCCTCCACGCCCACGAGCCCCGCGATCTCCTCACCGTCGCGCAGCCCCGTGCCCGCCCAGAACCAGTGGCCGGGCTCCCTCACGACGA
Source organism: Streptomyces sp. STAM6 (assembly GCF_054963715.1). Taxonomy (NCBI): domain Bacteria; kingdom Bacillati; phylum Actinomycetota; class Actinomycetes; order Kitasatosporales; family Streptomycetaceae; genus Streptomyces; species Streptomyces sp. STAM6. Next base: position 33,386 of record NZ_JBUEFZ010000032.1, on the reverse strand, counting down.
GCGGTGCGGGCTCGGAGAGGATGCCGTTGTACTGCACGCCCAGCAGGCCCTGCTCGGCCCGTCCGTGCTTCTCGTCGCGGTCGTCGCCGAGGTCGCGCCACCGCTTGGTGGGGCCGTACTCGTCGGGCTCCGGGTCCTCGTCCTGCTTGTAGCAGACCACCGCGCGGGCGGGCGTGCCGTCGGCGTCCTCGGCCAGCCGGACGTGGAAGTAGATGTTGTTGGCGGCGAGGAAGGCGACGTGCGTGCCCGCGTCCACGGCCTTCTCGACCACGTCCCGCATGGGGCGGGACCAGTACTCGTCGTGGCCGGGGAAGACCATGGCCGTGTACTGGGTCGGGTCGATCCGTCCCTCGTGCAGGTCGGTGCTGGTGGCGTACGTGATGTCGTACCCCTGCCGCTCGGCCCAGCGGACGAAGGCGATGTCCAGCTCCGCCCAGCGCGGCAGGCCGTGGTCGGAGTACGGCCGGTCGAAGGAGACGCGGTGGGCGCGGTGCTTGTTGTTGCCGACGACGCCGGGCCTGGCGTACCCCTTGTAGAGGTTCTTGCCGGTGCGGCCGTCCAGCGGCCACTGGTTGTACGCCTGGTACGTGGCGAACGGCGCGACGACCAGCAGGTCGGAGGAGCGGGTGGTGTCCCGCACCACGAAGGGCGTGCAACTGCGGTGGCCGTCCTCGGTGGTGAAGACGGCGACGAAGTACCCGGAGGCCAAGTCGTCCGGGACGCGCAGGGTCCAGGAGACCGGCCAGTCGCAGACGATGGCGCCGGTCCGGGGGTCGGGCTTGGGTGTGGGCCGGGGCGCGGCGTCGAGCTCGGGGCTGGTGGCGACGGTGCGGCCGCCCTCACCGGCGTAGTGCCCGATCCGGTGGACGGTCACGGTGAAGCGCTGCGGCGTGCGGACGGAGACGCGGAAGTCGAGGGACTCGCCGGGGCTCACGGATGTGGCGGAGGCGTAGCCCGTGACCTGGCCGAGCCGGTCCTTGTTGGTGCGCTTGCTCTCCGGGGCGACGTGCCAATCGGCCGAGCCGGGGCGGGAGTTCTCGGCGGTGACGGGGTTGTTGCCGCTGCTGGTCCGCTTGCGGACGGGCGGGGCCTTGTCGCCGCGGCCGGCGCATCCGGTGCCGGCGACTCCCGTGACCCCGGCGGCGCCGAGTCCGAGCACGCCAAGAGCAGCCCGACGGGATATTCGGGACATGACGGCACAACCTCCAGATGCCGGGCGGCGCGCGCTTACGCCACCCCTGGGGGTGCCTCATGGGCTCAGGAGTCGAAGCCGTGCGAACACACATTCGTCAATGAGATGGACGAATGCACGGTAGATGTGGGGTTTCTGTGAATCAAGTGAATGTGATCAACGGCATCGCGGAGGAGGGGGCCGAACAGGGGCGCCGACACGGATCACTGGCGGCCGACGCGGATCACCGGCGGCGCCGGCCGGGGATCAGTGGCGGTACGGGGCGCCGATGTCCCACGCCTGGTGCATGGCGGTCGCGAAGGCCTCGGCCAGCTTGTGTTCGCCCGACGGGGCGGGGTGGGTTCCGTCGTAGGTGTCCCGGTGGATGTCGTACGACTCGGGGGGCGAGGCCAGCAGCACGGGGGAGGCGGGCTCGTCGAGATCCGCGACCGCCTTGGCCAGCAGCTCGTTGAAGCGGGCGCACTCGGCGGCGAAGGGGGCGTCGTTCTCGGCCCGCACGTTCGGTATGACGGGCAGGAGCACCGCCCGTATGTGCGGGTTGGCGGCCCGGGCCTCCGCCATGAACGCGTGGACGTTCTCCGCGGTCTGCGAGCTGTTCGTGTAGAAGCCCAGGTCGATCAGCCCGAGCGAGACGAGCAGCACATCGGCCTTGGTCGTCGCGACCGCCTCACGGATCAGCGGGGCCATGTGCAGCCAGCCCTCGCCCCAGCCGGCCAGGTGCTTCCGGGCCTTGTCCGGGAAGGAGGGATCGGCGTAGGCGTGCGAGACGGGTGCCGCGGCGGCCGTGTCGTACAGCTCGGTGCGCGGGCCGACGATGCGGTAGGGGCCGCCGAAGGACGCGTTGAGGTGCTGCCACATGCGGTAGCGCCAGGTGAAGTCACCGGCGCTTCCGATGGTCATGGAGTCGCCGACGAACATGAAACGCATGGGTGCCATCATGGCCGACCTCGCCCGGCCGGGACCGGGCCGGGGGATGTGACCATGGACACTGGGGGCATGCCTTCGTTGCGTACGACTTCGGGTACGGCCGCTCTGGCCCTGGTGCTGCTCGCCGCCGCCCCGGCGACCGCGGCCGACGACGACGGGTTCACGATCGAGGACCCGCGGATCACCGAGTCCAGCGGGCTCGCCGCCAGCCGCAGCCACCCGGGCGTCTACTGGACCCACAACGACCAGGACGAGCCGCGCGTGTTCGCCGTCGACTCCCGGACCGGCAAGACGGTGGCGACCGTCACCCTGCGCGGCGTCGGCAAGCCCCGCGACATGGAGGCCATCTCCGTCGGCAAGGACGGCCACGTGTACGTCGGCGACATCGGCGACAACCTCGACGGCTCCTGGGACCAGGTCTGGATCTACCGCTTCCGCGAGCCGCGGCAGCTGAAGGACCAGACGGTCGACGCGACGCAGTACACGGTCAGGTACGCCGACGGGGCCCGCAACGCCGAGGCGCTGATGGTCCACCCCACGACCGGCCGGGTCTACATCGCCTCCAAGAACGAGGACGGCGGCGGCCTGTACGAAGGGCCCGCCCGGCTCTCCTCGTCCGGCACCAACGTCTTCCGGCGCATCGCCGAAGTGCCGTGGGTCACCGACGGGGCGTTCTCCCCCGACGGGAAGGAACTGGTGCTGCGCAGCTACTTCAGCGCGCGGGCGTACGCCTGGCGGAACGGCAGACCGGGCGCGGACAAGCGGGTGAGCGCCCCGCTGCAGGGGCAGTCCGAGTCGGTGACGTACACACCGGACGGCTCGGCCATGATGTTCGGCTCCGAGGGCCGGGGAAGCGGAGTGGTGCGCGTCCCGGTGGAGGGCGCCGCGCCGGGCGGCTCCGGCGGAGCGGACTCCCCGACCGGCCGGCAGCCGGCCCCGGACGGCGGCGGCGCGGGGGAGGGGGCCGCGCCCCAGGGGAACAAGGGCGTCACGCTCGGGGTCGTCCTGCTCGCGAGCGCGGCCGTCGTCGCACTGGGGCTCAAGCGGCTGCGCCGGCGGGGCTGAGCGCGGCCCCGGGCCGGGTGGCCGGGTGACCACGTCGGGGCGGTGGGGGCGGCCTGGGGGCCTGGGCGGGCGGCCGGGGGTTTCGGGGGCCGGGTGGGCCCTCCTCACGCCTCGTCCTGGCGCCGTTTCGCCGCCACCTTCGCCTCGAAGCCGTCCAGCAGCACCCGCAGCCCGAACTCGAAGTGGTCGAACTCGGCCGAGAACGTGTCCTCGGCCAGCCCGGCCGTCAGGGGGAAGTCGCCGCTCTCCATGGCCCGCACGAGGAACGGCTCCTGCCTGCCCCAGAACTCCGCGTCGCTGACACCGGTCTCCTTCGCCGCCTCCACCGTGTCCGCCTCCATGCGCGCGATGCCCGCCACGAAGCTCTGCACGGAGATCAGGACGGAGATCGTCTCGGGGTCGCTCAGCCCCATGCCCCGTAGCCCCGCCAGGGCCAGTTCCAGACCGCGCAGGGCGGCGGGGCCCAGGACCGTCCGGGCCTGATTGACCTTCAGCAGCCAGGGGTGGCGGCGGTAGAGGTCGAGATGGGCGCGGGCCAGTGCGTCGACGGCGTCGCGCCACTGCTCCGGCAGCGGCTTGCCCGCGGTGAGGGGGACGCCCTGGACGCGGTCGAGCATCAGGTCGAGCAGCTCGGCCTTCCCGGGCACGTAGCGGTACAGCGACATCGTGCCGGTGCCGAGCTCGGTCGACAGCCGGCGCATCGACACCGCGTCCAGGCCCTCGGCATCGGCGATCTCCACGGCGGCGGTGACGATCCGGTCCAGTGACAGGCCCCGCTTGGGCCCGCGGCTGCCGGCGGCGGCGTGCTCGCCGGTGCCCCAGAGGAGTTCGAGGCTGCGCACGATGTCGCCGCTGCCGCTCGTCGTCGCCTTTTCCCTCGTCATGACGGTCAGCGTAAACCCGTGGACAAGAACTGGGTACGGTGTACGCTTCTTGGGTACGGTGTACTCAGTTTCTGGGAGGGCGCATGTCGGACAGTCACGCGGTACGGGCCGAGGGCCTGATGAAGAGGTACGGGGAGAAACAGGCGCTGAACGGCTTCGATCTGGCCGTGCGCCCCGGCACCGTGCACGGGCTGCTCGGCCCCAACGGCGCCGGGAAGACGACCGCCGTGCGGGTGCTCGCCACACTGCGCCGCTTCGACGGCGGGAGGGCCGAGGTCGCCGGCGTCGACGTGGCCCGTGACCCACGGCGCGTACGCGGCCTGATCGGGCTCACCGGGCAGTACGCCGCGGTGGACGAGATCCTCACCGGCCGCCAGAACCTGGAGATGTTCGGCCGGCTCTTCCACCTCGGCGGGCGCAGGGCCCGGCTGCGCGCCGTCGAACTGCTGGAGCAGTTCGACCTGGTGGAGGCCGCCGACAAGGGCGTGGAGGAGTACAGCGGCGGCATGCGGCGGCGGCTCGACCTCGCCGCCTCGATGATCCTGGCGCCCCGGGTGCTCTTCCTGGACGAGCCGACCACCGGGCTCGACCCGCGCGGGCGCGGCGAGGTCTGGGACGCCGTCCGGGCGCTGGTGGCGGGCGGCACCACCGTCCTGCTGACGACCCAGTACCTGGAGGAGGCCGACAAGCTCGCCTCCCGCATCACCGTCATCGACCGCGGCCGGGCCATCGCCGACGACACCCCGGAGGCGCTGAAGAACCGGGTGGGTGGCGACCTGATCGAGGTGGTCGCCGCGGACGAGGGCGATCTGACCCGGGTGGCCAAGACCATCGCCCGCGTCTGCGACGGCGAGCCGCACGTCGACGGGACCGAGCGGCGCGTCCACGCCCCCGTCGCCGACCGGGTCGCCGCGCTCACCGAGGTGGCCAGGGCCCTGCGGGACGAGGGCGTCCAGGTCGAGGACATCGGACTGCGCAGGCCGAGCCTCGACGACGTGTTCCTGCGCCTGACCGGGAAGGAGGCGGTGGCGGCATGAGCGCCGTGGAGCCGATCACGGGGCGGGGGCGGGCCTACTGGGCGGCGGCCGACTGCTTGAACGTCGTACGCCGCAGCCTCACCCACTACCGGCGCAAGCCGGTCTACATCGCCTGGCAGCTGGGGTTCCCGATCCTGTCGGTGCTGCTGTACGGGTACGTCTTCGGCGGGGCGATGAAGCCGCCGGGCGGCGGCGGAGCCGCCGACTACCGGGACTTCCTCATGCCGGGGATGTTCGTGATGACGATGGCCTTCGGGTTCATCAACACCGCGACGGCCGTGGTCACCGACGCCAACAAAGGCGTCATCGACCGGTTCCGGTCCATGCCGATGGCCCCCTCCGCGGTCGTCACCGCGCGTGGCCTGACCGATCTGATCCTGGCCTGTGCCGAACTGGCCATTCTCGCCGCGACGGCCCTGGTGATGGGCTGGCGCCCGGACGGCGGCGCGGCCGGGGCGCTGGGAGCCTTCGGACTGCTGCTCCTCCTGCGCTACGGCCTCATCTGGGTGGGCGTCTGGCTGGGACTGCTGGTGCCGAACCCCGAGGCGGCCGGCGGGCTGTTCGTGGTGGCCTTCCCGCTCACCATGGTCTCCAGCGTCTTCGTGGCGCCCTCGACCATGCCGGGCTGGCTGGGCACGATCGCCGCGTGGAACCCGATCTCCTCCACGGCGGCGGCGACGCGCGAGCTGTTCGGCAACCCGGTCGGCAGTGACGGCAGCTGGATCCAGGAGAACGCCGGCCCGATGGCTGTGGTGTGGCCGCTGGTGATCGTGGCGGTGTTCCTGCCGCTCGCCGTGCGGCGGTTCCAGCGGCTGAGCCGGTGAGGCGGTGAGGCGGTGCGGCGGTGCGGCGGGGTGCTTGTGAGGCGGTGCGGTGGTGCGGCGGGGTGCTTGTGAGCCTGTGAGGTGGTGATCCTGTGAGGCGGTGAGGCGCCCCGGGGGCGGGCCCGCGGAGGGGTACGGGCCCGTCCCCGGCCGGCGTGGACTACGCCGGGCACTCCTTCCACGCGAGCCGGTACACGGTCTTGATGTCACCGTCCGTGGAGTCCATGGCGATGAAGCTGTTCGTCTTCTTCGGGTCCGAGGTGCCGGCGTTCACGCGCAGCTCGGTGTTGATGTTGAAGTTCCGCTTCACTCCGCAGGGCGCCCAGACGAGCTGGCCCCAGTCGGTGGAGTCGGTCGCCTGCCAGTTGTTGTCGTACGGTCCGCTGTAGGGGTGCGTCCGGACGGCGTTGTCGGGCGAACCCTGGAAGTAGTACGACGCCTTCTGGGTGGCGGTGGCGCCCGGCTCCAAGTGCGCGTAGCCGCGGTAGTCCGCGCTGGCGACGGCGTACGTGAAGCCGTGCGGGACGTGCACGATCAGGTTGAGCTGGCAGTTCTTCCGGAAGTCGGTCGGCTTCGCCCCCAGGCCCACCTGGGCGAGGTAGTTGCTGTACGTCACGGTGAAGGCCGTGTTGTCCGGAGCGACCGCGATGGCGGCGGTGCCTTGCGGGCAGCCCGAGCCGTTGACGGTCGCGATCTCGATGACGATCTTGTCGGGCGGTGCGACGATGCCGCGGGCGGAGGCCGCGGAGGCCGACGCGCCCGGCGCGAGCATGGTCGCGGCCATACACGCCGCGGCCGCGCCGCCGGCGAGTAAGGCTCGGGAGGGTCTGACTGTTCTGGACATGGTGCTCCCATCGGTTGCCGGTGGAAGTGGGGGGTCCAACCGAGAACGGCATGGACATGTCAAACATTCAAGCGGTTCCGGCCAGGGCCTCGACGCGCCGAATTGCCAGTGATGCTAGGTACGCCCCGGCACCCTGACCAGAGCGGTTATCAGCCGCGCCACCCCTCACGACGGCCGGAACGCGCCCCTCCCCCAGGGGTGGGCCGCCGTTTCGGGGTGCGGGTGCGGGTGCGGGTGCGGGTGCGGCCACCTCCGGGTGGGCCCGGCCGTTTCGGGGTGCGGGTGTGGTGCCTGCCGGTGGGTGGGGGGTGTGGCCCCTCCGGGCTCGACTCTCCCCCAGAGGGGGCACCCCCACGGGGCCGGCGGGCTGAGCTTGCTCGTAAGGGAGCCGTTTCCCGGCCGCCAACCCCTGCGGGGACGACCCTGCACGGCCCCACCCCAGCGCCGGATGCCGCCCGCGGCTCGTGCCTGGTTGCGGCCCGCCACTCCGGTTGCAGGCCGGGTTCACGTGGTTGTGGGCATACGTTCCGCTGGGGCGATGGGGATCCCCCCTGCCCGAGCGGAGCCGAGAGCTTGGGGGAGGGTGGCACAACCGGACCACCGGGCCGCAGGCGAAAGGGGGTCCGGGGCGGAGCCCCGGGGGTGTGGTGGGGGCCGGTGGGCCCGCCGGGCCGGTTGTGGCGGGGCGTTTCGCTCGGGCGGGCGGGTAAGGCGTGGGCACGCCCACGAAGGGGTCCGGGGCGGAGCCCCGGACCGCGCTGGCGCGGGCCCGGGGCTTCCGGTCAGAGCTTTTCGATGACGTAGTCGACGCAGGCCGTCAGTGCCTCCACGTCCGCCGGCTCGATCGCCGGGAACATCGCGATCCGCAGCTGGTTACGACCCAGCTTCCGGTAGGGCTCGGTGTCGACGATCCCATTGGCCCGCAGCACCTTCGCGACGGCGGCCGCGTCGATCTCGTCGGAGAAGTCGATCGTGCCGATGACCTGCGACCGCTTCGCCGGGTCGGAGACGAACGGCGTCGCGTACTTGGACTCCTCGGCCCAGCCGTACAGCGTCCGCGAGGACGTCGCGGTGCGCCGCACGGACCAGTCGAGACCGCCCTGGCCGTTGATCCACTTCAGCTGTTCGTTCAGCAGGAAGAGCGTCGCCAGTGCCGGTGTGTTGTACGTCTGGTTCTTCAGGGAGTTGTCGATCGCCGTGGGCAGGGAGAAGAACTCCGGGACGTGGCGGCCCGACGCGTGGACGCGGGCCGCGCGCTCCAGGGCGGCGGGCGAGAACACGCCGATCCACAGGCCGCCGTCCGACGCGAACGACTTCTGCGGCGCGAAGTAGTAGACGTCCGTCTGCGCGATGTCGACCGGAAGGCCACCCGCGCCGGACGTCGCATCCACCAGAACGAGCGAACCCTCGTCCGCGCCCGTCACTCGCTCGATCGGGGCGGCCACGCCGGTGGACGTCTCGTTGTGCGTGAAGGCGTACACGTCGACGCCCGCCTCGGCCGCCGGCTCGGGGTGCGTGCCCGGGTCGGAGGAGATCACGGTCGGCTCGGCCAGCCACGGGGCCAGCTTCGCCGCCTTCGCGAACTTCGAGGAGAACTCACCGAAGGACAGGTGCTGCGACTTCGACTCGATGAGCCCGTGCGTCGCGATGTCCCAGAACGCGGTGGAGCCACCGTTGCCCAGGATCACCTCGTAGCCCTCGGGAAGGGAGAACAGCTCGGAGACGCCCGCACGGACCTCGCCGACCAGGTTCTTGACCGGGGCCTGGCGGTGGGACGTACCGAGGAGGGAGGTGCCGGTGGCGGCCAGGGCGTCCAGCGCCTCCGTACGCACCTTGGAGGGGCCCGCGCCGAAACGGCCGTCGGCGGGCTTGATGTCAGCGGGAATCCGGATCTCAGCCACGGTCGGAGCCTAGCTGTTCACGTCGGCGACCGAAGAGCGTGTCCGGCGGATGAGACGTGTCGGCCGGCTGTCAAGATCCTGGTCGCCGAAGGTGGTCGATGAGCGCCAGCAGCACGTACTTGCTGGAGAAGCGGTCGCGCGCGTCGCACTCCAGCAGCGGCACGTGGTCGCCGAGGGCGAGCGTCTCGCGGATCTGCCGCTCGGTGTGGACGGGCCCGCCGAAGTCGTTGCACGCCACGATGAACGGTGTGCCGTGCCGGGACAGCCGGTCGACCGCGTACCGCGAGTCCCACAGCCGGCGGGTGTCGGCGAGCACGATCGCGCCGAGCGTCCCGGCGAACAGCCGGTCCCACAGGAACCAGAACCGCTCCTGACCAGGGGCGCCGAACAGGTACAGGACATTGCGCTCGTCCAGTGTGATCCGGCCGAAATCGAACGCCACCGTGGTGGAGGTCTTGCCGCCCGCCCGGGTGGGCAGCACCGCCCCGAAGCCGTCGGCGTCCGCGCGGCCGGCTCCGCCGGCCCACGTCATCGTCTCCTCGGTGGCCAGCGGACGGATCTCGCTCACCGCTCTGACCAGCGTGGACTTGCCGACGCCGAACCCGCCGACGACGACGATCTTGGCACCGTTCCCGGCGGTGGAGCCGAGCGGTGCCCGGTGAGAGATTGCGGAGTCCAACGGGCACCTGCTCCAGGAAGTCGGGGTCGGGGGAGGCGATGCGCGGACAATTTCCGGACACTATAGGAGAGTTGGCGATCGCTTTGGGAAGGCCTTGGGGGTCTTTCTTACGGGGTGGGGAACGCGCCATGTTGACGCGCCGGGGCCCATGAGGTGCGTGGGGTTCAAGGGGTGGGCGTGGGCATGCTGGCCGTATGGGTGATCAGCAGGAACAGGCGTACGTGCGCGAACTCGCGCGGGCTCTCCGTGGCGCCGTACGCGGAGACGTCGACTTCGGGGTGACCGCGCGGGCCCTGCACACCATGGACGCGTCCAACTACCGGAGGGTTCCGCTCGGAACCGTCGCCCCGCGCGACCCGGACGACGTGGGCGCCGTACTCGCGGTGTGCCGGGAGCACGGTGTACCGGTGGTGCCCCGCGGGGGCGGAACGTCGATCGCCGGGCAGGCCACCGGCACGGGCGTGGTGCTGGACCTCACCCGCCACATGAACGGCATCGTGGCCGTCGATCCCGAGGCCCGCACGGCCGTGGTGCGGCCGGGACTGGTCCTGGACCGGCTGCGGGACGCGGTCCGCCCGTACGGCCTGACCTTCGGCCCCGACCCCTCGACCCACAGCAGGTGCACGATCGGCGGGATGATCGGGAACAACGCCTGTGGGTCACATTCGGTGGCCTGGGGGACGACGGCCGACAACATCCGGACCCTGTCGGTCACCACGTACGGCGGATCGCGGCTGCGCCTCGGCCAGGGCTGGGCGGGCGGCCCCGACGGACTGGCGGACCTGATCGGCGGTGGTCTCGCCGCCATCCGCACGGGGTTCCCCGCCGGGCTCCCGAGGCGCATCTCCGGATACGCCCTCGACGCCCTCCTCCCCGAGCGCGGCACCGACCTCGCCCGCGCCTTCTGCGGCAGCGAAGGCACCCTCGGCGTCCTCACCGAGGCGACCGTCCGCCTGGTCGCCTCACCACCCGCCCGCGCCCTCGCCGTCCTCGGGTACGCCGACGAGAGCGCGGCCGCCGAAGCGGCGCCCGGCCTGCTGCCGCACCGGCCCCTGACCGTCGAGGGCATGGCCGATGACCTCGTCCGCGACCCGGCCGCCCGCGCCGCGCTGCCCCGGGGCGGCGCCTGGCTCTTCGCCGAGACCGGCGGCACCACGCCCGGGGAGGCGCATGCCGCGGCCCGGGAACTGCTGCGCGCCGCCGACGCCCTGGACGCCACCGTCGTCACCGACGCTGCCGCCCAGCGCGCCCTGTGGCGGGTCCGTGAGGACGCCGCCGGCACCGCCACCCGCACCACCGACGGAGCCGAGGCCTGGCCCGGCTGGGAGGACTGCGCCGTGCCTCCCGCCCGGCTCGGCGCCTATCTGCGCGACTTCCGCACCCTGCTCACCGAGCACGGCCTGCGCGGCACGCCGTACGGGCACTTCGGCGACGGCTGCATCCACGTGCGCATCGACTTCGACCTGGTCCACCCGGACGGGGTACGCCGTTTCCGGCGGTTCTCCGAGGACGTCGCCGACCTCGTGGTCGCGCACGGCGGCTCCCTGTCCGGCGAACACGGCGACGGCCAGGCCCGCGCCGAACTGCTGCCGAAGATGTACGGACCCGAACTGGTCGGACTTTTCAGCCGGTTCAAGGACGTGTGGGACCCGGCGGGCGGCATGAACCCCGGCATGCTCGCCCGCCCCGCCCGCCTCGACGAGAACCTCCGCTTCGAGGTCCTGCCGCGGGAGCGCGTCGACGTCGCCTTCGGATACCCGCAGGACGCGGGCGACTTCGGCCAGGCCGTACGCCGCTGCGTCGGCGTCGCCAAATGCCGGGTCGGCGGGCCGAACCCGGGCACCGGAGTGATGTGCCCCTCCTACCGGGCCACCGGCGAGGAACAGCACTCCACCCGCGGCCGCGCCCGGCTGCTGCACGAGATGCTGGCCGGGGAGATCGTCACCGACGGCTGGCGGTCCGCGGAGGTACGGGACGCCCTCGACCTGTGCCTGTCCTGCAAGGGCTGCCGCAGCGACTGCCCCGTCGGCGTCGACATGGCCACCTACAAGGCGGAGTTCCTGCACCACCACTACGCGGGCCGCCGCAGGCCCGCCGCCCACTACTCGATGGGCCGGCTGCCCCGATGGCTGCGCCTGGCCCGGCCCTTCGCGCGGCTCGTCAACGCCGCGGCCCGCGTGCGGCCCCTCGCGGCCCTCGCCAAACGGACGGCCGGCATCGCACCGGAACGCGACATCCCGCCGCTGGCACCGAAGACGTTCCGCACCTGGCTCGCGCGGCGCCCGGCGGTCCCGCCCGGCGGCCCCGGCGTGATGCTGTGGCCGGACACCTTCACCGACCACCTCTCCCCGTCCGTCGGCCGCGCGGCCGTCACCGTCCTGGAGGCGGTGGGCCTGGGCGTAAGCCTCCCTCCCGGTGGCGTGTGCTGCGGACTCACCTACGTCTCCACCGGCCAACTCGACCGCGCCCGCGAGGTGATGAGCCGCACCCTTGACGCCCTGGGGCCCGCCCTGGGCCGTCCACTCGTGGTGCTGGAACCCAGCTGTGGCGCCACCCTGAAGACCGACCTGCCGGAGTTGCTCCCCGACGATCCCCGGGCCCGTCTCCTCGCCGATTCCGTACGCACCTTCGCCCAGGCCCTGGAGGAACACGCCCCCGACTGGCAGCCGCCGCGCCTGGATCGCCCGGTCGCCGGCCAGACCCACTGTCACCAGCACGCGGTCCTCGGCGACGCGGCGGAACGCCGCCTGCGCGCCCGCGCGGGCCTCACCGGCGACCTGAGCGGCGGCTGCTGCGGCCTCGCCGGCAACTTCGGCTTCGAGCGCGGCCACTACGACGTCTCGGTGGCCTGCGCGGAGGACCAGCTCCTGCCGTCGGTCCGCGCGGCCCCGGAGGACGCGGTCCTGCTGGCCGACGGCTATTCCTGCCGTACGCAATTGCGGCAGCTGGCCGGAAAGCGAGCCAGGCATCTGGCGGAGGTATTGGCGGAAGCGCTGGAAAAGGAGTGAGGGTGGCCGCCCGCCGGGGGCCGCGCGCCGGGGCGGGTGCTTCTCCCGGGCCGGTAGGGGCTGCTCGACCTCCGGCAGGCGCTCTCGGACGGGGAGGCGCTCCATGGGCCTGCCACCACGAGGCGCCCGTACCGGTGCGGTCGCCGCGCGGATCCGGTCGGTCGCGGGGCTTCCCGCGGCCGGCCCGAGCCGCTGACCGACGAGAAGCGGCGGGCGGTGCCGTGAGGCACGGGGCCGTGACGGGCCGGTCGGGAGCGGGACGTACGATGCGACGGCCGTAATGGGAAAGGGTGTTCGTGCGCAAGAGGGACCGAGACCGCAAGGGGCGGGACGAGGACGAGAACTGCTGCGTGGGCTGCGTCGACGACTGCACCTCGTACTGCGCCGTCCATTGCCCGGCCGCCGCGCTCACGGCGCTGCTCCAGTTCTTCTTCCGCGCCCCGGCCGTCGGCCGTGGTGAGGACCCGGCGGCACCGCGCCCGAGGGGGCGGGCCGCCGGCCTGATGTACGGGGCGGTGCGCCACTACCGCGTCGCCGTCAGCCCCCGCCGCCCCGCCTGCTGCCCGTACACGCCGAGCTGTTCCACCTACGCCGTCAAGGCGCTCCACCGGCACGGGGCGCTGCGGGGAGGGCTGCTGACGCTGGGGCGGCTCGTGCGCTGCCGTCCGGAGGCGGCCCGCCGCCGGGGCTTCCGCGACCCGGTGCCGGGGGAGTAGTTCCACACCCGCCCGGCGCCAGGGCGCTTCTTTCGGCTCGTGCCGGGCTCGCGAGCAGGGGTTTTCCGCCTCCGCCCGGCATCCGCACGCACCGGAACCCGCTCACCGGCCGGACGGGACTGTCGGAGCACGCTCTAGCCGCGGGTGAGGTCGCGGGCCAGCGCCACCAGGTCCGGTACGGCCGAGTGCGGGGCCGCGGCGCGCCAGGCGAGGACGACCGGGAGCGGTGGAGCGTCGCTCAGCGGCACGTAGGTGACTCCCGGGTGGGTGTGCAGGGCCGCGGTGGCGGCGGACGAGACGCCGGTGGCGTGGCCCGCGGCGATGGCGGTGAGCCAGTCGTCGGTGTTGCCGACGTTCAGGGTGCGGGTGGGCCGGACGGGTGCGGGCCAGAGGTCGAGGGTGGTGGCGCCGGAGACCGTGTTGATCACGATCCTCTCGGCGGTGAGGTCCGCGAGGGTGAGTGAGGCGCGGCCGGCGAGGGGGCCGTCGGAGGCGACCGCCGCGACGCGCGGTTCGCGGAACAGTTCCTCGGTGGCCAGGCCCGGCGTGGTGACCGGGCCGCGCAGGAGGGCGGCGTCGACCTCGCCGCGGGCCAGGCCCGCCGTCCGGTCGTCGATGCGGAGCAGTTCCAGCCGTACGTCGGGGTGTTCGCGCTGCCAGCGGCGCAACAACGGGGTGGTGTAGGCGCCGAAGGCCGACCAGGCGTGGCCGAGGCGCAGGGGTCGGTGGCGGAGGTTGGCGGGGTCGACGGCGTCGTCGAAGGCGGCGAGGACCGCCGACGCCCGGTCGCGGAAGGCGCGGCCCTCGGGGGTGAGTTCCAGGTGGTGGGTGGAGCGGTCGACGAGACGCACGCCGAGGTGGCGTTCGAGCGCCGCGAGGGTGCGGGAGACGGCCGGCTGGGTGAGGTGGAGCGCGGCCGCGGCCCGGGTGAGGTTCCGCTCCTCCGCGATGGCGAGGAAGCAGCGGAGATGGCGCATCTCGATGCTCATGCGTCTGAAGCATAACCGCAGTCCAATGCGCATTTCACAGCGTGGTGCGGTGATTCGTAGCGTGGAGGGGGCGCCCTGGGGCGGGTGCAAGTGGACGGCGATCGTCCAGTGCAGTATTTTGAACTGAAAGTACATTGGGTTGTATTCGGGTGAAGGGAGTGGCCGGTGGGCGAGCCGGGAGTCACGGAGCGGGCCGCCGTCTCGGCCGTCGCGCTGCCCGAGGCCGCCGCCGCGGGCCCGGGGAGTGCCGGTCCGGCCGGGCGGCGCACGCTCGGGCCGGTCGCGCTGGTGGTGGCCGGCGGTCTTTCGGTCCAGTTCGGATCGGCCGTCGCCGTGCTGCTGATGCCCCGCGCCGGGGCGCTCGGCGTGGTCACCCTGCGGCTGATCCTCGCCGCCGTCGTGCTGCTCGCCGTCTGCCGGCCGAGGCTGCGCGGGTACTCGCGGTCCGACTGGGGCACGATCGTCGCGTTCGGTGCCGCCATGGCGGGCATGAACATCCTCTTCTACCAGGCCGTCGACCGCATTCCGCTGGGCGCCGCCGTCACCTTCGAAGTGCTCGGCCCGCTCGCCCTCTCCGTGATCGCCTCGCGCCGCCTGGTCAACGTGGTGTGGGCGGGGCTCGCCCTCGTCGGCGTGGGGCTGCTCAGCGGCGGCGGGTTCGACCGGCTGGACCCGTGGGGCGCCGTGTTCGCCCTGTCCGCGGGTGCGATGTGGGCGGCGTACATCGTCTTCAGCGCCCGCACCGGGCGACGCTTCCCGCAGGCCGACGGGCTCGCCCTGGCGATGGCGGTCGGCGCGGTGATCAGCCTTCCGCTGGGGCTGGCCGAAGCGGGCGGGAAACTCCTGGTGCCCTCGACGATCGGCCTGGGTCTGGCCGTGGCGCTGATGTCGTCCGTCCTGCCCTACACCCTCGAACTGCTCGCCCTGCGCCGGCTGCCCGCCCCGACCTTCGCGATCCTCATGAGCCTGGAGCCCGCCATCGCGGCGACGGCCGGCTTCCTCGTCCTGCATCAAGCCCTTTCCGCCACCGACGCGTTGGCGATCGCCCTGGTCATCGCCGCCAGCATGGGGGCCGTCCGCTCGCAGGCGGCCAAAAACTAAAGCAAGCACGCTTGATTGTTTCCTGGGGCGCTGCCATGCTCCGGGGCACGCACTGCCGTGTCCCGGAGGGAGCGCACCGTGTCCGACGTCTCAGCGGTACTGGATGACCTGCGTGACGAGAGCGACGATCTCGACCGCCTCGTCGCGGAGCTGAAACCGGAACGCTGGGCCACACCCACCCCCGCGCCCCGCTGGACCGTCGCGCACCAGATCGCCCACCTGGCCTGGACCGACGCCACCGCGCTGCTCGCGGTCACCGATGCCACCGCCTTCGCGGCCCACACCGCCGAGGCACTCGCGTCCCCGGACACCTTCGTCGACGACGGTGCCGAGGCGGGCGCCGCCGCACCGCCCGGGGAACTCCTCGCCCGCTGGCGCGACGGCCGCACACGTCTCCACCACGCCCTGCGGGCCGCCCCCGCGGGCGCCCGCCTCCCCTGGTACGGGCCGCCCATGAGCGCCGCCTCCATGGCCACCGCACGGCTGATGGAGACCTGGGCCCACGGCCAGGACGTCGCCGACGCGCTCGGCGCCGTACGCCGCCCCACCGCACGGCTCCGGCACGTCGCCCGGATCGGCGTACGCGCCCGGGACTACGCCTACGCCGTACGCGGCCTCACCCCGCCCGCCGCCCCCTTCCGCGTCGAACTCACCGCCCCCGACGGCTCCCTGTGGACCTACGGCCCCGAGGACGCCGACCAGCGCGTCACCGGACCCGCCCTCGACTTCTGCCTGCTGGTCACCCAGCGGGCCCACCGCGACGACCTGGCGGTACGCGCCGAGGGCACCGACGCCGGCCAGTGGCTCGCCATCGCGCAGGCCTTCGCGGGCCCGGCGGGCCCCGGCCGTGCCCCCCAGGGGGCGTGATGTGCGGGCCCCTGCGGATCGGCAACGCCTCCGGCTTCTACGGCGACCGCTTCGACGCCGTGCGCGAGATGCTCACCGGCGGCGAACTCGACGTCCTGACCGGCGACTACCTCGCCGAGCTGACCATGCTCATCCTCGGCCGCGACCGGCTGAAGGACCCCTCGCTCGGCTACGCCAAGACCTTCCTGAGGCAGATGGAGGAAGGCCTCGCACTGGCCCACGAGCGCGGCGTGAAGATCGTGACCAACGCCGGCGGCCTCAACCCGGCCGGGCTCGCCGACGCGCTGCGCGCCCTCGCCGACCGCGTCGGCGTACCGGTGCGCATCGCCCACGTGGAGGGCGACCGGCTCGACCCCGGGCGGCTCCCCGCGGGCGACGGGGTCCTCGCGGCCCACGCCTACCTCGGTGGGGCCGGCATCACGGCCTGTCTGCGCGCCGGGGCCGACATCGTGGTCACCGGCCGGGTCACGGACGCGGCCCTGGTCAGCGGGCCCGCGGCCTGGTGGTTCGACTGGGCGCCCGACGATCACGACCGGCTCGCGGGCGCGGTGGTCGCCGGACACGTCCTCGAGTGCGGGACCCAGGCCACCGGCGGCAACTACGCCTTCTTCCACGAGCACGACCCGCGCCTCCTCGAACGGCCCGGCTTCCCCCTCGCCGAGCTGCACGCCGACGGCTCGTCCGTGATCACCAAGCACGACGGCACCGGCGGCGTCGTCGACGTCGGCACCGTCACCGCACAGCTGCTGTACGAGACGGCGGGCGCCCGGTACGCCGGACCGGACGTGACGGCGCGGCTGGACACCGTACGGCTCGCCCAGGACGGCCCCGACCGGGTGCGGATCAGCGGCGTCAGGGGCGAGGCACCGCCACCGGTGCTGAAAGCCGGCCTGAACCGGCTGGGCGGCTGGCGCAACGAGGTCGTGTTCGTGCTGACGGGCCTCGACGTCGAGGCCAAGGCCGCGCTCGTGCGCGGACAGCTGGAGCGGGCGTTCGGCAAGGCCCGGCCCGCCGAGGTGAGGTGGGAGCTGGCCCGCACCGACCGGGAGGACGCGGACACCGAGGAGACGGCCAGCGCGCTGCTCCGGCTGGTCGTGCGCGACCCCGACCCGGACACCGTCGGCCGGGCCGTCAGCGGCGCGGCCGTCGAGCTGGCGCTGGGCAGCTATCCCGGCTTCCACGTCACGGCCCCACCCGGAAAGGGCGCCCCCTACGGGGTCTTCGAGGCGATGTACGTCGACGCCCGGGACGTCCGGCACACCGCCGTACTGCCGGACGGGGAGATCGCCGTCCCCCCGCCCGCACACACCCGCACGCCGGAACCGGTGAGCCCGGAACCGGACCTGCCGCCGCCGCTGCCCGCCGGGCCGGTGCGCCGGGCACCGCTCGGGCTCGTGGCGGGAGCGCGCAGCGGAGACAAAGGCGGCGACGCCAACGTGGGGGTGTGGGCGCGCACCGACGACGCCTGGAGCTGGCTGGCCCACGAGCTGACCGTCGACCGCTTCCGCCGGCTGCTGCCGGAGGTCCGCGAGCTGACCGTCACCCGCCACCTGCTGCCGAACCTCCGGGCCCTCAACTTCACCGTCACCGGCCTCCTCGGCGAAGGCGTCGCCGCGCGAGCCCGCTTCGACCCCCAGGCCAAGGCGCTCGGCGAATGGCTGCGCTCCCGCCACCTCGACATCCCGGAGGTCCTGCTGTGACCGTGCTCGCCTCGGCCCTCGACACCACCGGCCCCGACTACGCCGCTCACCGAGAGGCGATGCTCGCCAGACTCGCCGCCCTCGACGCCGAGCACGCCAAGGCCCTCGCCGGCGGCGGCGAGAAGTACGTCACCCGGCACCGCAAGCGGGACAAGCTCCTCGCCCGCGAACGCGTCGAGCTGCTCCTCGACCCCGACACGCCGTTCCTGGAACTGTCGCCCCTCGCCGCCTGGGGCAGCGACCACCCCGTCGGGGCCTCCATGGTCACCGGCATCGGCGTCGTCGAGGGCGTCGAATGCGTCATCACCGCCAACGACCCCACCGTGCGCGGCGGCGCGTCCAACCCCTGGACCCTGAAGAAGGCCCTGCGGGCCAACGAGATCGCCCGTGCCAACCGGCTGCCGGTGATCTCCCTCGTCGAGTCCGGCGGCGCCGACCTGCCCTCCCAGAAGGAGATCTTCATCCCCGGCGGGGCGCTCTTCCGCGACCTCACGAGGCTGTCCGCGGCCGGGATCCCCACCGTCGCCGTCGTCTTCGGCAACTCCACGGCCGGCGGCGCCTACGTCCCCGGAATGTCCGACCACACCGTCATGATCAAGGAGCGGTCGAAGGTCTTCCTCGGCGGACCGCCCCTGGTGAAGATGGCCACCGGGGAGGAGAGCGACGACGAGTCCCTCGGCGGCGCCGAGATGCACGCCCGCACCTCCGGCCTCGCCGACCACTTCGCCGTCGACGAGGCCGACGCCCTGCGCCTGGCCCGCCGCATCGTGGCCCGCCTCAACCACCGCAAGGCCCACCCCGACCCGGGGCCCGCCCAGCCACCCCGGTACGACCAGGACGAACTCCTCGGCATCGTCCCCGAAGACCTGAAAACCCCGTTCGACCCGCGCGAGGTCATCGCCCGGATCGTCGACGGCTCCGACTTCGACGAGTTCAAGCCGCTCTACGGGACGAGCCTCGTCACCGGCTGGGCGTCCCTGCACGGCTACCCGGTCGGCATCCTCGCCAACGCACAGGGCGTGCTGTTCAGCCAGGAGTCCCAGAAAGCCGCCCAGTTCATCCAGCTCGCCAACCAGCGCGACACGCCCCTGCTCTTCCTGCACAACACGACCGGCTACATGGTCGGCAAGGAGTACGAGCAGGGCGGCATCATCAAACACGGCTCGATGATGATCAACGCGGTCTCGAACAGCACCGTCCCGCATCTGTCCGTCCTCATGGGCTCCTCCTACGGCGCCGGCCACTACGGCATGTGCGGCCGCGCCTACGACCCCCGCTTCCTCTTCGCCTGGCCCAGCGCCAAGTCCGCCGTCATGGGCCCCCAGCAGCTCGCCGGCGTCCTGTCGATCGTCGCCCGTGCCTCCGCCGCCGCGAAGGGCCGGCCCTACGACGAGGACGGCGACGCGGCCCTGCGCGCCATGGTCGAGCAGCAGATCGAGTCCGAGTCCCTGCCGATGTTCCTGTCCGGGCGGCTGTACGACGACGGGGTCATCGACCCGCGCGACACCCGCACCGTCCTGGGCCTGTGCCTGTCGGCGATCCACACCGCCCCGGTCGAAGGCGCACGCGGCGGCTTCGGCGTCTTCCGGATGTGAGGCCCAGATGACCCACGCGACCCCCACCCCGGCCGAGACGTGCGGCCACCCCGACACCTCCCAGATGCCCAGGACCTCCGTGATCCGGAAAATCCTCGTCGCCAACCGGGGCGAGATCGCCTGCCGTGTCTTCCGCACCTGCCGCGCCCTCGGCATCGGCACCGTCGCCGTCCACTCCGACGCCGACGGCGACGCCCTGCACGTGCGGGACGCGGACGAAGCCGTACGCCTGCCGGGCGCGGCACCCGCCGAGACATACCTGCGCGGCGACCTGATCGTGAAGGCCGCCCTCGCGGCGGGCGCGGACGCCGTCCACCCCGGATACGGCTTCCTCTCCGAGAACGCCGCCTTCGCACGAGCCGTCACCGACGCGGGCCTGCTGTGGATCGGCCCGCCGCCCGAGGCCATCGAGACGATGGCGTCGAAGACCCGCGCCAAGGACCTCATGGGCATCGCCCCGCTCACCGACGTCACCGCCGCCGACCTGCCGGTGCTGGTCAAGGCCGCCGCGGGCGGCGGCGGCCGCGGCATGCGCGTCGTCCGCGAGCTCGCCGCCCTGGACGGCGAGCTCGCGGCGGCCCGCGCCGAGGCCCTGAGCGCCTTCGGCGACGGCGAGGTGTTCGTCGAGCCGTTCGTCGAGGGCGGCCGCCACGTCGAGGTACAGATCCTCGCCGACGCCCACGGCACCGTATGGGCCCTCGGCACCCGCGACTGCTCCCTCCAGCGCCGCCACCAGAAGGTGATCGAAGAGGCGCCCGCCCCCTGTCTCGGCCCCCGCGTCCTCGACACCCTGCACGCCCTCGCCGTGCGGGCCGCCCGCGCCACCGACTACCGGGGCGCGGGCACCGTGGAGTTCCTCGTCGTCGACGACCGGGCCCACTTCCTGGAGATGAACACCCGGCTCCAGGTCGAACACCCCGTCACCGAGGCCGTGTACGGCGTCGACCTCGTCGCCCTGCAGATCCGGATCGCCGAGGGCACCGCCCTGGCGCCCGAGCCGCCCGCCCCCCACGGCCACGCCGTCGAGGCCCGCCTCTACGCCGAGGATCCCGCCCGCGACTGGGCGCCGCAGACCGGCATGCTGCACCACCTGTCCGTACCGGGCGTCCGCCTCGACACCGGCTACACCGACGGCGACACCATCGGCGTCCACTACGACCCCATGCTGGCCAAGGCGGTGGCCTGGGCACCCACCCGCGCCGAGGCCGTACGCAAACTGGCCGGAGCCCTGGAGCGGGCCCGCGTCCACGGCCCGGCCACCAACCGCGAACTGCTCGTACGCTCCCTGCGCCACCCCGAGTTCGCACAGGGCCGCATGGACACCGGCTTCTACGACCGCCACCTGGCGGAGCTGATGGACGCCGCCCCGGAGCCGTACGCCGCACTCGTCGCCGCCCTCGCCCACGCCCACGGACGCTCCCGGTTCGGCGGCTGGCGCAACCTGCCCTCCCAGCCCCAGACCAAGCGCTACCGCACCGACGCCGACGGCACCGAGCACGAGGTCCACTACCGCCACACCCGCGACGGCCTCGCCGCCGACGGCGTCGTGGTCGTCGAGGCCACCCCCCGGCTCGTCGTGCTCGAAATCGACGGCGTCCGCCGCAAGTTCCCGGTCGCCACCCACGGCGACCGGGTCTTCGTCGGCGACACCGCCCTGACCGCACTGCCCCGCTTCACCGACCCCGCCGAACGCACCGCGCCCGGCTCACTGCTCGCACCCATGCCCGGCACCGTCGTCCGGGTCGCCGACGTCACCGCCGGCGACCGCGTCGAGGCCGGGCAGCCGCTCGTCTGGCTGGAGGCGATGAAGATGGAGCACCGGATCACCGCTCCCGCCTCCGGCACGCTCACCGCGCTCCACGCCGCCCCCGGCCACCAGGTCGAGGTCGGCACCCTGCTCGCCGTCGTGCACGACCCCCACGAAGCACAGGAGGCACCCGCATCATGAGCACCATCGAGAGCCAGGAGCACCGGGACCTGCGCGCCGCCGTCGCCGCCCTCGGACGCCGCCACGGCCCCGCCTACGACCGCGCCACCCTGTGGGCCGAGGCCGGCAAACTCGGTTACCTCGGGGTGAACCTGCCCGAGGAGTACGGCGGCGGCGGCCGGGGCATCAGCGAACTCTCCATCGTCCTGGAGGAGTCCGGCGCGGCCGGATGCCCCCTGCTGATGATGATCGTCTCGCCCGCCATCTGCGCCACCGTGATCGCCCGCTTCGGCACCGACGAACAGAAGCGCGCCTGGCTCCCCGGACTCGCCGACGGCAGCCTCACCATGGCCTTCGGCATCACCGAACCGGACGCCGGATCCAACTCCCACCGGATCACCACCACCGCCCGCCGCGACGGCGACCAGTGGATCCTGACCGGCCGCAAGGTCTTCGTCTCCGGCGTCGACATCGCCGACGCCACCCTGATCGTCGCCCGCACCGAGGACGCCCGCACCGGCCGGCTCAAGCCCTGCCTGTTCATCGTCCCGCGCGACGCCGAGGGCTTCGCGCGCACCGCCATCGACATGGAACTGCGGGCCCAGGAGCGACAGTTCGAACTGGTCCTCGACGACGTCCGGCTCCCGGCGGAGGCCCTGGTCGGCGACCAGGACGCCGGGCTGCTCCAGCTGTTCGCCGGGCTCAACCCCGAACGCATCATGACCGCCGCCTTCGCCATCGGAATGGGCCGCCACGCACTCGCCAAGGCCGTCGACTACGCCAAGACGCGGCAGGTCTGGAAGGACCCCATCGGCGCCCACCAGGCCATCGCCCACCCGCTCGCCCAGGCGCACATCGAGCTCGAACTGGCCCGGCTGATGATGCAGAAGGCCGCGGCGCTCTACGACGCGGGCGACGACCTCGGCGCGGGCGAGGCAGCCAACATGGCCAAGTACGCGGCGGGCGAGGCGTGCGTCAAGGCCGTCGACCAGGCTGTGCACACCCTCGGCGGCAACGGGCTCACCCGCGAATACGGCCTCGCCCGGCTGGTCACCGCCTCCCGGGTCGCGCGGATCGCCCCCGTCAGCCGCGAAATGATCCTCAACTACGTGAGCCACCAGTCCTTGGGTCTCCCCAAGTCGTACTGACAAAGGGGATTCTGGCGACCGAAGGCAGCACCACACCAACGGAGCGTGTCGAAGGGGCCGTCATGGTTTTCCACAGTGAGTACGCGGATGTTCCGGCCGTCTCCCTGCCCATCCACGAGGCGGTGCTGGGCCGGTCCGCCGCCGAGCACGGCGAGGAGATCGCCCTCGTCGACGGCGCGGGCGACCTGGCCCTCACCTACGCCCAGCTCGACACGTACCACCGGCGGATCGCCGCCGGGCTCGCCGAGGCGGGTGTACGCAAGGGCGACGTCCTCGCCCTGCACAGCCCCAACACCGTCGTCTACCCGGCCGTCTTCTACGCGGCGACCCGGGCCGGCGCCGCCGTCACCACCGTGCACCCGCTGGCCACGGCCGAGGAGTTCGCCAAACAGCTCGGGGACTCCTCCGCCCGCTGGATCGTCACCGTCTCGCCGCTCCTGGAGACGGCCCGGCGGGCCGCCGAACTGGTCGGCGGAATCCGGGAGATCTTCGTCTGCGACCAGGCGGAAGGACACCGCTCCGTCCTCGACATGCTCGGCTCCACCGCCCCGGAACCGGCCGTCACCATAGACCCGGACGTGGACATCGCCGCCCTGCCGTACTCCTCCGGCACCACCGGCGTCCCCAAGGGCGTCATGCTCACCCACCGCTCCATCGCCACCAACCTGGCGCAGCTGGAGCCGCTGATCCCGATGGGGCCGGGCGACCGCATCCTCGCCGTACTGCCGCTCTTCCACATCTACGGCCTGACCGCCCTGATGAACGCCCCGCTGCGCCTGGGCGCCACCGTCGTCGTCCTGCCCCGCTTCGACCTCGACCAGTTCCTCGCGGCCATCGAGAAGCACCGGATCAACGGCCTGTACGTCGCGCCGCCGATCGTCCTGGCGCTGGCCAAGCACCCGGCCGTGGCCCGGTACGACCTGTCGTCGCTGGAGTACCTGGTCAGCGCGGCCGCCCCGCTGGACGCGCAGCTCGCGGCGGCCTGCTCGGCGCGGCTGAACCTGCCGCCGGTCCGGCAGGCCTACGGCATGACGGAACTGTCCCCCGCCACGCACGTGGTGCCGCTGTCCGTGCCGAACCCGCCCCCCGGCACGGTCGGCCGGCTGCTGCCCGGCACCGAGATGCGCATCCTCTCCCTCGACGAACCCGGCGTGCCCGGCAAGGACCTGGGCGTCGGCGAGGAGGGCGAGATAGCGATCCGCGGCCCACAGGCGATGAAGGGCTACCTGGGCCGGCCCGACGCCACCGCCGACATGATCGACCGGGACGGCTGGGTGCACACGGGTGACGTCGGTCGGGTCGACCGGGCCGGCTGGCTGTACGTCGTCGACCGGGTCAAGGAACTGATCAAGTACAAGGGCTTCCAGGTCGCCCCGGCCGAGCTGGAGGCGCTGCTGCTCACCCACGAGGGCATCGCCGACGCGGCCGTCATCGGCGTGTACGACGACGACGGCAACGAGGTCCCCAAGGCGTACGTGGTGCGGCAGCCCGGTGCGAACGATCTCTCCGCCGACGACATCATCGCGTTCGTGGCCGGGCAGGTCGCTCCGTACAAGAAGATCCGGCGCGTCGCGTTCGTCGAGGGCGTGCCGCGGGCGGCGTCGGGGAAGATCCTCCGGCGCGAACTGAGGGAGCGAGAGGGCGCATGACGCTGGTCACCACCGCGCACGAGCGCGGCATCACCACCCTGACCCTGGACTCGCCCGACAACCGCAACGCCCTGTCGGCGCGGCTCGTCTCCGAGCTGGCCGGGGCGCTGGAGGGGTGCGGGAAGGATCCGGCCGTCAGGGCCGTGGTGCTGACCCACACGGGGACGACGTTCAGCGCGGGAGCCGATCTGAAGGCACCGCCCAGTCCGTACACGTTCGTGGCACTGCTGCGGCAGATCGTCGAGCTGCCCAAACCGGTGGTCGCGCGGGTGGCGGGACACGTGCGGGCCGGGGGCCTGGGGCTGGTCGGGGCGTGCGACATCGTCGGCGCCGCGGCGGCGTCCGACTTCGCGCTGACGGAAGTCAGGATCGGGGTGGCGCCGTCCGTGATCTCCCTGTCCCTGCTGCCCCGGCTCGAACCCCGCGCCGCCGCCCGCTACTACCTCACCGGTGAACGCTTCGACGCCGCCGAGGCCGCCCGCATCGGCCTGGTGTCGGTCGTCGCCGGCACCGCCGACGAGGCCGTCGCCCCGGTGCTCGACGGACTGCGCAGGGCCTCCCCGCAGGGGCTGGCCGAAGCCAAACGCCTGGTCACGGCTAGGGTGCTGGAAACCTTCGAGCGCGACGCGGAGGACCTCGTGCAGCGCTCGGCCTCGCTCTTCGCCTCGGCGGAGGCCCGCGAGGGCATGACGGCCTTCCTCGAACGACGGGACCCTCTATGGGTGTTGTGACCCCAGCCCCCAAGGCACCCAAGCAGGACCGCAGCCGGGCCACCCGGCAGCGGCTGCTCGAAGCGGCCGTGGCCTGCCTCGCCGAGCGCGGCTGGGCGGGCTCCACGGTCTCGGTGGTCGCCGAGCGCGCCGGCGTGTCACGGGGCGCCGCCCAGCACCACTTCCCGACCCGGGAGGACCTCTTCACCGCGGCCGTCGAGTACGTCGCCGAGGAACGCTCGCAGGCCCTGCGCGCCCTGCCCGTGCAGAACCGCACCGCGGTCGTGGCGGCCCTGGTCGACCTCTACACCGGACCCCTGTTCCGGGCCGCGCTGCACCTGTGGGTGGCCGCGTCCAACGAGCCGCAGCTCGGCGGCCGTGTCACGGAACTGGAGGCCCGGGTCGGCCGGGAGACCCACCGCATCGCGGTGGAGCTCCTCGGCGCCGACGAGACGACGCCCGGCGTGCGCGAGACCGTCCAGGGCCTGCTGGACATGGCGCGGGGCCTGGGCCTCGCGAACCTCCTGACGGACGACAGGACACGCCGTGAACGTGTGGTGGCCGAGTGGAGCCGGATCGTCGACCGGGCGCTCGGCTGACGAAGCCCCCGCCCGACGAAACCCCGGCCCGGCCACCGCTTCGGCGGTGCCCCGGCCCGGGCGTCGCTTCCCACGGCACCGGCCCGGGGCGGGGTCGGCGAGGGCCGTGGGTGCCCTTTCCAGGGTGTCGGACCCGGGGCGCGGTCACCGGCCCTGAGTCGGACGCCCGTCGGGGTGTCGGCCGAGGGGTGCGTTTCGGCGGGTGCAGCGGACCGGTCACCCCTCTCGCCGTGTCGGACCCGGGGCGCGGTCACCGGGGGCTGTGGGCCGGGCCCGCTTTCCGGGGTGCGTCCGGGGGCGGGCGGGGTCGGCGAGGGGCCCGGCGAGTGAGCCGAAGTGGGGGTCCCCCCGGCCGAAGGCCAGGGGGAGCCGCGATGCCGTAGGGGAGACCGCGATCGGTACGCGGCTACTGCCGCGCGTGCGGAGGTCCCGGGGAACGAGGGACCGAGCGGGGGTACCTCCCACGCGCGCGGGGGCGGAGGGGGAGATCGACCGTCGGCACCGACTCGGGCGCCCCGATGGGGGTCCCCCGGCGGAGCCAGGCGGAGAACCGAGCCCCGGAAAGGGGCGACTCAGCCGACGATGTCCTCGTAGCCCGTGATCTCGCGCGGGTTGCGGGAGCCCGGGCCGACATAGCGGGCCGACGGGCGGACCAGCCGGCCCGTGCGCTTCTGCTCCAGGATGTGCGCGCTCCAGCCGGCGGTGCGGGCACAGGTGAACATCGACGTGAACATGTGGGCCGGGACCTCGGCGAAGTCCAGCACGATCGCCGCCCAGAACTCCACGTTCGTCGCCAGGACGCGGTCCGGGCGCCGAGCGTGCAGCTCCTCCAGGGCGGCCTTCTCCAGCGCCTCCGCCACCTCGAAGCGCGGCGCGGCGAGTTCCTTGGCGGTGCGGCGCAGGACGCGCGCCCGCGGGTCCTCGGCGCGGTAGACGCGGTGACCGAAGCCCATCAGCCGCTCACCCTTGTCGAGGGCCTGCTTCACGTAGGCGACGGCGTCGCCCGTCCGCTCGATCTCCTCGATCATGCCGAGGACGCGGGACGGCGCACCGCCGTGCAGCGGGCCGGACATGGCGCCGACCGCGCCCGACAGCGCCGCCGCGACGTCCGCGCCCGTCGACGCGATCACGCGGGCGGTGAACGTGGAGGCGTTCATGCCGTGCTCGGCGGCCGACGTCCAGTACGCGTCGACGGCCTTGACGTGCTTGGGGTCGGGCTCACCGCGCCAGCGGATCATGAACCGCTCGACGACCGACTGCGCCTTGTCGATCTCGCTCTGCGGCACCATGGGCAGGCCCTGTCCGCGCGCGGACTGCGCCACGTACGACAGCGCCATCACGGCGGCCCGGGCGAGGTCGTCGCGGGCCTGCTCCTCGTCGATGTCGAGAAGCGGTTTCAGGCCCCACACCGGGGCGAGCATGGCCAGCGCGGACTGGACGTCCACCCGGATGTCACCGGAGTGCACCGGGATCGGGAACGGCTCGGCGGGCGGCAGGCCGGGGTTGAACGCCCCGTCGACCAGCAGACCCCACACGTTTCCGAAGGAGACGTGGCCGACCAGGTCCTCGATGTCGACGCCGCGGTACCGGAGCGCGCCGCCCTCCTTGTCCGGTTCGGCGATCTCCGTTTCGAACGCGACGACTCCTTCGAGTCCGGGTACGAAGTCGGACATCAGGCGGCTCCTCAGATGTGTCGGCGGCTCGGGATTCGTCCCGTGACGGCTCAACCCCGTGATGCCCCGTGCGGATGGTGGTCATCCAGCGTGCTCGCGGGAGAAACGTCGGGAGGTAACAGTGACCCAGCGCATGAGTCTGTCGGGTTCCACCGTGGCGGGGAAGCGTGACATCCGGCACACTGCGCCGATTCGGTCAGTGAGGATTACCGGCACTCGGTGCCGGGCAGACTGGGCCCTACGGCAGGATGAGTCCTGTGACCGATGCTCTCGAGCCCGCACTCGATCCCGCCGACATGCGCGAGCAGTACCGCACCGCCGAACTCTCGGAGGCGGATCTCGCCGCCGATCCGATGGGCCAGTTCGCGCGCTGGTTCAAGGACGCTGCCGGCAGCCCGGAGATCCACGAGCCGAACGCGATGGTCGTGTCCACGTCCACGCCCGACGGCCGGCCGTCCTCCCGCACGGTGCTGCTCAAGCACTACGACGAGCGGGGCTTCGTCTTCTTCACGAACTACGGCTCCCGCAAGGGCGGCGAGCTCGACACCAATCCGTACATCTCGCTGCTGTTCCCGTGGCACCCCATCGCCCGGCAGGTCATCGTCACCGGCACGGCGAGCCGCGTCGGCCGCGACGAGACCGCCGCGTACTTCCGGACCCGCCCGCACGGCTCCCAGCTGGGGGCCTGGGTCAGCGCGCAGTCGACCGTGATCGCCTCGCGGGCGGAGCTGCTGGCCCGGTACGAGGAGCTGGCGGCCCGCCACCCCGAGGGCGAGCAGGTGCCGGTGCCGCCGGACTGGGGCGGCTTCCTGGTGGTGCCGGAGTCCGTGGAGTTCTGGCAGGGGCACGAGAACCGGCTGCACGACCGGCTCCGGTACACCCGGGCCGACGGCGGCTGGCACATCGAGCGCCTCGCCCCCTGAGGGCGCGCGGTCAGCCGGAGGCGGCCGCCCGCCCTTCCCGCAGCGCCGTCTCCACGGCCGCGGGGATGTCGGACACGGGGAACTGCACGTGCCGGACCGTGCGCTCCCGGTCCAGCACCAGCACCGCGCGCTTGAGCCGCAGCCCCTGACCGGCCCGGAACGTCGGCAGCCGCAGCGCCGCAGCCAGTCGGCTGTCCATGTCGGACAGCAGCGGGAAGGGAATGTCCTCGGCGGCGGCGAAGGCGCGCTGCTCGTCCGGCCGCTGGGTGCTGACGCCGCGCACCGCGACGCCCGCCGCGGCGAAATCGCCGTGCGCGTCGCGGAACAGCCGGTTCTCCAGGGTGCAGCCGACCGTGCCGGGGATGTCCGACCAGCCGTCCGGCAGCGGGCTCGGCCGCCCGGTCGCCGGGTAGCAGAACAGCACGGTGGCGCCCGCCCGGCCGTCCACCGGGTCCAGTTCTTCGCCGGTGTGGGCGGGCAGCGTGAGGCGCGGCAGCCGGGTGCCGGGCAGGCCGAGGACGCGGCTCGCCTCCGCGCCGTGCTCGTCGGCGGAGGCGGTCAGTGAGCCGTCGCCGAAGACCCAGCGGTCCGCCCAGTCCTGCATGGCCACGAGAACCGGCAGCAGGGCGCGTCCGGCGGCGGTGAGCCGGTACTCGTGGCGCACGGGGCCCCGCTGGTAGGGGACCTTCTCCAGGACGTCGCTGTCGACGAGGTGGTTCAGCCGCTCGGTGAGCACCTTCCGGGAGATCCCCAGCTCGTGCTGGAGCTCGTCGAAGCGATGCCGGCCCCGCGCGGTCTCCCGCACCAGCAGCAGGCTCCACCAGTCCCCGATGACGGCGGCGGTCTGCGCGACCGCGCACGCGGCGTCGCGCTCGGGCACTGCTCTGCCCATGTCGTCGGCTCCTTCACTGTGCCCGTTCGCGGGCAACCATCTTGCGCCATGACGTGAGTTCCCGATAGAAACTCACTATCCATCAATCAGTTCCCAAAGGAAACTCACGGTACGCATGGACACAGCCCGGGCCACCGCCTGGCGCACCTGGCAGATGACCAAACGCGCCTATCCCTGGACCTACGCCGTCGGCACCGTTCTGCCCGCCGCGCTCACCATCGCCCTCGCGTACCTCGGCTTCCACGCGATCGGCGGCGGCCGGGTGGGCGAGGACTTCACCGCCGGCAGCGGCACCGCCGCCTACCTCGCCTACATCGCGGTCGGCGCGACGGCCTTCCAGTTCACCGTCCGCCTCATCCTCTGGTCGGCCAAGGCGCTGATCACCGAACAGCGCCAGGGCACCCTCGCGGCCCTGCTCATCGCCCCCGCCGGCCGCCTGCCCTACCTGATCGGCTTCACCGCCTTCGCCGTCCTCAGCAGCCTCGCCGAATTCCTCACCCTGGGCGTCGTCATCGCCCTGCTCGGCATCTCCGTCCCCGTCGCCTCACCCCTCGGCGCGCTCGCCGGGGCCGCCGCCCTCGTCTGCGCCGTCTTCGCGATCTCCGTGGGACTCGGCGGCCTGATGATCGCCGCGGGCGAGGCACACATCTCGCAGAACACCGTCTTCACCGTGCTCGGCCTGCTCTGCGGCTTCACCTTCCCCCGCGCCTACCTCCCGGCCCCCGCCCAGTGGCTCGCCGAAGCGTTCCCCACCACCGCCGCCATGGACGTCCTGCACGGCTCCCTCACCGGCGGCCAGACCCTCGACGCCCTCGCCCCGCGCCTCGCCGTCTGCCTCGCCCTCACCGCCGCCTACCTCCTCCTCGGCCTGAAGCTGCTGCCCCGCGCCGAGGCCCGAGCCGTCGAAAGGACCTCCTGACCATGCAGGGCATACGCGTCCGAGAACTGCGCAAGGACTTCCCCGTACGCGCGAAGATCTTCGGCCCGCGCACCGTCAAGACCGCCGTCGACGGCCTCGACCTCGACATCCCGCCCGGCCGCGTCACCGGGCTCCTCGGCCTCAACGGCGCGGGCAAGACCACCACCATCAAGACCATCGCCACCCTGCTGCGGCCCACCTCCGGATCCGTCACCGTCGACGGCCTCGACACGGTCACCGACGCCCGTGCCGTACGCCACCGCATCAACCTCATCGCCGGCGGTGAACGCATGGTCTACACCCGTATGACCGGCCGCGAGAACCTCTGGTACTTCGGCCAGCTCTACGACGTGCCCAAGGCGGAACTGCGCGCCCGCACCGACGAACTCCTCGCCCTCGTCGGTCTCGCCGACGCCGCCGACACCATGGTCGAGCGCTACTCCCGCGGCATGACCCAGCGCCTCGCCATCGCCCGCGGACTGATCAACCGCCCCGCCTACCTGCTCCTCGACGAGCCGACCCTCGGCCTCGACGCCCCCATCGCCCGCGACCTGCGCCGCGTCGTCGCGGACCTGGCCGCGAACGGCACCGGGGTCCTCCTCACCTCGCACTACCTCGCCGAGGTCGAAGAACTCTGCGCGCACGTCCACGTCATCTCCGCCGGCCGCCACCTCACCGACGGCAGCCCGGCCGAACTCAAGGCCGCGACCGGCAGCCACCGCACCGTCCGCATCACGCTCACCAACCCCACCGCCCGCACGGACGCCGCGCTCGCCCCCTTCGGCGCCACCACCGAGCCCCTCCCGGACGGGGCCCAGCTGGTGACCCTGCGGCACCCCGACGACATCGCGGGACCACTCGCCGCCGCCCTCGTCGAAGCGGGCGGCTCCATCGGCGGCCTGGAGATCGCCGAGGCCAGCCTGGAGGACGCGATCCTCACCCTCGCCGCGGGAGCCCCGGCATGAACCACGCCCTGCGCATCCTCGCCGCCGAAACGCTCAAACAGCACCGCCGCCTCTTCGGGCAGCCGCTCGTCGTCTTCTCGATGCTCGTCTGGCCGGTCCTCCAACTGGCCACCACCTACTACACGCTGCGCCCGGTCGCGACCGCCTCCCCGGCCGCCGCGAACTGGCCCCTGGCCGCCGACCCCGACCGCCTGCTCGCCTTCCTGGCGACCGGCACCCTCGCGTACGCCTTCTTCTTCTCCCTCGTCCAGTCGGCCTGGCACCTGTCCTTCGAGCGCTCCACCGGCACCCTGGAACTGCTCTTCCTCTCCCCGGCCGGCCGCCTCACCCTCATGATCGCCAACGGCGCGGGCGCGCTCCTGCAGAACGCCTGGCTCCTGACCTGCTTCACCGTCGCGGCCCTCACCGGCTTCGGCACACTCGCCGTCTCCGCCTGGTGGATGTACGCGGTGGTCTTCCTGGCCCTGCTGGTCCCGGCCGTCGCCTGGGGCGCGTTCCTCAACAGCCTGCTGGTCTTCTCACGCGACTCGGCGTTCCTCTACACGATCCTCGACGAACCCCTCTGGTTCGTCTCGGCGGTCCGCCTGCCCCACTTCGCGCTGCCCGCGGCCGTCCAGATCATCGGCGCGGTCTTCCCCCTGACCGGCAGCCTGATCGCGGTCCGTGGCGCGCTCCTGGAGGCCCGCACCCTCACCGAGCTCGCCCCCACCCTCACGGGCCTCACGGCACTCAGCGCCCTGCTCCTCGGGGCGGCGGCCCTGATCCTCCGGGCCGGTGAGGCCCGCGCCCAGCGCACCGGGAAACTGGCCCTCGCCTGACGCAAAAACCCGCGGGCTCTTGTCCCTCAGAAGAGGGGTCGGCCGGATGTGCCGACGAGCCCGCGGGTCGGTGACTGCTTGGGATTGCGGCAGGAGGCCTGCCGTCATGTTGCACAGAGTGCGACAGCAGGCCTCAGCCCGCAGTCACCTCACGCATCCGAAAAGAAACCACTTCCGGATCACCTCCTTTCCTGTGTGCCCACACACTAAGAAGCGGTCCTCGGCCCACACAACCGATTTTCCGGAACCGCGTGTGTCCTGGGTCACGTTCCAGTTGAATGAACGAGCGTGCAGCTGCACGTGACCGTCCTGCAGGGGGTGCCGGGATGAGTGCGTCCAGGAGTGAGACCGCGCGTGCGCTCGGGCCGGGCGAGCCCGCGCCCGGCGCCGATCTGCTGGCGGCGCTGCTCGACGGCATGGACGCGGCACTGCTCGCCTTCGACGCCGACGGCGTGATCACCCACTGGAACCGGGAGGCCGAGCGCATCCTCGGCTGGACCCGGGAAGAGGCCGTCGGACGGCAGGGCTTCGCCGGCTGGGCCGCCCGCAGCGCCGACGCGGGCGACGTCCAGCGGCGGCTCATGGCGGCGATGGAGGCCCCCGGCCGTCAGGTCCACGAGTTCGCCCTCCTCCGCAAGGACGGCGGGCGGGTCCTCGTACGCACCCAGTCGGCCGGTGTCCGCGGCGCGGACGGCAAACCGGCCGGGGTGTACTGCGCGTTCAGCGAGGTGCACGCACAGATCGACCTGGAGCGGTCCATCGCCCTGAGCGAGGCACTCCTGGAGGACGCCACCTGGGGCGTCGTCCTGGTGGACGTGGACCTGCGGCCCACCGTCGTCAACGCCCACGCCGCCCGCGCCCTGGGCTCCGGCCGCACCGCCCTCCTCGGCCGGCCCCTCGGCGAACTCGTCGTCCAGGGCGTGGAGGAACTCGAAGGCGCCCTGCACCACGTCCTCGCCGAGGGCCCGCCACGGGCCCTCGCCGAACTGTGGGTCACCGTGCGCACCCCGGAGGGCGAACGCCGCCGCTGCTGGCGCAGCGGCTTCCTGCGCCTCGCCTCCCCCCTCGCCGAAGAACCGGTCCCCCTCGGCGTCGGCTGGCTCTTCCAGGACATCACCGACGCCAAGCTCGCGGCACAGGAGTCCGACCGGCTGCGCTTCCGCTCCAGCCAGCTCCACCGCGCGGGCAACGCCGCGGCGGAGTGCGAGGACCCGATGGAGGCGGCGGTCGTGTACCTGGACTTCGCCCTCGCCGGGTTCGCCGACCACGCCGTGCTCGACCTGTTCCAGGACGGCCGTCTCGTCCGCGCGGCCGCCTCGCCCACCGGGGCGCCGGGCCCGGTCGCCCGCGTGGCCGACGCGGGCATACCTGTGCGATACGAGGACGGGCACCCCGCCCTGCAGGCGGTCGACCGCGCCGGCTCGGTCCGCACCAGCGCGGGCACCTCGGCGCGGGGATGGGCCACCGAGCGGCAGTGGCCCCGCGACGCGGTGCACGCCCTGTGCGCGGTGCTGCGCAGCCGTGGGCGGACGCTGGGAGTGGTGACGTTCCTGCGGGCGGGGACGCGACCGGGGTTCGAGCGGCCGGACGCGGTGTACGCGGAGAGCGTCGCGGTGCGGGTGGCCGCCGCGGTGGACCTGGCCCAGCCCTGACCCGCCCCAGCGCCCCGGGCGCGCCCACCCCGGTGGCTCCGCCCCGGACCCCTGTTCAGGGGGACCCCATCGCCCTGCGGAACGACTGCCCACAACCGGAGTAGCGGGCCCCGGCCGCCAACCGGACCGACGGGCCCCGGCCAACGCCGAGCCGCGCTCGGCATACGGAGCTGGGGTGGGGT
>NZ_JBUEFZ010000031.1:0-78186 GCF_054963715.1 Streptomyces sp. STAM6 | reverse complement strand
TTCCTCCCGGAGACCTGGGACCCCGTCTCGCCGAAGGCCGATCCCCGGAAGGTGGCCCGCCGGGCGCAATGCGGTATCCCCGACGGGCTCGGGCATGTCGAGAAGTGGCAGCTGGCCCTGGACATGGTCGACGAGACACGGTCGTGGGGCCTGGACGTCCCCCTCGCCGTCGCCGACGGCGGATACGGGGACACCGCTGCCTTCCGCCTCGGCCTGGAGGAACGCAAACTGCACTACGTGGTGGGTATCTCCACCACCGTGACCGCCCAGCCCGGCGACGCGGTGCCCTGCACCCCGCCCTACACAGGCACCGGACGCAAGCCCACAGCGAAGTACCCCGAGCCGGCCCGGAGCGTGAAGAACCTGGTCATCGAGGCCGGGAAGCAGGCGGCCAGGCCGGTGCAATGGCGTGAAGGCTCTCGTCCCGGCACGGGCCGAAGCGGCTTCAAGCGGATGTACTCACGATTCGTCGCCCTGCGGGTCCGGCCCGCCGGCCGAGAGGTCCGCAAAGCCGTCGACGGACCGGAGCTGCCCGCCTGCTGGCTGCTGGCCGAATGGCCCGCCGCCCAGCCCGAGCCGATCCAGTTCTGGTTCTCGAACCTGCCCGAGGACACTGCCCTGACCACACTCGTGCGGCTGGCCAAGCTCCGCTGGCGCATCGAACACGACTACCGCGAGATGAAACAGGCCCTCGGCCTGGCCCACTTCGAGGGCCGCACCTGGGCCGGCTGGCACCACCACGTCACCCTCGTCTCCGCCGCCCACGCCTTCTGCACCCTCCAGCGACTGGCCAGAGCCCCAAAAGACGCGGCGCCGGCCTGACCCTCTACCGGGTCGTCCACGAGTTGCAGACCCTCCTCGCACTCTGGACCGGCGCCTGCCCGACCTGTCACCGCGACATACCCACACGCGAGCCAACCTGACCAAGCACTACTAGTGCTCTGACCGCGAACGTGCTCTGACCGCGAACGTTCACCGGGTTAAATGGCTCGGGGACGTGTATAAGTGTGTGTTGGATGGACAACATGATGAGTCTGCCGACGGAAGAAGACCTGGAGCTGGCCGAGTTCGCCCAGCGCGTTGTTGAGACCAACGGTGACGGTGAGGTGCACACCGTCGGGGCAGCCGTGCGAGACGCACAGGGCCGGATGTTCGGTGGTATCAACCTCTATCACTTCACTGGCGGACCTTGCGCGGAGTTAGTGGCGCTCGGGCATGCGCGTGCTGCGGGAGCACGTGACCTAACGGCGATTGTTGCCGTCGGTGACAAGGGGCGCGGAGTGCTCGCGCCGTGTGGCCGGGACCGGCAGGTCCTGCTGGACCACCACCCAGGTATCCGCGTCCTCGTGCCGGCAGCTGGTGGCATTCGCAGTGTCGCGATCACCGATCTCCTGCCTCATGCCTATGTCTGGGGGGAGCAGTCCGCAGCGTCCGACGGAGCGCTGTGCTCGGCCGCGATGCAGACCCTGCATTTCCATCGCACCTATCTCGAGGCTGTACGCACTGGGCGGAAGACGACCACGGTGCGGTTCCGCGACCCGGTGGAGACGGGCCCGGTGAACATGGTGTTCGAGTTGGACGACGAGGTAGTGCTGTCCGGTGTGGTCACTCAGATCACTTCCAAGAGCGTTGCCGAGTTGACCGAGGCGGACGCTGTCGCCGACGGGTTTCGTGATCTCGCCGAGCTGCAAGACAGGCTGCGGTTCCACTACCCCGACATCAAGTCAACCGATGACGCCACCATCGTCCATTTTCGTCTGACGCGTTGACTGCATCCGCCGTCGAGCGAGCGAGGCGATCGGCCATGCTCATGCCGCTCCTTGCAGGGGTCTGCCCGCCCCAGCGGATGGCTTTCTCGCTGCGGATGCCAGGCACGTTCGCGTCGTTGGGCGGTGAGGATGTCGGGGTGGCGGACGTTCTGTTGCGCCGGCGGAGGTAGGCGTGCAGGGCCCTCGTCTGAACGGTGTGGTGGGGGTGGTGGGAGTTGGCCAAAGTGAACTGCCGCAGCGGCCCGAAGTGAGCCTCGATGGGGTTGGCCCAGGACGCATAGGTCGGCGTGAAGCACAGCTCGACCTTGTTCTTGGCCGCCCACCGCTTCATCTGCCAGTTCGTGTGGATTTCGTCGCGGGTCATGTGATCTGGAGCTTCGTCGCGCCCTGCCGCGTCGCCGCGCCCTGTGGCGTTCCGGGTGAGTGCCGGCGATCGTGGCTGGCCGGAGGCATCGCCGTGGTGCTGTTGACGGTGCACCACTTGCTGCCCGCGAGCCGGCCGGGGACTGTTCTGGATCTGCTGGCACTGGTTCTGCTCGGCGGGCTGGTGGTGCTGTGGTCGGGGCGGGCGCGGTGGGGGCGCGGGCACGCACTGGCGGTCGGGGGCGCCGCATTAGTGGCCAACGCGGGGCTGTCGTTCGTGGTCGAGCCGCTCGGGGACGTCTCTTACACCGCCAAGTACACAGCCAACGCAGTTCTTGCGCTGGGTGTGCTGGCGCTGCTGTTCTGGGTCCGGCGGCGACTGCACGAGGCCGTTCCCGCACAGAGCGGTCGCGAGCACGGGGTGGCACCGAGGTGCGAGGAAGCGTGAGTCGGCGGGTGGCCGACTGAACCGCCTCCTTCGGTCCGAGCGGCGGTAACAGCAAGCCGGGCGCCCGCTATTGTGCCCCCGCCCTTGAAGCACCACGAGCGCCCAGGGCAAACCGCCTTTGTGAGAACAGCCGCGTCGACAGCCATCGTGACCACCAGCCGCTCAGCCGCGCCGACTACCGCGCGGCGCACGACCCTGACCGCCTCCGGAACGCACGTACTCGCGGCAGCCTTCCGCAGTGCGAGGTGGCCCGGCCCTTCGGCCGCACCGTACCGGCCGTGGGCAGGCCACCGGCCAGAGTGGCGGAGAGCGACCGCCACGCCCGGCACAAAGTGCTGACCGGTTCCCGGTCTGGGATCTGATCCGCCTACCAGACCGGTTCCTCCCGGATGACCTCGCCGCCCAAACGTGGAGAGCATGGGCAGCGCACTCAGGTGTGGGCTGGGCCGGCGTCAGCTGCGCGGCTCAACGATCACAGGCACCCGGTCGGCATGCGGAACGGCGGAGACGACCTCCTTGGGCGAGTGCCCGGGAGCGGGGGTGAACCTCCAGCGTCCGAGCCATGTGGCCAGGGCGATCGTAGCCTCGGTGTAGACGTACGTGTCGCCGATGCACTTGCGATTTCCGGCGCCGAACGGCAGGTAGTTCTCCCGGCGGTTGACGCCCGTGACGACCTCTCGTTCCGGCAGCCAGCGGTCCGGGTCGAACTGGTGCGGGTTCTCGTACAACGCCGGGTCCCTGTGCACGGCGTACAGACTGAAGGCGACCTCTGTTCCCGCGGGGACACGCACTCCGGCAAGGTCGACCGGGGCGATGGCGCGGCGCATCAACAGGGTGACACCGTGCAGGCGCACGACCTCGTCCAGGACGCGCCGCATGGCAGTCAGGTGTGGCACGTCGGCGATCGTCACAGGCCGGTCACCGACGACATCCTGAATCTCGGCGACGACCTGCTCCTCGACCTGGGGGTGGCTGACGAGTTCGTGGAAAGCCCAAGCGAGCATGGCAGCCGTGGTCTCGGCCCCGGCGAACAGGATGGTGCTGAGCTCGTCGCGGACTTCGATGTCGGTGAGACTCACACCCGTGTCGGGATCCTGGGCGGCGATCAGCAGGGACAGCAGGTCGCCGTGGCCGGCGTGTCCGGTACCGCGTGCCGTGGTCACGACGTCGTCGATGACCTGCCGCAGTGCCGCCGCCGCCGTGTCGAAGTCCCGGTTGGCCCGGATCGGCAGCCTGTCCAGTGCCTTGGGCGAGACGGCGCGCAGGAGCAGGTTCTTCAGCA
The DNA here is from genome assembly GCF_054963715.1 of Streptomyces sp. STAM6. Taxonomy (NCBI): domain Bacteria; kingdom Bacillati; phylum Actinomycetota; class Actinomycetes; order Kitasatosporales; family Streptomycetaceae; genus Streptomyces; species Streptomyces sp. STAM6. Next base: position 74,324 of record NZ_JBUEFZ010000031.1, on the reverse strand, counting down.
GCGCGGGCAGATGTTCACGCACCGCCGCCACGGCCGGCAGCCCGATGTCCGTGGAGAACATCGTGGACGCGAGGGTGTCGATGGCGAACTCGGCCATCACCTCCTCCATGTCAACCTCTTGCCCCGGCTTCCACGAGTCGGACATGGTCCGGGCACTGCGGCTGATGGTCTCGGAGTAAGTGGCGATGCGGTCACGGGAGAACATCGGCTGGATGAGGCGCCGGTGCTTCCTGTGTATCTCTCCGTCCGAGGTCGCTATGCCATTGCCCGCGAGCGGCTTGAGCCGCTGGAAGAACCTGCCCTTCTCGAAGGCCCGCGCATGTGTGGTGGTGATCTCGTGGACCAGCGGGGCGGTCGTGGCCACATACATCGGCATGGTGCCCAGGTCCACGCGGACCAGCTCGCCCCGCTCCCTCAGTGAGCAAAGGAAGCGGAATGGATCACGCCACAGCTGTACGGCGTGACCGACGAGCGGCAGCCCACCGGGTGCCCGGGGAACCGTCGAGAGGGGAGCTGACCGAACCGCAGTCGTCATAGAGGGTGCCCTTCGAGACAGCGGGTGCACCGAAACGGTGCTTCTCCGCAACCGGATCCGGGGAAGGTCTCCCTCCTCCCGGTGCTCGTCCAGCCTGACCAGCTGTCACGAGCAGGCCCTGCGCTGCCCCCACACACGGGGAGCGCCGCAAAGCCGGAACGATTATTCCGTCAGGCTCGCGGCTTGGACCATAGGCAGCCCGGCGGAGCAGCGGCACGAACGACTCGGGACGCTGCTCTACCGAAACGCTGCCTCGACCCGCATGCTCTCGAGGTGGGTCGAGCATCTGGTCGATGAGCTTCCCCGAGAGACAGCACCCGCGCGAAGCCAAGGTACGCCCGGGGTTCCGCGCCGCCCTGGACAACCCCTCGACTCCGGGGCGGACTCTGCTGAGCAGTCCTCCGTTGAGGCGGTGTGGCGTGTGCAGTTCCGCGGACCTCCATGGAGGCTCCCGCCGGCCGGGGCGGGCGTGGCGACGGTGCGTGTGGCGGTACGGGCATGCCCGGCCGGTGCTCCTGGGCCTGCCCTGCCACCGCTGCTGCCCACCCCGTGGGTACAAGCGGTGGGGGTGCCATCGTCCGGCTCACACCGCGGGACACGGTCCGTTGGTCACCAGCTCACGGTCCACGCGTCTTTGGGCATGGCCGCCAGGTAGCGGCATGTAACCTCCAGTGCCTCGTCGGCGTCGTCCTTGGTGAGCGGGGGTGGCCCGGCGGTGCGGAAGTAGCCTCGGCGGAGCCGGGCGGGCACGGCGAGCAGCTGTCCCACCGGCAGGAGGACGAGCACCAGGCGGGCGTCGAGCAGCACCCGCTCGCCCACGCACAGCTGGAGGTCGACGACCGGCAGGCGCGCGTCCCCGGTGTGGAAGCCGGCGAAGCGGGCTTCGACGTCGATGAGGCCGGAGCCGGGGAGTGGCCCGTAGGTGTGCAAGCGGCTGAGGCCGTGGGGGTAGGTGACGCTCGCGGGGTCGAGGCCGGGGGACCACTGTCGCATGCGGGTGTACGGAATGATGTGCGTGACGGCATCCATCAGCCCCTGGTGGAACAGCCCGCGCGGCACGCTGCCCCGCCCGGCGTCGAGGACGCCCGAGGCGCCGCCCTCTCCGGCCCTCGCCGAGCAGAGGTACTGGAAGCTGCGGCCGTGGAACAGCCGCCGCTCTCACAGGGGTCGGGGAGTGGAGTGGTGTGTTTCAGCGAACGGAAGCGGCGGGGCGGCGGCAACACGTCGAACACGGCGGTGGCGGACGCACTCGGCGCGAACCGGGACAGCCGCGACACGCGCAGCTCCAGCCAGGCCGACAGCGTCACCTGGGGGCGGACGGTCGAGCCCTCGCAGGTCAGGCGCAAGGACGTCGGCGGGCTCGGGGGCGGCGGGCTCAGGGGCAGTGCGGCGGACGTGGGGGAGTCCAGGTCCTCCGGCGAGGACACCGGATCGGCGACCGTGCCGGCGTAGGCCTGCGGCGGCCTGGGCAGCACCTCCACGTACGGGCCGGGCTCGGTTGGGGGAACGTCAGGCGGCATCGGCATGGGCGGCCTTCCCCGGAAGGGCCGAGAGGGGCCCGGCTGACAGGAACACCTGCGGTTGCGGCGTAGCGGTGGTGAGTTCGGTGACGAACGCCCGCGCACCGTCGTTCAGGGACAGCAGGGGCACTCCGGCCATGGTGAACAGATCGGCCAGTTCGGGCGAGACCATGCCGCCTCGCCAGGGCCCCCACAGCAGTGACCGCACCCAGGCGTCCCCGCGCCGCGCGTGCTCGGCCGCGATCATGTGGTTCAGGGTTTCGTTGGCCATGGCGTAGTCGGTCTGGGCGGCGTTGCCGATGCCGCTCGCCACCGAGGAGAACGCGCACAGCAGTCGCAGTGGATCGTTCCGGGTCGCCTCCAGCAGCGCTGCCAGGCCTTCGACCTTGGTGGTGAACACCATGTCGAACTGGTCGAGCGACCTGTCCCGGATCCGCCGGTCGTTGAGCACCCCGGCGCCGTGCACCAGGCCGCTGACGGGTCCCCAGTCGCTGCGCACCTCCCCCAACGCGGTGCTCACCCGATCACGGTCGCGGATGTCCACTCGCAGGTAGCGGACGTGCGCGCCCGCCTCCTGGAGCGCGGTCGTGGTGGAGGCGATTGCCCGCCAGGCCCTGCGCGCGACGCTCCACCGACTGGCTCAGATGCCCGCCGAGACATGGAACATCACCCGGTGACGGTGCACCTGTCGTCGACACATCCCCCACCGCGGCCCGGGCTCCGGTCACGGTCGATCCTCCAGCGACGTCGGCCCGGCCGGGTGGAAGACCGGCTTCTGTCGGGACCTTCGACAGCACGCCGGACTCGATGTCCGACACGACGCCGCCGACGTCACCCGGGTCGGCGACGCCGACGAGCCATCGTGATGAGGTCCCGTGTCGCTGCTCGCGTTCCCGGGGCTGGGGCTCCACCAACTGTCGGACCGGGACGGCTTCATTTCCCGTTCGAGCCTTCGGGCGGCCGGTAGGCGTGCCAGTCGGCGAGGCCTCCAGCGCCCAGGACATCGGCGGCCGCCCCCAGCTCGCTGCGTGCCCGGGTGCGCAGTTCGCGCCGGGCGATGCGGGCGACGACCGCCGGGAAGAGCGGTCGCAGGGGCTGGCACCAGCGAAGCCAGGGCGGCGCGTACACGTAGTGGGAGCGGTGCGTGATCCCGCGGGCGAGCCAATCGGCCACCTGTTCGGGAGTGTGGACCCGGCGCGCGAAGCGGGGCTGGTGGCGGCGCAGGGCCCGCAGTACAGGGTGGTCGTCGATGCCGCTGGTCATGTCGGTGCCGGTCCAGTGGACATAGGCGATGCCAACGGCGACTCCGTCGGGCGCGACCTCACTGCGCAACGCCTGGGCGAAGGACTCCACGCCGGCCTTGGAGGCGCAGTAGGCGCTCATCATGGGCGCGGAGCCCAGAGCCGCGGTGGAGGCGACCTGGAGGAAGTAGCCCCGCGTGCGCGTCAGCTGGGGCAGGAATGCTCTGGCGGTGTTGGCGGACCCGGTGAGGTTGACGTCGATGACCCGCTGCCACAGGTCGGCCGCCGTGCGGTCGAAGGGCCCGCCGACGGCGATGCCGGCATTGGCGGCGACCGCGCTGGCCGGCCCCAGGACCTCCTCCACGTGCCGGGCGGCGGCCTGCAGTGCCGTGTTGTCGGTGACGTCGGCTTCGAAGCAGACACACCGGTTCGGCAACGTCGCGGCCGTTGCGCGCAAAGACGCCTCTTCACGGCCCAGCAGCGCCACGAGCATCCCCGCATCGGACAGGTTCCGTGCCAGCGCCGCCCCGATCCCGCGTGCGGCGCCGGTCACGACCGCGACCCGCCCCCGCAGCGGGGTGCCGGAGTGGCTGCGCCGCCCGGCAGAGGAGTTCTCGCGCATTCCGTCCTCGTTCCTTCGCGCACGCCGAGCACCGCAGGCGGTATCCGGCGGCATGACCTGTCAGAAGCGGCCCGTAGCCGACAGCACAAACACGGTCATTACACGTGCCGCACCGCCCCGGCGCACTCACCCGCCCTCGGCCGTGTCGCCGTCCCGTCTCACAAGTGCCGCGGGACCACATGGTGTGGCATACGGCGACGGCCCGCCCGCCGGCCTCGATCGACCCCACTCGACAGCGCCCAGCTTCTTGCCTTGCCGCCTTCTCGCCGGAACCGAGAATGCTGTCCGCCCTCGTTCGCCGTGCCGCCCCGTGCCGCGGCCACATTCGACGTGGCGCCGCCCGCCTCCGTGCCGTTGCCACCACCCAGTGCCGCTGCCACCGCTCCCGGGCGGCGACCCGCGGCCCCGCAGTGTGCCACTGCTGTCGCCGGGCTGTCGGCCCGCAGCCCCGTTCGGCCGTGGTACCGCCCAATCGCCGCCGTACGGGCCACTGCCCACCCACCGACCGGCCCCAGCCGACCGACGCGCACGCCGTCGACCAGGAGATCGGGCCCTGCCTGGGCGGCTGGACGCCGGGTGCCTCCTGATGTGCCATACGGCGGGCGTAGGCTGTGGATCATGCCGGACGACCTCCCTCTCATACAGAGTCTGCGTACCGCCGTCGCCGTGGCGCCCGTGGCGCTCCAGCACGCGCCGAGTGACGTTCAGACTCCGGACTCGACGACCTGGGCGATCGGAACGCCGGCCCCGACGCCGACGCAACCCTCGTCCTCGCGGCCCGGGTTCGACCGGAAGGCCGCGGCCAAGGAGACCGTCCCCTCCGCCGGGCCGTGCTTCGCCTCCACGCGGAACGTGGCGATGTTCGCCAACCGGGGCGGGATGTGCGGCAACCTGGCCGGGTACCTGAAGACAAGGCACATGCGGTGACCGCGGCCGTGCACCCCGCCGTGGAGCGGGCCGACGTACTCATCGACCTGAAGCGGAACGAGGAGGCCCGGGAGCTGCTGGCCCGACGGCTCGCGGAGGACCCCGAAGACGTCCGGGCATGGGTCAAGCTCGCCCGCAGCCATCTTGGTGACGACACGGATGGTGTCAAGGCGCTGCAGGCGACAGAGCGGGCCCTGGCGCTGGACCCCGAGGACGTCGGCGCGCTCGTCATGCACGCGCACGCCCTGCGAGCGGCGGGCCGCTTCCTGGAGACCGAGGGTGTGCTGCGCGAGGTGATCCACCTCGCCCCCGACCAGTGGCACGGCTACGCGCTGCTCGCCAACTGGCTGTGGCGCATCAGGGCGATCCGCTCCGGGCAGGCCAACGGCGGCCAAGGCCGTCGCGAGGACCACGAGGCCGCCCTGCGGGAGGCCGGCGAACTGGCCCAGCAGGCCATCCGCCTGGGACCGGAGGAGGTCTTCGCCTATGAGGTGGCGTGGCTGATCGCCGACATGGCGGGCGACCGGACCGCCGCCGACCAACTTGACGAGGCCATCCTCCGGCTCGACCCGCAGCACGAGCAGGCCCTGGCCCGGTGGACAAAAAGGGCGGCGACCGCCCCCGGCGTCAAGGCGGCGGAGGCCGCCAAGCTGTATGCCGACGCGCTGGCTTCCGCTCCCCAGTCGGCGCCGATGCGGCGCGGCCTGGACGAGGCCTCCTACCGTCTGCTGCGCGGCGTCCGCTGGCTGGCCCTGCTCTGCCTCGCCCTCGCCGGTGTCGGTGTCGACCTGTTCGCCACGCAGGGCGAGGCCCCGCGGGAGCTGCCGCTGCCACTCGGCCAGCGGCTCTGGGACCTCGTCCCCATGGCCGTCGTGTGGGCTCTGGGCGCTCTGGTGAGGTACCGCCGGCTGCGCGCAGGCATCCGGGTCAACCTGCGCTCGCTCGTACGGCGCCGCGCGTGGCCGCGTGCCGTCCTGGGCCAGGCGGCGTGGGCCATGATCTGCGCGGTGCTGATCACCCAGATCCCATGGACGGAACGCACGGTCCCCCATGTGCTGTTCTGGGCCGGTCTGGTGCCGACGGCGGCGACGATGTGGTTCGACCGGAAGAAGACCGGCTGAGCCGGGTGCGGCCGCGCGCAAGGCGGCCGCGTCACCTCCGGCCGGCGCTGCTCGGGGCTCATCTGCGCGCTGCGCAGGTGCCCGCCGCGTCCGTCGGCCGCGCCGCAGCCGCAGGCCTCGTTCCGGCACCGCCACCCGTCAGCACCCATGTGGCCGCGGTTCCCGCCCCTGGTTTCCGAGCCGGCCCGCACCAAGCCGAACCGGATCGCTGCCCGCAAGAGCTGCCCGGCGAAGGAGCAGGCCCGGCCACTCACGCAGCCGTGTGCCCGGAAGACCGAACGCGTTCCTGAACGTCGAGGGCGGAGCTCCTCGAGCGGGCCCCCACCGCGGCTCACGCGATCCGGGCCGGGTGGCCGCCTGCCGACTCGCCCCAGCGGCCGGTCCAAAACCCGTCCGGCGCGCACCGGCAGTCGTCCGGACCCGGACCGGCATCGTCAGCCGCCGCGGGCTCACCGGCGCGGGCCCCGAAGGCTTCGCGTACGGACGTCGCCCTCCTTGTCCCGGCCACTGGGCTCGTCACACACGGTGCACGGAGTAGCGTGCGTGGGGCGCGCCGGGGGTTCGACCGGCAAACGAGCGGCGCCCCGGCGTGCGCGTACGAACCGGTCGTGGTGGACTGTTGTGGAGGCGTCGGCTCGTGTCCCCACCGTCCCATCGGATCGGGAGAGACGTCATGTCCGGTCGTGCAGGAAAGACACGCAACATTTTCCTTGTCTGGCTGATCTGGCCGTTGATCACACTGGGTATCTACAGCCTGGTCTGGTACTACAAGGTGAACCGCGAGGCACGGGACTTCGACCGGCGGATCGAGGTCGACCCGGTGATGGCGCTGCTGGCTGTCACCGTGGGCTGGCTGGTGATCGTCCCGCCGTTCGTGTCCGTCTACAACACGGGAAAACGCGTCGCTCGGATGCAGGAGTCCGCCGGCATGCGGCCCAGCTGCAATCCGTGGATCGGTCTGGTCCTCATGATCGTGGCTGGTCTGTTCCCGCTGTACTACCAGTACGAGCTGAACCAGATCTGGTCGCGCTACCAGGACCCGGAGGAAGGCGCCGAGGTCCCGCTCGCCGCATGAAAACCCGGGCACTCCTGGCACGACGGGCGTCGGGGTCGTGGCCCACGGGCCCAAGCACGCACCGCCACGACGAAGGCGTGGTGTGCTTCCAGAACGTGCTTCGAAAGTGGCGTCGTCCGCCCGGAGGGCGGGGCCAGACGCCCCCGGCCAGACGGGACTTTCGAAAAGCGCCCTAGCACCGGCAGGTTCTGTGGAACGCGAAGGCGGTGACCTCGGAGCGGTGTCTTGGACAGCGTGACGTCCCCTGATCCGCGGGTCAGAGGCCGCCGCGACCCATGTCTGGGCCTGTCCAGCACTGGGAGGTGCGGGCTACCGGGTCTGGGTAACGGATCGTGCACGGGTGAGCGGTAGGTGCCTCACCCCCGATCACCCCGACAGCAACTCAAGGAGAGGCAAGTCAAGGAGGTGGGTGGGAATCGCTGAAGGCCCGGCCAGCGAGTGGGGACCGCCGACGGGGCCGCGGCCACCCACCGAGATCGTTGACCAACTCCCCGAGAGCGGAGGGATCCAGCGGCTGGCCGCCGTCGCCGGGGACCAGCCAGCGGGAGTCGCGGTTCATCGCGGTGTTCATGTACCCGGTTGTCGATCCAGAGCGGGAGCAGCTTCGGCGAACGGCTCGGAGACTGACGCGGGAGCTCGCCGAGCGAGGACAGGACCGATGGTGAGCCGGCCTTCGAAGAGGCGCAGCTGCTGGACCCGGCACGCCGGACCGTTGGTGCTCCACGTCTGGCCCACAGCTGCGGAATCACCCCTCGGAACGTGAAGCCGGCCAACCTCCTCCCTGCAACGCGACGGCCTAGTCGGCGACGAGCCGCTTGTCTTCGGCCTGCTCGGTCTGCCGGCGGACCAGGTAGGTGCCCGGCGCGTGCCCCATGGCCCCGTGTTCGGGGTGCAGGACGTAGGCGGTGGCGCCGTCGTGGACGGTGAAACAGCCGACGTCGGCACCTTCGGTCTCGATCGGCGTCCACGTGACCGGGCCGTCGGCCACGAGGAGATGGACGTGCCCGCCCTGGCCGGAGGAGACCAGGGGTATTCCGTGGGCGGGCACCTGCTCGCCGCCCTGCGGCGGTTCGTAGCCGATGAGGCCGATCGGGATGAGTCCGACGTCTCCCTGGCGCTGGAGACCTGCGGAGACCGGGATGGTGGCCTGCCGGTCGAGGTGTTCGAGGACGTCGACGCCGACGAGTTCGGTCACGTCCTGGAGTGTGGGCTGCCGCTTGGTCATCGCATCTCCCTTTCAGGTGGCACGGGCCAGAGTGAGGTACTGCTCGCGGGTCAGGCCCAGGAGACCCGCTGCCGCGGTGACGGGGTCCGGTGTCTCCGCGGGGACCGTGAGCCCGTACGAGCGGCGCGTACCGTCACGTTCGGGCGTTGCGTTGGTGCACAGCAGCACCCGTACGGGGACGTTGTAGATCGCGGTAGGCAGGTCGTACAAGGTGAGCTGCTGCCCCGGGTTGCCGGGATCAGGTGCGCTCCTCCCGACCTGCCGCAGACCTGCCGCGGCGATGAACTCCGGCCAGCCCATCCGTTCGATGGCGCACCGGCGCACCTCCGCGTTGGGTTCCGTCAGGATCTGGTCCGTGTTCCAGCCGGTCGTGACGAGGGAGGCGGGGACCCTCGTGCCGTGCCAGGCATGGATCGCCCAGCCGTCCGGCCACACCGCCGCTGGTCCGTCCGGACAGTGCGGTCGCCCTTGCGCATCGCATCGGAAGGCGTCGGGGCGAGGGGTGATGACGGCGAAGTCACGGTGCGCCCACCACCATCCCGCATGCCGTGCCACCTGGCCCTCGGCCTGCACGGCGGACATGCCGGACACACCGAGGCGCGCCATGGCGTCGACCAGCGCGTACGGGGACACGCCCATCGGGGACATGACCCTGCCGCGCCACCAACGCCGCGGCAGTCGCGCCGGAACCTCGCGGACGCTGCCGGGGACCCCTGCCTGGGCAGCCACCTGAGCCGTCAGTTCGGTGCACACGCGGGACACCACTTCGAAGTCGGCCCCGACCACCGGCTCGCCGGGCCGGGTCAGTTCCCAGAACGCACCGAGGTGCTGCGCGTTCACCTGGCTGCGCATGTGCTGGTGCGCGAACCATCGCCAGCCGCTCTGCCAGAGCTCAGTCTGGCGGACGGCGGTGCCCACCCGCTGCTGCACGGGCTTGGTGACCTGTGCGTCGATCAGTGAGTGGGTGTCCTCGGCGAAGAAGTATCCGCCGGCCGCCGGTATCTCATCCTTCAGCCGACGGCGGAGGTGCCTGCGCGCCACGGCACGCCATTCTCGCGTGACCGAGGCGATCACCGCGGGTAGAACGGCCTGCCCGATGAGCCCGGCCCAGGGGGAGTCGAGCCAGACGACGAACCGCGGCGGTGACAGACCCACGGCGCGATAGGCCGTGCGAACTCCTGCTTCCGCGACAGCCCTGTCGCCCGGACCGGTCGCCCCGTTGACGGCGGCCCATTCCTCTCCTACCTGACGGAGGTCCGCTTCCTGCTGTTCCGTCAGCTCGCTTATCTTCCCGCCGTCTTCCATGCAGCCCCCACGCCTTTTGGTCGATCCTGCCTCGCGGGTGCGGCGTAAGTAAAGGATCCGTGGGGAGCCCGGCCTTCGGCCCGGTCTCGGACGGCCCCCGACGCCCGTGGGGGGTTATTTCGTCATGCTCTGCTCCAGATGTGCCACACGGGTGGCCGCCGACACGTCAGGTTTGTGCACGGGGTGCGGCACCGCCGGGGCCGTACCCGCGGTCGGGTCTCCGGTCGGCTGGGCGCCATCTCCGCCCATGGCGCCGGTCCGCCCACTCATCGGCCTGTCGTACGCCGTGACCGCGCTGCTCGCCCTCGTCGCCGTGCTGGACGTGTTCGCCGTCTACGCCGCGTTGAACAGCCGCTCGGCGATCAGCACGGCCATGGCCGCGGCGGAGTCCGGGGCGGTGGAGAACTACGAGACGTACATCGACACCGCGGAGCGCGCCGACATGGTGATGCTCCTCTCCGACTCGCTCAGCCTGATCGGGCTGCTCGCGACCGCGGCCACGTTCATCGTCTGGTTCCACCGGGCACGCGTGAACGCGGGGGTCTTCGGCCCCGAGGAGCAGCGCCGCGGACCCGGGTGGGCGATCGGTTCCTGGTTCATCCCGTTCGCCAACCTGTGGATCCCGCGTGCGATCGCCGGCGACGTCTGGGAAGCGAGCGAACACGAAAAGCGCGTCCCTCGGACGGTCCTCAACGCCTGGTGGACCCTGTGGGTGCTCTCGCTTGTGGCCAACCGTATCGCCGGCAAGGCATGGGATCGCGCCGAAGATGCCGACGCCGTACAGCAAGCCGCCCTGGGCCTGGTGGCGGGCAGCCTGCTGGACCTCTCTGCGGCCGTTCTGGCGATCCTGTTCGTCCGACGCCTGACGGCTATGCAGCACATAAGGGCGCTGGCCGACCGACCCCATGACGCAGCCGGGGTGCCGTCGTCCTGACGGTACGAGCCTTTGAGACGCTGACCCTTCGCCGCGCCACTGGCACACCCTCGCCAGGCCGCCGCACATCGAACGCCTGCGCGGCACCCTGTGTGGACTCCTGAGACGAGCCGGTGCCGTCGCCGGCTCACCGACCTGAGCAGCGCCGCACTCCTGCCGGGCTCAACGCACGTGGGCCCGAGCGGGCCGCGGAGCAGCGGGATGGGGCCCACGTGCGTTGAGGTGGGAGCGGGCCTGTCAGCGGCACGTCGCTGGGTTTCCCTGCCTATCGGGCAGCAGGCGGTCTACAGATCCGAGGCGCCGTGACCTTGAGATCGAGGAGGCGGAAGTAGTTCTCTCCGAGCGCGATGTTGCGGAAGGCTTCGTCGCCCAACGCCTTGTTGATGCGGCTGGTCACTTCGAGCTCCTCCTTGTAAACAGCGTAGGTCTTGTCGCGTGACGCGACGAAGTCGGTGCCTGGAATCGCCCGGGTGGGGTGGCGGTCGAGCAGGGCGGCGTACTGGTCGCGCACGTGGGGCTTGCTGAAGTACCGGTCCTCCAGGACTCGCCAGCTCAGGTCGAGCGTCAGGTTGGGGTGTCGGTCGAGGAGGCCTCGGACGATGGCGATGTGCTGGGCGGGGTCCATGGCAGACAGTTCCTTGGAGAGGCCCATGTGCGCCCAAACGATCTTGTTATGAGGGTAGCGCTGCAGCATGTGCCGGAAGAGAGACAAATACTTGGTGGGTTCGCCGTCGGTGCCGAGATCTGCATGGATGGTGACGGGGATGCCGCGCTCCTCCAGCTTCCGCATCATCGGCGCCCAGGCGTCGATGTCCTCGATCGTCGCGGGCTCGTGGTGGTTGGGGAGCAAGGCTCCCTTGAAGAGATTGAGCTCGCCGGCCCACCGGAACAGCCCCGGGAACTCCCGGTCGTACATGTCGAGCGTCTCAGGGATGGTCTCGGGGTTGGCGAGGTCGAACGCGGTCATCGACAGCGTGACGTGCGGGTCGCCGGGCTTGGTCTCGAGATAGTTCTCGGCGTTGACGACATCGTTCTTGATGCTGGGCAGCACAGGTGTGCCGGGACAGTTGAGGTAGTACGTGCAGTCGGAGTCGGCGGGCAGCTTCTGCCCGATGCCGAACACATTCACGTACCGAACACCGCTCTTGCGCAGGAAGTCGTTGACCTCGTCGAAGGGGATCGCCTTGCCGCCGAACGGCCGGTAGTGCAGATGGCTGTCCACAACAGAGGTAGAGGGCCGTGTCGCCCGGTCGAAGCACGCGCCGTCGGCGAGCGCCTGGCTCGCGCCGGCCGATGAGGCGGCCACGGCAGCGACGGCCATGGCCGCGGCCGAGACCTGGACGCGCTTACGGTGAAGGACCGTCACGTTTGCTCTCCCAGGAGACTGCGCAGAGAAATGCCACCCTCTGTGCTGCGAACAAGGTCCGGATATTGTGCGTGGCGGTGCTGTCCCGGCAAGGCAAGCGCGCCGGGGCCGTCGGTCCGTCACCCAATGGAACCGGACGAACAGCGCGCAAGTTCAGTGGTGAGGGGCGATCGCTGACACCCCCTTCGTGGGCATGCAGCGGTATGACACCCGCATCGTCCCTCCGAGGCGGAGACTGGCGCCGTCACGACATCCGTCCTTGCCGCAGGACCGCTCCTCTGCCTGGCGCCGTGCTCACAGGATGGCTCCGTACTCCAGCCTGTCGATGGTGGCCAGTCCGGCCTGCGACGCCGCTACCGTCAGTGCACGTGGGCGGGCACCCGTCGCCGCCATGTGGAACGCCGCCCTCGCCGACGAGCGCACGATGCCGTGGCCCGCCCGGACTGCGGCCTCGCGTAATCGGCCCCCCAGACCACAGCCGCGCTCTCCAAGGACCCGTAGGGTGGTGGGCCCCGTCTCTCGCCCGCCGGACGGGTGCCGGCGGTGGAACCGGGCCGGGGCGGTCACCTTCATCCCCGGCCGGCTCCGCCGAACGGTCCGCAAGAACAGGGGCGCTGCCCCTGCCCGGTAACGCTGTCGTCGACTCCCCTTCGTTTGAAGGCGACCTCAACTGTCGGAATGGAAGCCGCGGCTACAACGCGGGGCGAGCAGATCAGCGGCTGCAAGAGACACCTTGTGCTCGACACGCCCGGCACGGCTTACCCGATCACGGTGGCGCCCGGCGAGCCCCGGGTCGAGATCATGGCGAGGGACCTGCTCTCGCGGCTGAGGCTCACACACCCGCAGATCACCCGGATCTGTACAGACTCGGCCTGCTGCCGTGTCCTGCTGCACGCCTGGACCGAGGGCCACCTGTGGTCGACCCTGCGGCCCATCCCGCGACCCAACCGCGTTTTCATGCCGCCCTGCCGCTGTCGAACGGTCAATCGACCGGCTCATGGACGCCCGTCGCAACTGCCGGACTACGAGCGATGTTGCCCCAGCACGCTGAAGCCCACCCAGGCCAAAGCCAGCCTGAGAGCTCGCGCAGATGGGCGTGTAGCGGACAAGAGACCCGGCGTCCGCTCAGATGGCCAGGGCAGGCACTGAGGCTCGGGTGGTGGCAGCTCGGGTGGTGGCGGAGAGGAGAGCTTCGCGAGGTACCCGCGCCGCGGTGGCCAGGGCACGGCCCACCGGATAGGCGTGCGCGGCTGCCGGAAGGCTGCCGGGACGACCGCTGAGTACCACGTCGATGGAGCCCAGGATGCTGTGCCTCTCCCTTGTGCGGTTCAGCCGTCGCAGTGCTTGGCGGGCGACCGCTTCCGCGCTGTCGTACAGGATGGTTCCGGTGGGCAGGCCCTGCTGAATCTCCGGAGCCACCAATGGGTAGTGCGTACATCCCAGTACCACGGCGTCGCAGTCTCGGGGGGTTCGCTCGGCCGCATCGGCTATCGCCTCCGCTGCGGCGGCCACGTCACCGTGGTCGATCGCTTCGGCCAGGCCGGGGCAGGCGACCCGTGCGACCGGCATGCCGTTCCCGAAGTCCGCGATCAGCCGATCCTGATAGTCGCTCGCGGTGGTCCGGACGGTCGCCCACACGGCGAGCTTTCGACTGGTTTCCGCGGCCGGCTTCACGGCGGGGACGGTTCCGAGCAGGATGACGATGCCACGCAGTGGACAGGGCACCCGACGCCCCGCGTCGCCGGGTACGGTCCTGCAGACGCACGTCGGGGCGCACAGGGCCCGCACCGACGTGATCGACGCCCGGGCCCTGCCCCGAATCCTCGGCGCGTTCACCGCCCGCGGCCACCGCGTCAACGACCTGTGCACTCTGCTCACATTCTGAGCCCACTCGACACCTTGTAGCCGACGCATCTCATCCCTCCGGCACCAGCTGCCTCCTGAGCAGAGACTTGGCCGGACCGGACACGTTGAACGCTCGGTCACAGCGCGGGGGCGGATGGCGGTCGCGTTGCCGTGACCCTGCCCCTCAGCACCGGAGGTGCACCTTTCAGCGCCTCCGGCTCAATCAAGCCGAGAACTTCACAGCTCAGCAGGGTTACGTGGCCCGTCTTCCGTCGTCCGCGCGGTGCTGGAGACGGTATTCGGAGTGCACGGGGGGAAGGTTGTCCGTCTGAAGGTCGGAGCATTCAGGCACTGCGTGGAGGGCCGTCCGGGGGGGCAGCGTGTGTCGCGCACAGGGAGGCTGCAGGTGCGGCTCCTACGTTCGGCTTCCATGACGTACGCACCGAGCGTTCCCGGCTCCGGCCGCACCCGTCGCACCACGCTTGCCGGGCTCGTCGGCGGGCCGGGGCCGTGCTGGCCACCGGGTGCACGTGGTCGGGGGCTTCGCCTGCGAACGCGCCCGCACGCGCCCCCTCGGAGTCGCCTTCCGGCCCCGCGGGCGGCGCCACGCCCGGCGTGATGACTCTCTTCAAGGACCCGGCCTTCAACTTCAACGGGCTCTGGGCGGTCGGCGCGTCCGCGTTCCGTGCCGCCGAGGTGGGCGAGGTGCTCACCGCTGTGAACGCGATCAACAAGGCCGGCCTCTCGGTCCAGACGTACACCAATACCTTCAGGAGACTCGGCAATCAGCTCTTGCAGCCTCCGCAGGGCTTTGCACACGACCCGGAGACCGCGCGTTTCCGTGCCCTGCGGCCGCGCAGTACTACGGCCAGGCGCTGTTCTTCGTCCTGGGCTCCGACGACCCGGGCAAGGAGCAGCAGTTGTACAGGGCTGGGCGCGGCGCCTGGGACAAATTCTGCGGACTGTGCGCCCCGGCGCCGGTGACGGCGAAGGTCCCGCACGGACGAAGCCGCTACCGGTGTGGTTCTTCCGGTCGGACTCCTCGGGCGAGCGGCGCCCCACCGTGGTCCTCACAAACGGCGACGGGCCAATGGTGGCGGCTCAGCCGCCATCTTGACCGCCTTGGAGAGGCTCGACGAGAACAGCATGCCCAGGTGATCGTCTCCACTGTTCGCAAGGCCAACGCCGAGAATGGCCCACCGTGGGGAGTCGGCGGAGACTTGCGGACGTGGCGATCGAGCAAGCTCGATCCGCAGGCTGAGCCCGTGGCCCGCACGGCCCCGCCCGCCGAAGCCCGCCCGGTCTGGACCGGGCGGGCTTCGGCGGGCGTATGCCCGGCAGGAAGAGCGCATCAGCCCCGTACCGCGAGCGCGGAGCGGAAACCGTGTACCTCTTCCGGAAACCGGTCCCACAGGACGTCTGAGCGCGGTTCACCCGTCAGCGCCTGGCACAGGAACTGGGTGACCGTCATGGCGTACCGCTGCCGACGAATCTCCGACTCAGGACACTAGGCGGTCGCGTACTTGTAGCCGGTGCACCTCACGTCACCGACGCCCTTCTTGATGTAGCAGACCTTCATCTTCACCCTGGCGCCCTCGACGAAGTCCGTGCCTTCCTGCACCAAATCGCCCTCGCCACCCCAGCAGGAGGCCGTCACCATCCATTCCTCCCCGTTCTTCATCGAGAACGCGTAGGTACGGACGCCGTAGCCGTCCTTCTTGGTGTCGTAGCACTCGACCCGGTCGCCGTAGTCGAGGAAGGTTCCCGAGCCGCCCGAGACATTGATAGTCGCGATCGTTCCCGCGTTGGCGCTGCCGCCCAGCCCCGCCGTAATCGCCAGCGCGACGCCGGCCACGAACCCAGCACGCACGGCCTTGCGCATCCGGTCCCCCATGTCTTCTCACCTTTCGCATCGATGATCAGTGCATCGTGAACGTAACACGGGCCCAACCCGTCCTGGGCGACGCGCAGCTGTCTCCGGCCGACGTCCACGGGGTCTTTCCCTCTCGGTTACGGAAGCCGCACGGGCGCGGCGGAGTCCGGCGCCTTGTTCCCCGCCCACCGCCACGGATTTCACCTACGGCTCGTCCAGCTCACCGGCGGGAACATGCCGGGCGAGATGGTGCCGCTCGGCCGTGGGGAGGCCGAGGCCCGGCTCACCGAGCACGATGAGGGACGGGTGCGTGACCGGCTCGACAAGGTGGACATCGACGGGAGCACGGCGTGACCGGGCGCAGCGTACGGGTCCGCCAGACGAGTCCGGCTGGTTCAATCGATGATCCGCCGGTGTTCCTTCCACCGATTGGCGCAGCCGGTGTTCTTGGCAAGTGCGGCTCCAGTTGGCCCCATGGGAAGTCGTTCGCAGCACCTCGCCCCATGCAGTGCTGACAAGACCTTGGCGGCTGAGGCAGGAGTGACCCGCACGGGCTGCTACCCGAAGGGAGACCGCCCCGGCCCCTACCAGCACCAGCACCCTGCGGAGGGGTTTGAACCGCGGGAGAAGGACGCTCGGGCAGCCGGGACCGTCAGGGCCCCCGGACATCCTAGAGATCGGCTGAAGGCCCAGGTTGCCGAGCCGAAGGAACGGCTCGCCGCACGGGACGCGGGTCTCGCCGAGTTCACGGGCCTTCAAGACACTCGCGATGTCACGGCCGGCCGCCCCGCACGAGGAAGTCAAACAGCTGGGGGACCGGGCTGCCGCCGTCGGCAACGTGCCGTGTTTGCCCGTCGCCGGCACAGCCTCCTTCCCATCACGCAGCTGACCGGCGGATGACAACCGCACCCGGTCTCCGGCTGGAGTACCTCCGTAGGTACCGAGGGCGAGTCGAGACCCCTGGGTCGGGGCCGTGACATCACGCCCCCCGGGGCCGAGTCCGGTTTCGAAGCCGCTTCTCCTGGTGTCAGTGGTCGGGAGATCGCTCGAGTTCTCCGTTTAGTCGGCGGATTCGCCCGTGCCCTTCGCGGAGATCGGCACCATCCTCGGCAAGTCCGGCGACGCGGCCGAGATGTTCACCAGCCGCGCCCGCGAGAAGGGACAGGCCGCCCGGCAGCCGGCAAACGCCGGACGACAACAACGCGAAGTGGCAAGCCTTCCTGAGCGCAGCCCACGACGGTCAGTTCGAGAAGTTGCTGAAGGTTCTCCACCCCGAAGTGAAGTTCACCGTCCACACCCCGAACGGCCGGTTCGTCACGCTCGGAGCCACCGAAGTCGCCACCCGCGCGCGAGCGGCGGGCAGCGCGGCACGAGGACATGCGGCGACCCTCAACGGCCGCCCCGGCGTCATCTCCTGGAGCAAGGACGGCACGGCGCTCTCCCTCTGCGACTCTCTCGGCGCTG
Organism: Streptomyces sp. STAM6; assembly: GCF_054963715.1. Classification (NCBI taxonomy): domain Bacteria; kingdom Bacillati; phylum Actinomycetota; class Actinomycetes; order Kitasatosporales; family Streptomycetaceae; genus Streptomyces; species Streptomyces sp. STAM6. Next base: position 57,271 of record NZ_JBUEFZ010000031.1, on the reverse strand, counting down.
GCGCGCGGGCATGGGCCATGGTGTGACTGGCCCGCGGCGGTCGGAGGGGGCAGGAGACGGGCGGCCTCTGGGCGAGCCGACCGGGTCCGCTACGACGAATGGGCCCGAGCACGGGGCACCTGCGGCGCTACTCCAGCAAGGGGCCCCACCGGGCAGGGGCCCGATCCGACCGGGGCGGCGATCCGGCGCTGTCCCTGGACGTCTCGGCGGTGAGCACCACTGGCCCTGCGCTCACGAGCGCATGGCAGCGTGCAGGAGAAGTGGCGGGAGACCCCCCGCGGTGAAAGCGAGCGGGCGCACACGGCCTGCGGGCGGTCCGCGGCAAGCCGGGTGAGCACCAGTGTCAGTCCGTCGAGTGGTTTGGTCATCGACCCGGAAGAGGGGGCGCCGCCCCATCCCTATCGTCTCTCTGTGTAATCGAGTGACTCCATTCAGTGAAAGGGGAAGCTTATGCGGTACAAGTCCGTGGGCCGACTGGCGGCCGTTGCCTCGGCAGCACTCATGCTGCTCGGCGGGGCGGCCACCTCCGCACAGGCGGCGGCACCTGGACCCGTCCGGTACTCGATCGACTTCTCCAACCCTCAGGAACAGGACAACAACAACCTGCCGGAGCCCTACGGCAGGATCTGGCTGGAGGCGCCCTGGGGCCGGCAGACCGCACTGTGGGAGCACCCGGACGTAGACCTCAACACCCCCACCCTCCCGCGCTACCCGGATGACGGGCCCTACACGATGCGGTACGTCGACCACCCCGTCACCGTGGTGTGCGCCTTCGTCGGCGAGGACGACACCGGCATCAACGCGGACGACGTCCTCGCCGATGGCTGCGTGCCGGTCGAGGGCCCTGGCAGCTACACCATCTCCACCCGCGAGGGGTCGGTCACCATCAACCTGTACGACGTCTGACGGGTCCGCCGGGTCACCACCCCATCGCCCCGCCGCGGCCTTCGCAGCTTGCGGCGGGGCGTTCTTTGCTGCTCTACGTCTCCGCTGGGCCGTGGGGCCGTTGTGTCATCACGACTCGTCCGGCCTCTTCTCCTTGCTCTTGCTGACCCCAGTGCCGAATGGGCGCAGTCGACCCAGGAAGCGTCCACCTACGCTCCATCACGACAGAGTGCTGCCGCAGATGGTTGTCACTCGCCAGCGCTGGAACAGCGCCGCTCGACGACGTCATGGTGAAGCCTCCGCCAAGGTGCTGGAGTGAGGGGAGCGGGGTGGGGTGCTTCTGCGCGGGGGTCCAGGAGCTCGCGGTTGCGGAGCTGCTGGGGGGCGAGCGGCCGGGCCTGCCGGCCGTCCCGGTGCCAGAGCGGCGAGCCGGCGGCTCCGGCTGGGCGCGGGTGTGGTCGACGTCGCGCTTGGTGCTGCTCATGGGGGCCTGCATCTGGAGGTGGAGTTCAGGGGTGGTCGGTCGTCCCCCCACCCTTGGGCGGGGCGGACGTGGGCGGCAGCTTCAGAGCGCGAGAACCCTCTCAAGCGCCAACTCGTCCTCTGCCGAGGCAGTACATACGAGCACCACGCCGAGACATACGAGCACCACGCCGAGGTCGTGTCCAGCGCCGTGGCCATCATCGACTCCCCATCAGCGCCGTACGGCGGAGGGCCGGACCGCCACGGGGTAGCCACTTCGGGAGTTGCCGCCAAGCCACCCTGCCCGTATGACTAGAAGACCGCGTCCGTGATCCCCCGCCGCGGGTGCTTCTCCCGCCATCACGCGGATAGCGACGCCACGACGATCCGTGGAGGTGAGTGTTCGAGGTCCTCACCGGGTGGGCGAGCGGGTTCACCGGAGAAACGTCACCCCTCGCCCCGCTGGGCCCGACAGCGGGGCTGACGAAGGGACACTTGCCCGCGTTGTGCGTGATGTGTACGGCATACGGTTCCAGTGGGTCGTGTGCGTCGGTGGCACCTGTCGTCGCCCCTCAGCACCGGCCCGCAGATTTCCGCTCCGGCGACGTCTGACGGAAGCTCGTGACCCGCTCCAGGGCCCGGCGGCGGGAGCAGGACGGGTGCGGCGAGCTCTCGGCCGGTGGCGGACTGTTCCATCCGGGTGAGGGGGAAACGATCCGTTGCCCGATTGCGGTGGCGGCCGGTGGTGGGGGCCGAAACCATGGCGGTGCTCGCCGGTCGCGATCACTGCCCGGAGGTCTTCCTGCACTGCCGTCCGGCGAGCGGCCCCCGTAGAAGAGGAAGGTTGCGTTGTGCCACTGACAGCCGAGAACGTCGCCCAGGAACTCGAAGCCGCCAGCAAGGCCGGTGATCCGGAAGCCGACGAACTGGTCTCCGAACTGATCGACAACAAGGAGATCGACGGGGTCAACGCCCTGTTTCGTACGATCGCCACCCTCAAGCCCGGACAGGACCACTCCCATCTGCCGCCCAAGCTGGGCGCCTTCCTCAAGAGCGCGGAGGCTGACCCGCCGGGCTGGACGGACGCGGATGTCAAGGCCGCGGAGAAGTTCTTCAGCCGCCACCGCGGCGAGGTGGCCATGCTCCAGGGCACGGTCGGGCTGATCGGCACCTACCTGGCCCCGACCGGCGCGTTCACCCTTCGCTCCACCGGGCGGCTGGGCGGGGTCGAGGGACCGGGCCGTCGTCTGTCGCAGTCGTCCCGCCTGTTCGTCGACATGGACAAGAAGAACGCGCTGACCGACGGCACGCTGAAGGCGAACGTCACGAAGGTCCGCCTGGTGCACGCCTCGGTCCGCCAGCTCCACAAGAAGTCCGGCGAGTGGGACTACGCCAAGTGGGGTGAGCCGGTTTCGCAGAAGTACACCACCGGCGCTGCCTGTGTCTTCTCCGTCCAGGTTCTCCAGGCCATGCGCAACCTCGGCCTGGACGTCTCCAAGGACGACGCGCACGGGTTCATGTGTGCGTGGCACTACGTCAACCACTTCCTCGGCACCCCGGAGAAGTGGGTGCTGCCGAAGGACGCCGACGAGGTCGACCGCCTGTGGACCCAGGAGCGCGACAAGGAGTGGAAGAAGACCGACGACGGGGTCTTCATGACCAAGCAGGCCGTCAACTACTACAAGAAGTTCTTCCCCGGACCTTCCCATGACGCGTTCATCGCCATGGTCCGCACCGCGTTGACCGACAAGTACGCGGACATGGCCGGCCTGCCCAAGGGGCTGCTGTCCGCTGCGGGCAAGCCGGTCGCAGCCGGACACAAGGTCGTCAGCGGGCTGGGCGGGGGTCTGCTGGGCGGCGGCGCCGAGAAGACCACGGGCGTCAATCCCTACAAGGACATCATCGGCATCGCCTCGACCGCCTTCCGGGACATGGAGAAGGCCGCACTCACCCAGGGCCAGGACGACCAGCCCCAGATGCATCAGGAACTCCACGACGGCCGCTGACACCGCTGTCGCAGTCGCCGGTTTCGGCGGGCAGCTCGTCTCCGGCGACCCTCACACCGCCGGAGCCGCGCACCGCCGGCCGGCCGGAGCGGCCGCAGGACCGCGGGGCCGTGGGGCCGGTGGAGGCACCAACGAGGAAACGCGGCCCTCGGAGGGCTCACACCTCAGGGCGTACCCCGCGACGGCCGCCGGTCCGCGACCACCCCGAGGAATGACACCTCGAGATCACCACGGCCCACAGGACGGCGAGGACATGCGCGGCCTCCCCGCCGGGTCCACCTGTTCCTCATGGGCGCGGCGCGCGGTCCGCAGAACCCCGGTCGGGTTGCGATCGGCGGTCAGAGGCGTTCGTACCGGCGTCGTACGGGGTCTCGCACGGGCGACGATGAGCCGGTCCTCGTACGGGAAGGTGGGCGGCGGCGTGAAGCGCTGCATCTTTCACTCGAGACTGAAGTGGAGGCCTTCGGCGTACGCGTCGTTGAAGTTGTCGCCTGACCCGGTAAACGTGAGGGTGATGGTGACCTTGTCCGCCTCGACCGGCACCACGCCCGTGACCGTTTGCCAGCGGAACCCGTTCCCGTATCCCCTGCTTTCGGCGGAGACCGGCGCGAGCTCGGCAGTGTGCAGGACACGCTCGTCAGCAGCGACGAAGTCCGCAGTCACCTCTGCGTATTCCTCCTCGTAAGCCCAGCCACCCAGCCAGCCCGACAACGTATAGGACGCGGGTTTCCCGCTGGGCGTCGAGGGGAGGCCTATTGACTGGGTGATGGCCGAGGAGCTCTCGAGTCCGCCGGCGAAGTAGGCCTTCCCAGGCAGTCCGGAGCCCTGAGGGCCTTCTGAGGTGTTCATGTTGGGGAAGCCGTAGCACAGGGGAACAGGAGCGCCTGAGAGGGTCTGCCACCCGGGTATGTCCATGGAGTCCTCGCCGCGTTCGGAGCACGGACCCGTTTCGGCGCCGGCATTGGCAAGGAGGTTGCCCGTAGACGTAGACGTAGACGCGGGCGGTGCGGACTCGGGCTGGGGAGGCACGGGCTGCTTGCGCGTACGAGTGGGTGACGCGCCGGGCGAGGAACGCGCACTCGAGGCCGGTCTTGCGGTTTTCGATGCCCTCGGCCGCGGAAGCGCTGTATCGGTGGCTGACGGTGAGCCGGTCAGCGACGGGCTGATCGATGGCGTCGGCGCCCCATCCTGATCGCCGGGGGGCGACAACAGGGGGGCGATACTGACGAGGAGGGCCAGGGTCGCCGCTGTTGCGCCGAGGGAGACCCACGATGCCTGGACCTTGGCCAACAGGCCGGTGGAGCCGTCGGCCGGGAGGCTCGCGGGTGCCGTGCCCAGTGCCGTCGCGGCGTTGGCTTTGCTCCCTTGTGCAGCGAGGTAGGCGGCCGTGCCCCACACAAGCAGGCCGGCGGGCAGCACGGACGGCACACGCTGGTTGAGCTCCGTAAGGTCCGTAAGTGCCCGGGAGCAGCGAGCGCAGTCGTTCAAGTGCCGGGCCAGGCTGTTGCTCGTCCGACGGCCGTTGCCGCGGACAGCGGCGGCGAGCAGGGCGCCGTACCGTCGGCACTCCTCGCTGCCGGCGCCGTCCTGGGCGTGCACGGCCAAGTATGCCTCGCGCAGTCCTTCCCGGGCTCGTGCGGCGAGGGAGCCGACGCCACTGGCGCTCAGTCCCAGCAGCGCTCCTACGTTCGCCGCGGGCTCGTCCTCGACGAGGGTGTGCCACAGGACCGCCTGCCAGCGTTCAGGGAGTGTGTTGAAGGCGCGCAACACGAAGTTGTTGTCCTCCATGCGCAGCACTCGTTCTTCGCCGCTCTCCTCGGGTTCCGCAGTGTCCAGATGAGTGAGCCACTTCTCGAAATCGGGTGAGAGGTCGGTTCGGCGTGAGGTGTTGGCCCACTCGGCTGCGGTGCGACGGACTACCGCAAGGAGATATGGCCGCCAGGCGTTTTCCGGGCCCCGGCCTGCACGCACGGCCTGGAGTGTGCGGGTGAACGCCTCGGAGGTGAGGTCCTGGGCGGTGTGCGAGTTGCGACAACAGGTGCCCGCGTACGCCAGCACGGCCGAGTGGTGCCGACGGTACAGCTCGGCCAGCTCAGCTTCCGCCTGCGACGTCCGCACCTCGGCTGTCAGTTCCGCGTCGGTGCGGGCTCCAAGGCCCTCCTGATCGTCGAGCGGCACAGCACCTCCCCACTCAAGGGCATCCATCGCGACTACGTTCGGGCCGGCTCACGGGCTCCCGTCCCGCGACAAGGCTGAGCGTGGTGTGAGCCACGAGTCAGGACTGCGAATCAGGCGCGGTGCCGGGCTTCGGCCGACCGGCGCTAGCACCCGTTCGGCCTTGCCGGGTTCGCCGTCGTGTCCTCAGGTACTGGGTCAGCGCCACACCTGCGAATTGGTCGTCTGCACTGCCATACGAGCCCTCTTTCTGCATTGCCTCTATCGGTGAAATGGCCGGCGCGGGCTCCCATGACGAGCCCGGCCCTGGACATCGCTAACGAGTGGGCTCGGGCAGTAACGTCCCGGCACTTTACTCAACATTTACCTTTCGTTGGGATCGCGGGCGCCGTGCGACCCGCACCGGCGATCGGCCCTACGTCCTGGCCCTGTAGCCGGTGCGGAGGGCTGCCGGGCCGGGCAGCACAGGTGAACAGGCGATGCCGCCCCGGCATCGAGGCTTCGCCGACTGGGCGGCGGCAGGTGTGTACGCCTGTCGGACCGACCGCTGTGAGCATCTCGCGCCGGCCGCATGGCCCGCGCCACGTCTCGGAGGGGGCGTGCATCGTGGGCTTGAAGGCCGCGGCAAACTCCGGCCAGCGACAGACGCGAGAGCGTTGGACGGGGCCCGCGAATGGGCGGTGTTGTCGTACGGCACCCTTCAGTCGTGGCCGACCGCGAACCAAGTCTTCGTTCCTTCCCGTGACCGGATACTGCCCCACTGCGAGGACATCGCCTCCACCAGCACCAGGCCGCGGCCGCTCTCGGCCAGCTCCTGCGGACGGAAGCCGGGAACGGCCGCCTGGGGGCTGCCGCACCCCGAGTCACGCACTGTCACGACGAGCGACTCGTGGCCCTGGTTGATTTCGACATCGACCCGTCGGGTGCCGCCCGGCGCATGCTGGACGGCATTGGAGAGCAGCTCGCAGAAGAGGAGTTCCACCGTGTCCGCCTGGTCGCCCCAGCCCCACTCGGTCACGGTCCGCCGCACCCGACGGCGGGCACCGGGCACGACACGCGTGGCCGCCGGCAGCTTGAGCCGTAGGCTGCGGAACTCACTCGGCCGCTGCCGGGCGGGCAGCCCGCAGTGCCGGCGGCCGGAACGGTGCGCCCACCTGCTCCGGGCGGCCGTGGCACCCACGGGGGTGCCGACCAGGGCAGTCACCTTTGTGGTGACCAAGCCACCTGAGTCGAGGTAAGGAGTCATGGTTTCTCCAGGATCTGGGGTGAAGCTCTGGGTTTCCGCCCTCCCTGACTCCCAGAGGACCGCGCCGAGGGATGGGGGTTCAATTGGGGTCCACCCCCTATTCCTGGCCGGAGCGTTGGGTACTGATCACCGCCGCGAACCCTCCCGAGGGGCACCACCACCCAACGTGACAGGGTATACGCGCACCGCCATCGCAGGTGCTGGTCCGCGGAGCCCCGCTCACCCGCGCGGGCCGGCGGGGCAGAGGCACAGGCCCGGGAGCCCGGGCACCGGAGCGCTTACACCCTGACCCCGAGGGCAAGGCAGGTGGCGGGCGTGGCCGCGGAAGACGGCGAACGAAGAGGTCGCCGCAAGGCTCGGTATACCGCCGCGCACCGCCGACGCACAGTAGGGGCGCCTGGGCGGCCTGGCGCGGAAAGCCGGCCGCGAAGGCGGGCGTTACCACGTCGAGTGGATCACTGAGGAAGACACTGTCCGGCGGTGGGCCCGGCCGTGTGTATCCCGCTTTCGGGGCGCTGCGCATGACGGGGTGCCTGGCGGCGTGGTGCGGGTGCGTCTCCTGGTCGCGGAGGTGGAGTGCTTTCGCAGCACGCGGCAGGACTCTGGCGTCGCGTCGCCGTGCGTGACACCCTGATGAACGTGATCATCAGGGTGAGTGAGGCACGTGTACGGCCTGGCCGTTTCGAGGCATTCCGCGAGATGATCGTCTCTGCGGTGAGCGAGTTTCCCAGCCGCTACCCCGGGCTGGTGGACCACGAGGTACTGCTCGCGCCGCCTGATTCGGTGCTGTACGTCAGTCGCTGGCGCAGCGAGCAGGACTTGGTCGGCTATGCCGGCGAGCATTGGCGTGACCAGCCCGTGGTTCTGCCGGGTGAGGACGAGTACCTCGTTGGGCCGCTTCAGGTACGGCACTTCACGCTCGCAGCTCTGAAGCCGGCGAGTGTGCCGCGTTCGGATCAGGAGTTCGGCAGTTCCGCCGACCCGGCGGGACCAAGGCGGTAGACAGGCGGGATGATTCGGGGCGATCTGACGGACGAGGAGCGGGCGGGTGATTGAGCCGCGGCTGGCTGTTGGGCAGGCGCGGTCCGACCCCCGAGGCGCACTTGGCGGCGGGTGACGCTGCCGCACGCTGTGCTTCGTGCTGACCCGCCGGCCAGGTTACTGGCCACCCGCGCTTCCCCACCGCCTGGAGTGCGTCGAGGTCGCGGTCCGGACGTCCGGCCCCGGTCGGCCGGCCCCGGACCGCCGTGGCCGCGGACAAAGTGGTCCGCCGTCACCGACCACGCCTACCTGTGCAGACGCAGCACCCGGGCAGTGATGCCGGAGAACGCCGGTGGATCGCAAGAAGATGGGCCGGCCGGGGTGGACGGGCCCATCTCCCACGACACCGCGCCTTACCGCGACCGCAACACGGTCGAACGCCGCATCAACAACCGAATCAAGGAATGGCGCCGGTCGGCCACCTGCTACGACTCTACGCAGGCGCCCCTTCGGCCCGGCGGTCGGCCGCGGCACGTGCCGGGGCGTAGGCCCACAGCGCGACGCCGATGAAGATCACCTGCTCGGGAATCCTGAACCACAGGGGCGTCGCCGGCTCCCCGTTGAACGGGATCTGCTCGACAGCCGCAAAAATATTGGCCGGGAGCATCAGGACGAAGAGTGCGGCGAGGCCGAGCCCGGCCATCGGCCGGGTGGCCTCACGGACGAGTCCGGCGGCGCCGAGAAGTTCCAGGACGCCCGTCGCGTAGACCGCGAAGCGGGGGAACGGCACGAACGGCGGGACCATCGCGACCACGTCGTGGTGGCCCGGCATGGGGCCTTGGGTGGACGGGACGAAGTGCGCGCTCGCCGTGAACACCAGCATGACAGCGAGGCCGTGCAGGACGGACACCCGCCAGGTCGCGAACCGTCCGACGCCGAACGCGCCGAGCAGCCGGAACAGCACGGTGGGAACGGCGATGAGCATGAGGGTGCCGAACATGAGAAAAGTCCTTTCGGTGGGGCGGCCGTGTTCAGGCCGCGGTGAAGAATGGGCTCGGGCCGTACGTCCGGCGGGCGGCATGAAGAAGCCGTCAGGGACGGCTGGGGCCCGCGCCGCTGTCCTCGACGACCTGCAGGGCGTGGGGACCGGTGGCCCCGGCTGATGTTGTGCGGCGCCGGCGATGACTTTCCGATCGCGAGCGGAACTCCGGTGACGTCAGCCCGGGAGGGGCGTTCGGGCGCGGCCGCGCCGACCCTCGGAGGTTCAGAGGGTGTGGCCCGCCGCGGTATCGGGCGTCGGGCGGGCTCGGCAGTCAGGTCGGCGGTGTGGTCCTGCGTCTACTCGGCGAGGCGGCGTTTGGCGGACTCCTCTCGGTTGATCGGCGGGCGCTCGATGTCGGTTCCCGGAAGGCGAGGGTCGATTGACGCATCTCGAGGCGCATGGCGTGCACGGAGTCGCCGTGGGGGCGGTGCCGGCGCATGCGGAGAGCGTGTCGCGGTCCTGCCGGGCGGAGGGGTAGAGAAGAACCGCCGCAGGGGTTGCGCGATCAGCGAGGAGTCGTAGGCGCCCGGTGCGGTTTTCATCTGATGCCGGGAGGACATGGGCGGGGCCAGGAAGCGAGGGACGTCCTCGCGAGGCCATGGCTCGAAGCGGGATGCCGTGACGAGTACCCGGATCCGAGGCGGCGCGGGGTTCGGGGTGTCCAGCCTGATGTGGGCATGACGAAGGGCCCTTTCGGGAGGTCGAGTGGATGGGCGCGGCAGAATGGATAATAGCGCTATCTGCTATCCGTTGCTGAGGAAGTGAGTGGATGAAGGTCTCCGAGCTCAGTCGACGAACGGGCGTACAAGTGCCGCTGATCAAGTACTACTTGCGTGAAGGGATGCTCCCTCCGGGGCGGCCCACCGCCTCCAACCAGGCCGACTACGGTGAAGACCATGTGCGCCGGCTCCGGCTCATCCGCACCCTGATCGCGACGCGCGGCCTTTCGGCCGGCGCGACGAAGGAGATCCTCGACGCGATCACCGCCGAACAAGACGATCTGCACCAGGTCTTCGGGATAGTGCTGGGCGTGCGTCCGGCCATGAAGGAAGAGGACGCCGGCACGGAACGGCCCTCGACGGAGGCCGAGCCGGCGGGCGTGGCCGACGCTCGCCGGCTGATCGTCGAAATGGGATGGGAAGTGTCACCGGGCAACCCGGCCGCCCACACCCTGGCAGAGGTCCTGGCCGCACTCGCCGACCTGGGCGCTGAGACTGGCGCGGCTTGCTGCCGTACGCCCGACTCGCCGACGGCATCGCCGACCTGGACGTGCACCAGATGCACGGCGAGCGCGACCTGCTGGCCCGGGCCGAACGGGCCGTTCTGGTCTCGAACCTCCTCGAACCCGCCCTGCTGGCCCTCCGCCGCCTGGCCCAGGAAGCCAAGTCGGCCCGGCACTTCGGCGGCGGCCCGCCGGCGAGGCGAACTCAACATGAGCGTACGGGGGCTGGTGCCAGGAGGCCTGCCGACCCACTCGTGTCGGTCACCGGGTCGCCCTGCGGAAGATCGGGCGGGCGGCAGCGGGCGTGGCGCCGTATCGGTCGGGCGGGTGATGCGGGCTGCCGACCGTCGCCGCCTGCGCGGGCCGCGACACGCGCACGGATATGCGTACAGACAGACACGCGCCGGACGGGGCGGTCAGGGAGTGGGGATCGGGGCGAATGACGAACTGCTTCTGAGACGAGGCCGCCACCGGGACGCCGACCGGATCAGGAGGTTTGCTTCTGCGCCGGCGGCGGGGGAGATTCACCAGGCCGGGTCGTGGGTGATGGGCTCGATGACGACGGTCCCCTCGCAGGGGCCGGTGTCGGACGCCGGCGGTCGGCGGCTCCGCAGGTCCTGGAGGGCCTTGCCGAGCCGGACCACGCGCAGGTCGTCGCTTGCCAGCAGTTGAGTGATCAGTTCTTCCGGTGCGGCCCGCGCGGCGGCCATGATGTCGTCGATTGCCCGGTTCGGGTGCGACATGAGCTTCTCCGAGGCGGTGGTGGCGGGGGCTTGCGGACATCTGACGGGTTGCTCGAGGATCGTCGCCCAAGGGGCAGGGCTTGAGCGGGGCCCTTGAGGAGGTTGCTTCCCCATGCCTTGCCGTTCGATCCCCATGGTTAACGGGACGGAGGCGACTTCCAGGTAAGAGCGGCATTCCTGACACGGCCACAGCCGGGCTGCTTGGCACATGCCGACCACACCCGAAACCGTCACCGCGTGACGGTTTCGGGTGAGCGCACCGCACGGACGGCTCTGCCACCGTTCCGCCGACCAAGGAAACGAGTCATCCATTGGAGTGGTCAGCCGCGGTGGTCCCCGCGAGTCGCGGCATACACCAAGGAACAGGGCCTCGGTCGGCGTGGCCTGCCGGCCAAGGCGAGTTCTCGGTCGCGTCGCTGTTGTCAGGGAGATCGATGGCCCATCACGTTCCAGCCACCGCTTACTGTCCTCGGCCTGCACGCCCTGCGCCTCCTGCGCTTTCCGCGTTGGGTGAGCGTGTACTGGTCACCGACCTCGACGGTACTCTGCTCGGCGGCGACGAAGGGGCCCGTCGGCGGCTGCGCCGCGTTCTCGAGCAGCACCCCGCTATCACCCTTGTGTTCGCCACCGGGCGCTCCCTGGCGTCAGTCCGCACGATCCTTGCCGAGGACCCACTGGTCCCTTCGCCACGCTGGATCGTCGCGGATGTCGGGTCGAGTGTCATCGACGCCACCGACATGCACCATCTCGAGGACGTGGAAGGGTGGCTTCGCGCCGGTTGGCCCGGCGCTGCTCAGGTGCGGTCGGCGTTGCGACGATTCCCTCAGCTGGCCTATCAGGAGGGGGTTGTTCAAGAGGGCCGCTGCTCTTTCACCCTCCGCGCGGAGCACCTCACGGCGAGACTGCAGGCCGCTGTCCAGGACCTCGGGTGCTCCTGGACGTATTCGGCAGGCCGTTACTTCGACGTTCTGCCCGAACGCGCGGGCAAGGGGCCAGCCGTAGGGAATCTTGCCCGGATGCACGGCTGGCGGCCCTCCGCGCTGCTGGTCGCCGGTGATTCCCTCAATGACCTGTCGCTCTTCGACCTCGGCAGCCACGGGGTGATTCCCCAGAACGCCGAGCCTGCCCTGCGGGCCGCGGTCCCGGTCGGCGCGCGTGTGTACCGCCCTCCTCTGACCGGCGCGGCGGCGATCTTGTGGGCGATGGAGCATCTGGGCTGGATCCCCAGGCCCGCACCGGTGATCGTCGGCTATCACCGGCCTCCCCTGCACTACGCCGAGGGCCGGTGGCGGCCCCCGGCCAGCCCCAACGGCATCCTGCCCACGCTCAGCTCCGCCCTGGAACCGCGCTCCGGCGGGCCGGACGCCGTGTGGGCGGCCGCCCTCGTCACGAACCGGCCCCCAACCCCGGGCAGCGACCACCCTGCCCCAGCCGCGCGCTCCGGACCGCCTCCGATGCCCACCGCCCTGCCCATGGCCCTACTGCCCGTGACATCGAAGACGTGGGCGGACTACTTCCACGGTGCGTGCAAGGAGACGCTGTGGCCCGCCCTGATGTCCAGACCGGAACTCATCAGGCACGACGCCCGCCACTGGGCAGCCTTCGAGGCCTTCAACGCGGCCTTCGCCGACCACCTCGACACCCACGCCGCCGTCGGAGGAACAGTCTGGCTGCACGACTACAACATGTGGCTCGTCCCCGGCCTCCTCAAGCCACGCCGCCCCGACCTGCACATCGGTCTCTTCCACCACACCCCCTTCCCCCCACCTGACACCTTCCGGCGGCTCCCGGCCGCCGAGCACCTGTGCGCCTCGCTGACGCACCTCGACTGGGCCGGATTCCACACCGCCACCCACGCCGCCAACTTCCGGCACCTCCTGGCCGGGGCCCCGCACACCCCACGCACCGGCGTCCACCCCCTGGGCATCGACCGTGCCGCGGTCGAGCACCACGCCCGCACCCGTCCCAGGCGCCACCGCGAACACGACGACATGCTCGTACTGTCCGTCGAGCGCCTGGACTACGCGAAGGCACCCGTCCACAAAGTGCGAACCCTCGGTACCCTCCTCGACCAGGCACCGGAGCTGCGCGGCCGGGTGCGGTTCCGGTTGATCTGTCCGCCCCCCGAACCCGGCATCCGCGCATACGACACGACGCGCACGGAGCTCGAAGAGGCGATCACCACCCTCAACGCCTGCTGGGGAACACCGGACTGGCAGCCTGTCGACTACATCCCCAGGCCCCTGCCCTTCCCGCAGATCGTCGACCACTATCTGGCAGCCGACGTGTACTGGGTAACCTCGCTCGCCGACGGAATGAACCTCACTGCACAGGAGTACATCGCCTGCCTGGCCGCGACCGAACGCACCGGAGTGCTCGTGCTGTCCCGGTACGCCGGTGCCGCGGAACACCTCGGCACCGCCGCCCTCCTCACCGACCCAGAATCCTCCCAGGACCTGGTCGACACCCTTCATCGGGCTCTGACGATGACACCCAGCGAACGCCGCATCCACACTGCCCACCTGGCCGCCTGCCTCGACACCCCCACACCGGCCGACTGGGCCCGCACCATCCTCACCGAGATCCACGGCCGCACCCTTTGAACGGTGCCCTCGATCCCGAAGGCACCAGCGGCCGTTGCCGCCGAGCACGGGCGCGTCGGGTGAAGCGGCGCAGCAGGATGATCGAGGCGGAACTCCGGGGCGTCCGCACGCGCCGAAGACGACGCGTACCGCCGTCCTGAGCCACGGCGGCCAGTCCGTGGACGCTTTTGTGGTGGGCCGAGGCTTGTTGCGCCGTCAGATGGCTCTGCGTTTCCTCACCTTCCGCGGTCCGGCGGCTCGCGGACGTCGGCCGTTCCCGTGCCTCAGTGCGGTTGCGGGCTTTCGGCGGATGCACGGCAGGTGCTGGGCTGCCTGGGACGTATGCCGGTCGCTCCAGCCGCAGGGGGGAAAGATCCAGCAGCTCCGCCGGCCGCCCGTAGGCCCCGTGGCAGCCCTTGCCATAAGGGAGCGCGTGCGGGTTCGCTACGTGTCGCAAGGGAAGCCGAGCCTGTAAGGGCGCCCGGCAGACGCCCGAGGACTGAGCAGGGCGCCGTCGGCGTGGGCCCGCACGTCCGAGCCCCCACCAGGCAGGGGCGCCGCCGAACGGACACGGGCCGAACGACGACCAGGGCGCTCCGGCGGCTGGGGTCGTGCGCTACGTGCGCGAGCTGGGGAGCGGTGAACGGGAACGCCCTGTGCCCGCGGTGCGCATGGGCGCGGACCCGCATGTCCTTGGGCCGGGACGGGGGAGCGAGAGTCGGTGCCGCCGCTGCGCCTGGACCGCTCCGGTGACGCGAAGGTGCGCTCGGCACGCAGGGCCGGGGCGGCAGCATCGTCGCTATCGGCGCCGTTCTGGTGGACCACGCTGTCGTCGGCTTCCCCGCTTCCCGTCCGTCGTCAGCCAGGCCGACGTCCCACCCCCGGATCAGCCCGGCCGCCGCACCCGCGGCCGACAAGATCCGTGTCGACCTCGTCGCCCCGGGCGTGATCCGTACCCCTCTGCATGCAGCCGGAGGGCTGGGGCGTCGGCGACGGGGGTGGCCACCGAGGAGTACCGCCGCCTACAGAGTGACCTGCTGCAGGGCCCGAGCAGGGGTGTGCCGCCCACGCCGCGGCCGCCGATCGGGAACCAGGTTGCCGCGGGGGCGGCGCGAGCCCAGCCCCGTCGGTGGGCTTCCCCGGCCCATCGGATGGTCCAGCCGCTGCCGTGAGTGCCTGCGGGCCAGGAGCGTTCGACACGCCAATCCGGAGAAGCCGACAGGCAGGGGAGTGTCCGGCGGATCATGGCAGCCGGCGCGGAATGTCCGTCCGGTGCTGGTGAGCGATCCTTGATGATCCGCCGGACACGGCTTACAGGGCGCTGTTGCTGCAGCCCATGGTCGAACCGACGTGGGTGCTCTGTGCGCCCGGGTGGCCCTCGCCGTTCAGCAGGTTGCCGCCCAGGCCGTTGAGGATGCCGACCTCACCGAGGACGTCGACGTTCAGGTCGTGCGACGTGCACTTGGAGCTCTGCTTGATGTTGAAGTGGTCGCCACCCTTGCCGTGGCCGTGCCCATGGCCGTCGGCATGGGCGGTGCCGGCACTCATGAGTCCGACGCTGGCGAGGGCGGCGACCAGGACGGCAGTCTTGCGAATCTTGTGCATGTCATCTCCGGCGGAGTGAGGTCTGTGCGATCTGTGATAGATCGACTTCGTACGATTACGGGAGATTAGTATGAAAACCGGCAAAACGCGCCGCGACGTGCCGAACGCCGTGACCTCGCTGCGAAAGCATCCCGCTGCACGGCGTACGAGTAGGTCCTTGGGGGTGATCCTCGAATGGCCGGTGCTGGGCGTCGATGCCCGGCCGACGTGACCGCCTCGGTTGTTTCCCTCGGGCCATGGCGCTGGCCAGACGAAGATGACGGTGAGGTGAGTCCGGCAGCAGGGCGCCGGCGGTCGTGTCGTGGCGGGTGGTCGGGCCGCGCCACTGCTTGGGCTCGTTGATGCGGCGTTCGGCGATGTTGCGCTGTTCGTACGCCTCGCGGTCGAAGACCGGTGGGCGGCCGTCGAGGTGGCCGAGCCGCTTGCGGTTGGCGGCCTGCTCGGCCGGCTGCGGGATCACCACCCGGAACCCGCGCCGATGCGCTGCCGACGGATCACCCGGGACGAGAAGGCCTTTTCGGCCGCCCCAGGACCACGTCCGGCGTCGTCTTGGGGCAGCCCTCCCGCCGACGCCCGTAGCCGGTAGCAAGCTGCCGTCGGCGCTTCACTTCCACAGCCGGGTTTGGGCGGCACCCTTCCCTGACGCGAAGTGCTCGGGCAGGTCCCTTCACGGGCCTCGTGCGGTATTTGAACGCGATCACGTCGATCACCTGCCGGTGATCACGCCACCGCCCTCCCCGCTTCGATGTCCGATCCAGCAGCAACGGCTCGATCCGTGCCCGCTGCAGCAGTCGGCGACACACCAGACCAACGATCCGATCACCGGAAAGACCCTCCCCTGGGCGGTGCCGTGAGCGGCTCTGCAATCGGCCAGCCTCGGCTGGGCGGGAGAGGTCGAAATGCAACGCCTGGATCGACGAAAGGAAGGCCGGCGTCACCGGGACCGGCCACCCCAAGCCCCCTCGCCAGGCGGCCTGGCCAGTGCGCTCACCGGAAAACCCGACGAGAAGGGTGCGAACAACTGTGCATCAGCGGGCGCGGAGTATGGAGGAAATCGCGCCTCCGGAGGACTCCCTTCAATGGCGTTAACCCCCCTCCTCCACAAGTTCTCCACACGGCATGCTTGGGTCCGGCAGCCAGGGGGTGATGGGCGCCGTCCGATGTGGAACAGCGCTCCCGGCAGGGCCCGCCCGGTTGTGCTGTGAGCCACCACGGACTGCCGCACTTCCGTTATGAACGCCGGAGGGCGAACACGCGCAACGGTTCGCGGGCCCGCGAAACCGCCCGGCGCCCCCAAGCGGCAAACGCCGCTCCAGGCATCAGGCGGCGTGCCGCCGTGCCAGTCACCACCGCTCCACGAAAGCAGTACGAGCCGAGTGACGATCCCGCACGCTTCCCAGGAGGCAGGTCATGGACAAGGCACTTCATCGCACCGTTGCGCTCCTGACAACGGTGTTCGGCTTCACGCTGTGCCTCCCCGGCCCGGCGAGTGCGACCCCCGGTGCCCAGCCGCCCGGCTCCGCCATGGCCGGCACGCTGGTGAGCAAGAACGGCACTTCCGTTACCGTCACGGCCTCGGTCGGCCTGGGCAACACCATCTCCGTGTGGCAGGTCGGCGACACGATCCGGGTGAGGGACACCGGTGACACCATCGTGGCCTTCGGCGGGTGTACCGCCGTCAGCACCACAGAGGCCGTCTGTCCGGGGGCAGGCAGCCTCACCGAACTCGTCGTCAACGCCGGTGACCAGGCCGACAGCGTCACGTCCTCCTTGGCGAGTCCGGGGGTGACACTCGTCGGGGGTGCCGGCGACGACAGCCTCCAGGGCGGCGGCGCGAACGACACCCTGGAAGGGGATGAAGGCTCCGACTTCCTCTCAGGTGGAGGCGGCAACGACACGCTCACCGGTGCCAGCGGCACGGACCGGATCTTCGGCGGCGCCGGCAATGACTCGATCGAAGGCCGGGCAGGCTCCGACGTCATCAACGCAGGGGCCGGGAACGACGTGGTGAGCGCCGGGACCGGCAACGACCAGGTGGCCGCCGGAACCGGCAACGACTTCACCGAAGGCGGCCCGGGTCGGGACAGCATCAACGCCGTCGACGATGTCGGCGGCAACGACTACGTGCAGGGGGGCACGGAGGCCGACAGCTGCACGGCCGACCTCGGCGACAGCGTCACGGAATGCCCGTGACCAGCAAGCGGGAAAGGCGGGCGGGCAGGCCCGACAGCGCGGCAGGGACACAACGAAGGAGACGCACAACCATGACAGCGCGACGTATCTGCGTGATCCTTTCGGCCGGAGCGCTCCTCTGCGCTGGGCTGGCCGGCACCTCGGCCTCGGCGACCCCGCTGGCCGCCGAGTCCCGGGACCTCGCCGGCGCCACGGTGGTCGAGATGGCCGCCGGCACCCTGCTGGTCACGGCCGATCAGGGGGTGGCCAATGACATCACCATCCGCCGTCAAGGCAGCTCCGTACTCGTGTCGGACACCGCGGACGCGGTACGCGCCGTCGCCCCGTGCGAGACACGGTCGGAGAACACCGCGGTGTGTCCGCTCCCCACAGCCGTTCAGGTCAACGGCCAGGACGCCGACGACGACATCACGGTCTCCCCGAATCTGGACGCTCCCGCCACTCTCTACGGGGGTGGCGGCAAGGACCTGCTCAACGGTGGCCCCCGCGCGGACCATCTCGTCGGCGACGACCCGACCGGGGCCTTCGGCGCCACGGCAGCGACTCCGGGCAACGACACCATCAACGGTGGGCCCGGAAACGACACTCTCTCAGGGTTGGGAGGGAACGACACCATTAACGGCAACGCCGGAAACGACACCCTCAACGGCAACGAAGGCAACGACAGCGTCAATGGGAACACCGGAAACGACACCCTGGCCGGAGGAAGCGGCAACGACACCCTCAACGGCGACGAGGGCAATGACACGCTCAACGCCACTGACGGCGTCAACGCCAACGACAGCCTCGACGGCGGTCTCGCTTTCGACTCCTGCAACCGCGACATCGGCGACTCGATGGTCAACTGCCCCTGACAGCGACTGCGGTGCGCGTATGCGCATCTGATGGGAGGTGAAGCAGCCGGGCAAGGCGTGGTCCGCTGCTCCTGCCCGGACTGAGGACGCTGCAGCCACGGAGCACATGCTGGGGGAGATCGTGGCACGGTCGTACCCGCCCTTGATCTCCCCCAGCACGCACGGTGGCGCAGCCGAGGCTGTTCCGCACTCCTCACCGCTGCCAACCCGGGCTGTCCGAGGCCGAACCAGCCTGCGGCCCGTTCGTCACCCGCCAGTCCATGAGCGTCGTCCTGCGCGGACTGGTGAGTGCCGGCCTGATCACCTGGGACGTGCACATCGACTCCACCGTCTGCCGGGCCCACCAGCACGCCGCCGAGGCGGCGAAAGGGGACCTCCAGAATGGGCGAATTCCGCAATCCATCCGGAACGATCAGCCCCGCACCCCCCGTGCCAAGCGCGAATGGCAACCGAGCAGGTGGGAAGCCGCGTTGGCGCGGCGAGGGCATCAAGGCCGGTACACAGCTCGTCCCGTTCCAGGTCGGCGGAGCCGATGAATTCTGAACCATGTGAAGTGGGTGTGCGGTAGCGGACTATTCGTGACAAGCTGGGTTGTGGGCCGGCAGCGCGGCATGCTCGCGCATCGAGCCGGGCCGGTCGTCCGTCATCAGCGCGGTCGGGGGACTGTTTCGAAACGATGCGAAAGGATGCATCATGAAACTCGAGTCTCTCCCTGATGGCGTCGTCGCGGCGATCGAAGTGCGGGATCGGTGGAGGCGTTCACTGGCCGGCGGCGGCCTGGAGTTCCTTGTCACCGACATCGCGCGGTGGAGACCCGGTGCGGCTATAAGGGTCGCGTTCCTCGACGGGGACGACCAACTGCACGCGGACATCGCGGGAGCGACGGCGCAGATCACTGACAGTTGCAACATCGGACTCGACTTCGGCCACGACGAAGCGACCGGGACGTTCCGGCGATGGACCACGGCCGATACGGCCTTCGCCGCCGAGATCCGCGTCAGCTTCGACCTGGACGGTTACTTCTCCCTGGTCGGCACTGACAGCACGGATCGAACCATCGGCGCGGGCGGTGGCCCGGTCGGGGGCAACCCCGGTCAGCGCAGCCTCAACCTCGGGCGCTACGCGGTCGACAGACCCGACAAGTGGGAGGGTACGGTGCGTCACGAGTTCCTGCACGCACTGGGATTCCACCACTCCCACCAGAACATGCGCGGCACCTGCGAGGGCGAATTCCGCTGGGATGACGAAGCCGGGTATGTTCCCACACAGGATGCCGACGGTGTGTTCGTGGCGGACGCTCAGGGACGGCGCCCGGGCATTTACACGTACCTCGCGGGTGAGCCGAACAATTGGCCGCGCGCGAAGGTGGATCACAACCTTCGCACCGAGGACGACCCGGATGTCGTGGCAGGCCCCTTCGACTCACGATCCGTGATGCTGTACCGGTTCCCGTCGTTCTTCTACAAGTCCAACCCGAGCAGCTGCGCACCGAGCGGTGACGGGCAGAACCTGTCGGACGGCGACCGGCGCGGGCTCAGGCTGCTGTACCCGCACCTCGCCCGCGAATTGGCGGACCTCCAGGCCCGCGCCGACGCGGTCCTGCGGTCGGCGGGGCTCAGCCCGGAAGGGCATCCCGGGTCGGACGGCGGCAGCCTCGTCGAGGCGTACCGCAGCAGGGCCGGGGAGCTTGCCGCCGCACAAGCCGCGGGCGTTGGCTGAGCCGAGCGGAGGCCGTGTCTGTCGGCACACGCTACGAGCAGCGTCTCGGGCGGTTCGCCCGAGACCAGTTGGCCACATGCCGCAGGTCAACGCGCCCCGCTACGGGTCGGGCTGACGCAGGTACGCGCCGGCAGCGGAGGCGCATCCACCCGCAGAGCCGTCGCACGGACAACGGGCTTTGCTGCCCGTGCCGGCAGGGATGGGTCCCATGAGGGATGCCTGCTCGTCGCGCACAAAGTCCGCTTGGGGCGCCCGCAGGGATGATCTCTGATCTCGAGTGAGTACGTCTGTTCAGCGAACTGCTCCCCGCGCCGGGCCTCCCGCGCGCCGTCCGTGCGGTCCTCCGTCAGCCCGCGCTTCCTGCCCCAGGCGCCTCCCGTCGCATCGGCCGCCCGGAAGCGAACTCGACCACCGCGGTGCGGTGGTTCCCAAGGCCGCTCAGCGTTGGTTCCTCGTCCTGCGCTGCTCCAGAATCGCGTGGAGTTCCCCGCCGTCGGCGATGCGCGCCTCGCCGCGGTGCCGCTGGAATCGCAAGCAGGCTTCCCGCTTGACAAGTTGGCCATCCACGTTGTCCGTACGCGGCCCTCCGGTCGCGCCGGACGAGTACGGTGAGCAGACCAGCCACTACGACAGCCACGCCAATCAAGACACCTACGGCCCCCGCCCCCCTCAGTTCCTCGTGGCCATCAGGCTGTACACCGTTCGTACAGGGGTCCTGAAAGCGGCTCGGCGAGCGGTGCCCCGGGAGTGTTGTGACTGAGCGCCGTATCCGCGGAGCGTCATGGGCGGCCCGACTCAACGGGGGAGAGGCGCCGCTGTTGCTGGTGAGGCAATCGAGGGAGCACCGTGGCATCCGCTTACGCCACGGCATGGACGCCCTCCCGGTCCAGCGTCGCGCCCTCGGCGTGCGCGGCAGCGTATGCCTGAAGCCCGAGTGCCGTGCGGGCAACAGTCATGGCGCGGCCCACGTCGCCGCGTTCCGCGGAAGCGGCGGAGCACCGACGGACGTGTGGGCGGCCTCGGCCGCGCCCAGCAGCAGTGCCGCCTCGCGGTGGCGACCGGCCAGGGCCGAGGCACCGGCCAGACCCTCCGGAGTGTGGGCACGCGCGTGAGAATCGCCCAGGTCGTTCGCCGCCTCCGGCCACCGCTACCGCTCGGGCCCGCGCAGCAGCGGCGCGGCGCGCAGGGCCAAGTCGCTGTGGAAGACGCTGTGCCGCTCGCGTACGGCGCCGGTCTCGCCGGCATCGGACAGGAGGGGGTTCCCGCTCCTCTGAGGTAGTTACTTTCCTCTAGGTACCTACTATACCGAGGCTGTTAGCGTCGCCGTCATCGACACAAACCACGTGAATGGCATGGGAGTTGATCGTGATAGTGGTGACGGGTGCCACCGGGAACGTCGGGCGGTTGCTGGTGCAGGCGATGACGGAGGTCGGGGAGCAGGTGACGGCGGTGTCGAGGGGGGTGGCCCCGGTGGACCTGCCGAGGGGAGTCAGACACGTGCGGGCCGACTTGACCGCGCCGCAGACCCTGCAGCACGCGCTCGACGGTGCCGATGCCTTGTTCCTGCATGACGGAGGTGCGGGCGGCCGCGGGATCGACCCGCGAGCGATCCTCGATGTGGCCAAGGCCGCAGGTGTCCGGCGGGTAGTGCTGCTCTCCTCGCAGGGGGTCGCTACCAGGCCGGAGTCACCCTCGCACGGAGGTGTCATGCGGGCGATCGAGGAGGCGGTGCGCGAGTCAGGCCTGGCCTGGACGATCCTGCGACCCGGCGGCTTCGCGTCCAACGCCTTTGCCTGGGCGGATTCGGTACGCGCCGAGCGGACCGTCGCCGCGCCGTTCGGTGACGTCGGGATCCCGGTGATCGATCCGGGGGACATCGCGGAAGTCGCGGCTGTTGCCCTGCTCAATGATGAACACACGGGGAACGTCTACGAGTTGAATGGTCCGGCCGCTGTCACGCCCCGCCAGCAGACAGAGGCGATCGGCGCCGCCCTCGGCGAGCCGGTCCGCTTCGTGGAGCTGACCCGGGCCGAGGCACACGCACGGATGGCCACGTTCATGCCTGAGCCGGTCGTCGAGACCACGCTCACTGTCCTCGGCGAGCCCTCCGCCGCAGAGCTGCGGCTCAGCCCGGATGTCGAACGGGTACTCGGCCGGGCACCCCGCCCCTTCGCCGAGTGGGCCTACCGCAACGCCGACGCCTTCCGGTAAGGAGCGACGAGTTCGTCTCCGGTCGCCCCGAGAACGGGAGCGGCCGGAGACCTTTCATTCCGTCTCAGCCCACCACCAGCCGCCCGACGGTACACAATCACCAGCGCCTGCCCTCCAGAAGGGAGTTCGCCAGCCGCTTGCTCATACATCTCTCAGCCGCTCTGGCCGGCAGGATCACGACCTGCGGAGGGGGTCCTGGTGGTCAGCGGTGGCTGCGCCGAGGGCTCGGACGATCGTGGTCCAGTCGCCGCCGGCCGGACGTTGCTCGCCGAAGTTCCAGCAGCTGTCCAGCTGCTGCTTTTGTAGGCGTCGGATCTATCGACGGGACCGTGACCGCGTGGTGGCCGGCGTCTCGTCGGCCGCGTCGTCGGCCTCATCGAGGTAGTCGACCTCAATGGTGGTGATCGGCTCCAGGAAGATTCCCTCATAGCGGGGTCGGGGGACGAGAGGCCGTCCCGGTGACTCTGTGGCGGTCTTCTGCGGCAGTTGCTGAGCCGGAGTGGTGGTCATGGGCAATCCTCTTACGATCGAGTCACCTGCGGTCGCCCCGGCCTTCCCGGTTGCCACCGCACCCCCGTACGCAGAAGGATGCGTCGGACACCGAGATCATATGCTCGGGTGTCCGGGATCGCCTCCCCGTATCCTGCCGCCCACGCAGATACAGGATCGTGCAGGTCAGGAGCGGGCAGTCGAGGCAGAAGGAGGCGTATCACCGTGTCCGGACGCGAGGCATGAGGCCATGAGGGGCGAGGGGTGCCGTGCCCCCGTTCGAGCTCCCACGGATGCAGCCCTCCGCCCTCCACGACCACGGCCCTGCAGCCGTCCGGTGAGACCGCGAGCGGGAGCTCTCGCCCACCAAGCCATGTGCCCGGGTACGTCCGGCCCGATGCAGAGGCACGGTGCGGATGGGGATTCCGGGCTCGGGCGTCCTGCGCTTCTCGCCCTTGAGGCCCTGGCGATGCTGCCGCTCGGCAAAGGACGCGGTCGGCTTGCGGGAGGCTCGGGCGGCGCCGGATCAGCCCGAGTGAAGCTCTGTCTCCGATGGCGATGTGATCAGGCGGAGAGCTCGTTGTCAGTGGCCGCGAGGATACTGGCGTGGTGAAGACGTTCTCCTCCATCACCGCCGGCACATGTGAGCCTTCCCCCGTCTGGGTCGAGTCCATGGGTGGCCCGCTCATAGCGGTTCCGGTTTCCGCGTTGGTCCAATGGCATGGTTGCACAGAGGCGGGGATGGTCATCGGCGACGGGGACGTTCTGGACGACTACGACCGCGCCTGCCAGGTGGAAGGGCTGGCCGGGGTGATTGCTGTCGGAGTGGAAGGCGCCTCCGGACTCGTCCTGGCGGATGAGCCTGCCAGCAGCTGCTATCTGCCGGAACACCGAGCCTTCGTCCGCTGGCTGGGCGCCAACTCCGAACCCGACCTGATCGCCGCGGCCCGGGTCGTCATTGCCGACCCCACCACCGCGTGGGAGGACTGCGGCGTCTGGGAGACGGACGGCCCGGCGGTGCTCATGGACTCCGTGATGGGCGGGGCCGAGCTGGGCGTCGAGCTCCCGAACGGCGGAGGCCTGCCGGAGCAAGCCCCCGTCCCGATCTGCCCGGGCAGCTGGTTGGTCCGCGCCGTCCATGCCTCGCCGAGTGAGGACACGTCAGTTGGCGTGATCCAACTTCTGCCCGGGCCGTCGAACTGACCGCGGACCATCATGGTCGTGGCTTGATCTGCCGTCCTTCGGCCGTCTCGATCACGGGCCTGAGGCCGGAGCTCAACAAAGGGCAGCTCTACCGGAACGGTTGGGCAGCTCGCGTGCGTCCCTCGGCGGACTCGTCTTACAGGTCGAACTCCACGTAGTCGATGTCGGTGAACTCCACGAGCAGTCCCTGGGCGCGGCGGCCGCCGTCTTTGAAGTAGATCTCCTGGAGCCCTTCGGCGGCGATCTGTTGCAGCTCGGCTTCGGGGGCGCCCTGGTCCTGGGCGGCGAAGAGGCGGGCCGCGTAGTCGGGTGGAAGGGCTTGGGTGAGGTGGCGCAGGCGGGCGTCGTCGGTCGAGCCGGGGGCTGCGGTGTAGCCGAAGCGTGCGCGGGTGTCGATGACGATGCCGTGGGTGGTGGCCGCAGCCTGCTTGGCGCGGGCTCGGACCTGGGGCTGCCAGCGCTTCCTCACCTCGCGTTCCAAGCGGGCGTCGAGCTCTCTGCGGGGGTGTTTGAGCTGGTCCTTCACGTAGCGTTCGACGGTGCGCTGGGAGATTCTGAGTGCGTCGGCGGTGGCCCGGGTGCTGCCCTTGAACTGCTTGACGAGGTAGCGCATCCGAGCGCCGGCGGATTTCGGGATGGGGCGGGTGAAGGCGCCCTGGACCGCTTTGTCGAGGCCGTCTGCGATCTTGCCCATGGCGGCCTACTCTCCGGTGTCCTGGGCGGTGACGTTGCCGTCCTTGATGTACCGGGCGAGATTGAGGCCCTGGCCGTGCTCCTCGCGGACACCTTCCGCCCAGAGCGTGGTCTGGGTGCCCTCGTGCTTGACCATGCCGGGCGAGACGCCGAGGCGGAAGCCGCCCGGCAGCGGCCTGCCCTCCTTGTACGGCAGGAAGTCGAGCGGCGACGGGCCCTCGGAGGCGTAGACGGCGCAGTCCGACAGGACCGCGACCGGGTACTGGCCTGTCGCGGTGGCGGTCTTGAGCATCTTGCGATGCATGTTGACGCGGGCTTGGGAGATGACGGCCGCACGGATGTCCGGGCGCCAGGTGGGCCGGTTCAGGGCGGGCCAGGGCTTGCCGGGCCGCCAGCCGCCGCCACGGGGGCGCTCGCGGAGCTTGCCGATACCTCCCTTGACCGTGGCCTTGATCGCGGCCAGCACGATCGCCATCTGAGGGTCGGTCTCCTTGTGGACGGCCATCGCCTTCAGGAACTCCTCCGGCTCCATGCCGGTGGTCACACCGAGATCGGCCATCGTGGCGACGTACGCGTCGCGCAGCCGGCCGTACCAGCCGTCCAGGTAACGGCCGTTGTCCGGGCGGATGTACGCCTCCGCCGGAGCCACGTCGTGGCCGAGCTCCACCGCGTACGCGACCGTCGGCGTCGCGTACCAGGCCGGTCCCTCGGGACGTTCGCCGGTCGGCGTGAACGGACTGGGCAGACGCGGATCCAGGTCGACGCGGGAGAGGTCGACCAGCCAGCTGCCGGGCATCTTCGGGTCGAACGCCGGGTGCTTCACATGGACCGGGGCACCGAGTCCGACGGTGGTGCCGTTGGCGGCCGCCGCGAAGGCCATGTTCACGTCGATGCCGACCACGAACCGTTTGCCGCACTCGTCATCGGTGAGCGGGCGTGCCCAGTCGTAGGCCTCCTCCACCAGAACCTCGTCCGGGGTGCGCTCGTGGAAGCGGGGCAGGTGGGCGAGCAGCGGGTGCCCGTCGGGCGCCTCCGGCGGCGCGCACTCGACGGGATCGCTGCCGAGCGATCCGGGATTGTGCTCACTGCGACGTCGACCCTGACCGTCCGGCGCGCCGGCGCGGGTCGGCGGGTGCAGGGCGGTCATCAGCTCCAACCCGGTGACTGCGGTGGAGCCGCGCGGCGTCAGAACGCGGGTCGCGTAAGCACCCAGCAGGTTCGCGAGGTCGGCAGGCGGCAGCTGCGCCGCCCGCCCCCAGGAGCGGGCGTCGAGCGCGTCCCAGCCGAGGATGCACAGCTGGACGCAGAAGCGCCTGCCGCCTTGGGCCGGGCGGTAGATACGAGCCCACGGTCCGAAGCCGCGCCGGGTGAGCCGCCAGTTCGCCTTCTCCAACTGCCGCAGCACCTTGTGCCCCTCGGGCAGCCTGCCTTCCCGGCGCTCCTCATCGTTGAGGCGCACCGGGAGTCCGTAGCGCTCCGCCGCGGCGTCGGTGAGCACGAGGACGGGGTCGCTGTCCTGGCCGGAGCGGTGCAGCCGTGGCGCACCGAGCCGCGCCTCGGCCAGGGTCCACTCCACCAGGGCCGGGAGCGACTTGGCGGGAACGTCCAGGACCAGACCGTGCAGGCAGTACGCGGACACCTGGCCGTCGGCGAAGTCGATGACGGCCAGGGGGCCGTGGGCGAAGCGCGGGTCGACGGCCGCCCTCGTCGCGTCGGTCGGCTTCGCTGTCTCCTTCTTCACGGCCGGGCGGCGCGGCGTCGACGCCGTCCTCGCCGCGTTCGCCGGACGGGAGGCGCCGAAAGAGGATGCCCTGGAGGGGACCTGCTCGGTCGTCATGGCCACGGTGTCCGGGGAGGGACCCGCGGGCAGGCCCGCCGGCAGACCTTCGGGCAGAGGGGGCAGAGGTCGCGCATCGGGAGCCGCACCGCCGGAGAACGCCTCAGGCGCCGGCGCCGTCACGTTGCTGCTGATGTTCGCGGAGGCAGCGGGGGCGGCGGAGGTGGCGGCGGTGGCTGAGGCAGCAGGGGTGGCGGAGGTCGCGCCCGTCGTCTCGGAGGCCGGGGCCTGCGGCGCCGGGAAGCGTGCCGCGAGCCCCTCGAGAAGCCGGGCGTAGGCGGCGCGCTTCGGAGGCCGCGGCTCACTGCGGCCGGCTTCCCAGTTCCCCACCGACTCGCGCCGAGCCTGCAGCGCGCTCGCGATCTGCGACTGGCTGAGCCCTGCGGCCTCTCGCAGTCGTTTGCGCTCCGCGGGCGGCGGCAGCGGGTCCTGAGCGACCTGCTCAAGCAGCGCGTCGACCGCACCGAACAGTGCGTCTTCCTCGTTGGGCATATGGCGACCTCCGCCCCGACCCTACAGGAAATGCCTGCGAATTCCACGTGAATGTCTCCTGGATTTCTCCTGGATTGCGTGGGCTCCGCAGGTGGACCGTCCGGGCATCCGCCCCCGGGTCCGCCCGCGTTTACCCGCCGCACCCGCACCCGCACCAGTAACGGCTCCGGAGCGGCGCGCCAGAGCCGCCCTTCTACATGCCCGACGTGACCGAGGTGCCCGCCCATGTCCGGCGCCTCGCCCGTGCGGCTGACGTTGCCCCGTCGCGACTGTCACTCCCGGCATGTACCGTCCCCTCCACGTACCTGGAACCGATCCCTCGGGGGAGGGGCCGCCAGTAACGTGTGGAGCCCGTTTGGGGGAAGGGGAATCCACTGATGAAGCGACTCGATGCCGCCGACCCGCGCCACGTCGGGCCCTACGCGCTTCTGGGCCGTCTCGGTGCCGGCGGGATGGGGGCGGTGTATCTCGGGCGGTCGGCCGGCGGCCGTACGGTCGCGGTGAAGGTCGTACGGCCGGATCTGGCGAGCGAGGACGGGTTCCGCGACCGCTTCCGGCGCGAGGTCGCGGCGGCGCGCAGGGTGTCGGGCGCGTTCACCGCCCCGGTCGTGGACGCCGATCCGGATGCCGAAGTCCCGTGGATGGCGACCGCGTTCGTCATCGGGGTCTCACTGCACCAGGCGGTCACCAGGAGAGGTCCCCTGCCCGAGGACGCGTTAGGGATGCTGACTGCCGGTCTCGCGGAGGCGCTCACCGGGGTGCACGCCGCCGGGGTCATCCACCGGGACCTCAAACCGGCCAACGTGCTGCTCGCCCTGGACGGGCCGCACGTCATCGACTTCGGCATCGCGCGGGCCGCCGACGGTACGGCGGTGACGTCGACCGGGGCGATCATGGGCTCGGCGCCGTACATGTCGCCGGAGCAGGCGATGGGCCGTCCACTGACCCCGGCGAGCGACGTGTTTTCGCTCGGGGCGACGGTCACTTTCGCGGCGGGCGGCGTGAGCCCGTTCGGGGACGGGGCCGGAGCGGCGGTCATGTTCCGTGTCGTCCATACGGAACCGGACCTCTCGGCGGTGCCGCCGCGTCTGCGGCCCCTGATCGATCGGTGCCTCGCGAAGGACCCGGCCGGCCGCCCCTCCCCGCGCGAGGTGATCGCGTTCGTCGAGCGGGACGATCGTCCCCGGTCCGCGGCGGGGTGGCTGCCCGAGTCGGTCGCGGCGGACGTCCTCGCCCTGCGGTCCGTGCTGACGTCGCTGCCCGAACCGGACCCGACGATGCCGCTGACGGGTCCCACCGAGGCGCTGCCCCATCTGGACGCCGGTGGGGTGTCCGACCGCCCGCCGGGTCCGAGCCGCCGCAAACTGCTTCTAGGCCTGGGCGGCGGGGCGCTCGCGGTCGCAGGAACCGGGGCCGCGTGGACCCTGAACCGGGGCTCGTCCAAGAAGAGCGGGAGTCCGAACATCCCCCGACCTTCCGCCGAGTCCGTTCCCGAGGCCCAATTGGCCTGGCAGGTGCGCCAGTCCGCCCCCTGTACACAGGTGCTCCCGGCGGAAGGCATCGTCGCCTGTGTGTCCCTGCAGCGGATCTGGGGGATCGACGGTCGGGGCACCACGAAATGGACGGTGGACGCCACCGACCATGACATGGCCTTCGCCGTGACGGGCCCCAATCCGAGGACTGTCGCCGCGGTGGACGCCGGCCGTCTGTACGTGGGCGGCGTGAGGCACACCACGACGGGCACGACCACGACGGGCTTCAAGACCGTCGGAAGAGCGGTCGTACTCGGCATGCGCATGGCCGACGGCAAGGCCCCGGCACTGGTCACCCTCGACAGGTCGGAAAGCCTGGGGGTGCAGCTTCTCTGCGGCGTGCGCGACGGCCGTGCTCACCTGTTCTCCCTGACGAGCCAGGGGTTCGGCTCCGTCACCGGCTACGGCGCGTGGGCGCTGGACCTCGCCTCCCGGCGTACCGCCTGGCTCCAGAAGGCAGAGGCGACGCCCGTCTTCTGTGCCCTGCCGCACACCGGCGGCGGTCTGCTGTACGCCAGTTCCAAGGAGCTGGTCGCGCTCGACGCGAAGGGCGCCGTCGCCTGGTCGAAGGCGTTCACGCCCTACACGGTCGCCGCCGCCGGGCGGTACTTCCTCGTGGTGGACTCCACGGGCACCCTGTCCGCCCTGGAACCGGCCACCGGCAAGCAGGTGTGGAAGGCGACGGGCGTCGTGGGCGCCTCCCTCAGGGGCGGTGGCATCGCGAGCGACGAGAAGGGCACCGTGCTGTACGCCCTGGTGCGCGACCGGGACGACGGCTTCTCGCTCGCCGCCCTGGACGGCGGGACCGGCGAGATCCGATGGCGGACGCCGGTGCCGGCGGACGCCAAGGACTCCGCGTACTTCGGATCCCGACTGCTGTACGCCGACAGCAACGTGTACCGCATGGGAGCCGACTGCGTGCTGTGGGCCTTCGACGCGTCGAACGGCAAGCCCCGCTGGAAGCACACCGGCTGGAAGGGGACCAATCCCGTGAATCTCGCCTGGAGCGCCGGGGACAACCGGCTGTGCGTCTCGAACCCCGCTCAGACGACGGTCGCCGCCCTGCAAGCGAACGGAGCCTGAGCATGGAGCCGTTGCAGCCCTCTGACCCGTCCCGGATCGGCCCCTACCTCCTGCTGGGCCGCCTGGGCACCGGCGGCATGGGAGCGGTGTACCTCGGTCGATCGGCCGGCGGGCGTACGGTCGCCGTGAAGCTCGTACGCCGGGAACTGGCCGAGGACGCGGCGTTCCGCGCGCGGTTCCGCGCGGAGGTGACGGCGGCCCGCGCGGTGTCCGGCGCCTTCACCGCACCGGTCGTCGACGCGGAACCCGACGGCCCGGTGCCGTGGATGGCGACGGCGTTCGTGCCGGGTGTCTCGCTCTCACGTGCGGTGCGCCTCGGCGGACCGCTGCCCGAGTCGGCGCTGCGCGCTCTGGCGGCCGGCATCGCGGAGTCGCTGGAGGCGATCCATGCGGCGGGCGTGACGCACCGGGACCTCAAGCCCGGCAACGTCCTCCTGGCGCTCGACGGGCCCCACGTCATCGACTTCGGCATCGCCCGTGCCGTCGACGGCACGGCCCTGACGACCACCGGCACTGTCCTCGGCACCCCTTCGTACATGTCGCCGGAACAAGCCGCGGACCTGCCCGTCGGCCCCGCGGGCGACGTGTTCTCACTGGGCTCGACACTCGTGTTCGCCACACGTGGAGAAGGACCGTTCGACGGCGGGCGACCCGTGGATGTCATCAAGCGGGTGGTCCGCGAGGAGCCGGACCTCACGGCGGTTCCGGACGGGCTGCGGCTGCTGGTCGCCGCGTGTCTGGCGAAGAACCCGGCCGACCGCCCCACGCCGCGCCAGGTCGTCGAGTCCGTCACTCGCGGGGCCGCGCCACGGCAGGCGGGGGCGTGGCTCCCGCCCCCGCTGATCGCCGCGATAGAGGAGGCCGCGGCGGTGATGGCGCCCTCGGTGACCCCGACGCCTTCCCCTCCCGCCGGCCCAGTGGTGTCCGGCGGACCCCCGACAGGCACCACCACTGTGCTGCCTCCGCCGACCGTCACGACCGCCCAGCCGCCCCCCGCGAACGGCACCCTCCTGCTGCCACCCCCGCCCCCGCACCCACCCCAGGCGGCCCCACCCGCCCGGGCGCACGGCCGCCGTGGCCTGCTGCTCGGGATGGCGGGGGGCGCCGTGGCACTGACCGGCGGCGGCGTGGCGCTCGGGCTGTGGCTCGGACGCGACGCCCGCCCGACGCCATCGGCCACCGGGAAGCGGCCCGCCACCGCCCTGACCGACCCGAAACGTCCCCTCGGAACGAAAGTCTCCGCCACCCCGCTGTGGACGGTTCCCGTGGCCGAGCCCGTGGTGCAGATCGCGGCCGACCGGGACACCGTCGTCGCGTTCAGCGCCAAGAACATCTGGGCCTACGACCGCTCGGGCCGCCGTAGGTGGGGTCCGCTGGCCAATGTCTCCGACTCGGCGGGCGCGGCCATCGGGGGCCTCCGTGCCGTGGTCGCCGACGGCATGGCATACGCCCTCGTACGCAGCGGCACTCCCAGCCTCTACCAGAGCCTGCGGGCCATCCGCCTCGACACCGGCCGCGTCGCCTGGACCGCGTCCCTGCCGCGGCGGATCGCGGCACAGCCGACGGTGCCCGGCATGCTCGACGGCCACGTCTACATCACCGGGGAAGCATCGACGTTCGACATCACCAAGCCCCAGCGGTCCCGGGGCGGCACATTCGTCTGGGCAGTGGACACCGCCACCCGCACGTACGCCTGGGGATCGGTCATCACAGATCCGGACACCCAGTACAGCCGCGGGACGCTGTTCGTACCGTCGTCCGGTACGCGCCTGTTCTACGCGAGCAACAACAGCGACGGCAGCGCCCCGATGATCGCGGGCATCGACGTCCGGGGCCGGGGAAAAGCGGCCTGGGAGCAGCCCGCCCCGGGCGCGGGGGGAAGCCTCCTCGACCAGCACCTGAAAGGCGCCTTCGGCCCCTGGCGGGACGGACCGCACTCGTCGGCCGGCGGCTGGTTCCTTCATGTCTCCGACCTCCTCTACGCCATCGACCCGGCCAACGGACAGGTCGTCTGGCGCTCCCCCAAGGTGCCCTTCAAGGCTGTGGTGGCGAGCCCGGACGGGAGAACGGTCTACGCCGCGGGACGTACCGGCCTCGACCTCGTCGTCTACGCGCTCGACGCCCGCACCGGCACCATTCGCTGGGCGGGCTTCCTCCAGGAGTCGGAGAGCGGCCTGCCGGCGCTGCAGAGCGCGGACGACACCGTCTACCTCTCAACGGCCGGCCGTCTGTGGGGCCTCGACGCACGGGACGGGAAAGCCCGGTGGACGTACGAGCTCAATCCCACGCTGACGTTCACCCCCCAGCCGACGCTCTGGGCGGGGGGAGGCCGGGTCTACGGCATGTCGGCGAAAGGTCTGGTGGCCATCAGCGCGAGCGGACGGTGAAATCACCGCTGACGGCAGCGGGTGGGCAGGCCGCGCTTCCCGACGGCGTGGGCAGGACGCCATCCCCGATGGCTCGGCAATGGCGTCCTGCACTACGGGCCGTGATCCTCCGCATGTCCACCCCTGGCCGCCCCGGTGGCCCGTACCACCCACCGGGGCTCCAGCCGCCCCCCAGGTGACGTGCACGCTCCGGTGGCACGAAGTAGTGGACGCGCTCTCGAAGACGTTCCACCCGCCCCCGACCGCGGCACCCCGAACCCGCTCTCGTACCGCCTTCGACGGCGCTTTGGCGAGCGGGTTCACCGTTTCGCTCCTCCCGGAAGCTGTGCACTCGCACGCTGCGCGGAGAGCGGCGCCAAGTGTCTGCTGCGGTGGTCGCCAACGAAGGCGGCGACTGCGATCGTCGGCCGCACACCGACCGCGTCACCTTCGCCGAGTGGATTCAGAAGACGCGCGCGCTGCCCCGTACGCGCAGGCCCACTTCGTCGCCGAGGGCGTAAGGAAGCGCGGTCGGGTCGAAGATGCGGGCGGTCACCTGCGTCCCGTCCATGAGACGCAGCGCCAGCAGGGCGTCGTGGCCCTGGAAGTCGCGCCGTACGACGGTGGCCGCGGCAGTCCTCGATGCCCCGACCGGTGCCACCTCGATCTGCTCGGGCCGCAGCAACACATGCGTCCTCGCGGGCGAATCCGCTCCGACGCGGTTCTCGTGGCCGCCGTGGACGACCGGGACCGTGCCCAGTGGGGTGCGGGCGAGGCCACGGTCCACATCGGCGAGGAGCCATACCGCCTCGCCCACGAAGCCGGCCACCCATGGGTCTGCGGGTGCGCTGTAGACGAGGTCCGGTGGGCCGCTCTGGACGATCCGGCCGTCCCGCATGACGGCGACCTCATCCGCGATGGACAGCGCTTCGGCCTGGTCGTGCGTCACGAGGACGGCCGTCGCGCCGTCCGCGCGCAGCGCCTCCCGTACATCGTGGCGTACTTCGGAGCGCAAGCCCGCGTCCAGGGCGCTGAACGGCTCGTCGAGCAGGACGACCGGGGGATGGGGCGCGAGGGCCCGGGCGACCGCGACGCGTTGCTGCTGGCCGCCGGAGAGGTGGTACGGCATCCGGTCCTCGAACCCCGACAGGCCAACGAGCCTCAGGACGGAGGCGACGCGTCCGGCCCGCCGCGCCGGTCTGTCGAGACCGTAGGCCACGTTCCCGCGCACCGACAGGTGCGGGAAGAGCGCGCCCTCCTGGGGCACCACCGCGATCCGTCGCCGTTCGGGGGGCACCGCTGCACCTGGGGCGGCGACCCTCCGGCCGTCGACCCGGATTTCACCGGCGTCCACGGCTTCGAACCCGGCGACGCAGCGCAGCAGCGTGGTCTTGCCGCAACCGGAGGGGCCGAGCACCGCCGTCAGCGACCCCGACCGTACGACCAGGTCCACGCCACCCAGGGCCCGCACGGGGCCGAATGCCTTGCTCAGTCCGGCGACACGCAGCTCGGCCATGTCAGCCGCTTCCTCGGGCGGGGACGACGGTGCGCGCGGAGAGCCACCAGGTCGGTACGGCGGCGATGAGCAGCAGCAGCGCCGCGTAGGGCGCCGCGGCCGCGTACGCGGCAACGGCCGTCCGCGTCCACAGCTCTGTGGCGAGGGTGTCCATCCCGGTGGGGCGCAGCAGAAGCGTCGCGGGCAGCTCCTTCATACAGGTGAGGCAGACGAGTGCGGCCCCGGCGCCGATGCCGGGCGCGGCCAGTGGCACGGTCACCGTGCGCACCACGTACGGCCGCCGGCGCCCGAGGGAGCGGGCCACCTCCTCGAGTTCCGGTGGAGCCTGCACCGCGGCGGCGCTGACGGCGGCGACCGCGAGGGGCAGGAACAGGGCGGCGTACGACAGGGCGAGCAGCCAGACGGTCTGGTACAGCGGATACACCACATGGATGCCGAAGAAGACCAGAGACAGCCCGATGACCAGGCCGGGCAGTGCGTGCGACAGATAGGCGAGGCGATCGAGGGCGACGGTCAGGGGGCCCGGAGACCTGGCCGCCAGCAGCCCAAGAGGCAGCGCGAGGAGCAGGGTGAGTGCCGTGCCGGCCAGCGACACGAGCAGTGAATGGCCCACCGCCGCAGCCATCTCGGCCGGCGACCCCGGCCGTGAGACGCCCTCGCCGAACCACCGCACCAGGGCGGCCGCCGGAACTCCGAGGGACAGCGCCGCCACGCCGGCGAGCCACACCGCGGCCGCCCACCGCACGCCCCCCAGGCGCTGCCGCGCGGGCGGCCGGCCCGCCCCGCCGGCGAGCCGGGCGTACCGGGCCCCGCGACGCCGGGTGAGCTGCTCGGCCAGGAGGACGAGCGTGGTGAGCACGATGAGCACAGTCGCAAGCACCAGCGCGCTGGTGCGGTCGAAGCCGAGATTGATCGCCGTGAAGACGGCCCGGGTGAGGACGTCCACGCGCAGGATGGAGACGGCACCGAAGTCGGAGAGCACATACAGTGCCACGAGCAGAGCGCCCGCCGCGACCGCAGGCCGCACTTGACGCAATGTCACGCCGAGGAACGTACGCCACGGGCCGCGCCCGAGCGATCGTGCCACTTCCTCCTGCGCCGGATCCGCACGGCTCAGTGCGGCCGCGACGGGGAGGTGGACGTAGGGGTACGACACCAGTGTGAGCACGAGCGCCGCTGCCCAGAAGCCCTCGAATCGCACCGAGTCGGGCACGGTGGAGACCCAGGCGAAGGCCGCGACATAGCTGGGCACGGCGAGTGGCAGCGCGGCCAGCACGCCAAACGTCCGCCGCGCGGGCACATCGGTGCGCGTGACGAGCAGCGCCGAGGCCACTCCGAGTACCGTGCACGCCCCGGTGACCACTGCTGCCAGCGCGACGCTCCGGGCGGCGAGGGTCCTGGTCCGCGGCGTGAACACCTCCTCCGCGATCCGGGCCCAGCCCGCGTCGGCCACCCGTACGCCCAGGTAGGCAAGGGGGATCAGGGCAACGCCGACGCCGAGCGCGGCACCGGCCGCCAGGGCGGGTCGCGGCACCGTACGCCGGCCCCGGCGGAGGGCGCGGGCGGGCAACCTGGTCAGGCCAGCCCCGATTTTTTGATCATTCGGACCGTGGTCCGGAGGTCGGCCAGGTCGTCGAGGTCGACGTCCGGGGCGTTCAGCGAGGAGAGTTCGGGCAGGCCGGGCGCGCTCCTGACACCCGTCACCAGCGGATACTCGTATGTCTCTCTGGCGAAATAGGTCTGCGCCTCGGTGCCCAGCAGGTAGTCGACGAACGCGCGGACGTCCGGATCGTCGGCGGCCTTGTCCAGCACGCCGACGCCGGAGACATTGACCAGAGAGCCGATGTCCCCGCCGGGGAAGAAATGGTTCTTGGCCTTGAGGGCGTCGATCGTGGTGCCTTCCTCCTTGGCCAGTTCGTATACGTAGTAGTGGTTGACCAGGCCGGAGTCGATCCTGCCGCTGTTCACATCGGCGACGATGGGTGCGTTTCCCTCCCTGATCTGTGCGTCGTTGGCCTTCAGTCCGTTGAGGAAATCCTGGGTGCGCTCATCCCCGTGCTCCACCCGCATTGCGGTGATGAATGCCTGGAAGGAGCCGTTGGTCGGCGCGATGCCGACCCTGCCCTTCCACTCGGGACGGGTCAGCTCGAACACCGACTTCGGGAGACCGGCTGCGGGGACGTCGTCGGTGTTGTAGACCATGGTGCGCACGCGGCCGGTCACCCCGACCCACGCGCCGTCCCCGGACCGGTATGCGTCCGGCACCTTGTCCAGTACCTCGTCGGGCAGTGTGGCGAAGAGATTCTTCTCGGCCACGGCCCCCAGGGCGCCGGCATCTTGGGACAGGAACACATCGGCCGGGCTGCGGTCGCCCTCTTCCTGCAGCTGTGCGGCCATCGCCGCTGTGTCGCCGTAGCGCACCTCCACGGTCACGCCGCTCGCCTTGCGAAAGTCTGCCAGTACGGGCGCGACGAGGGACTCGCTCCGGCCGCTGTACACGACGATCCTCCCGTCGGGGGCGCCTCCGGCCGGTTGTTCCCCCGCGGGTGCGCCTCCGCCGCAGGCGGCGACGCTCAGCGCCAGGAGACCGCCGCCGGCCGCGGTCGTGACGCGTCTCGCGACATCCGTCCGCCCTCTGCCTTGAGCTGTGTGCACGCCTTCGCTCCCAGTTTCGCTATCCAGGCTTAGGCCAGCCTAACCTCATCTTTTGTAGGCTAATCCGGATATGTCTGGTGTGCACCGCGACACGGCGAGAGGGCGGCGGATTCAGCTGTCCGGCTGTTCCACCAGCTGGGCGATGTACAGCGCCTCGCCGAGCTTGTCGAGCAGCGTCAACTGTGTGTCGAGATAGTCGATGTGGTTCTCCTCGTCCTTGAGGATGGACTCGAAGATGTTGGCCGATGTGACGTCGCCCTTACCCCGCATGGTCTCGATGCCGCGCCGGAGGCGATCCACGGCCTCCGCCTCGACCTCCCGATCCGCCCGCAGCATCTCCCCGGCGGTCTGCCCGACGCGGACATGGAACAGTCGCTGGTAGTTCGGCAGGCCGTCCAGCATCAGGATCCGGTCGGTCAGTATCTCTGCGTGGTTCATCTCGTCGAACGACTCGTGCCGCGTGTGAGCAGCGAGCTTCGTCCAGCCGAAGCTCTCCTGCATCTTGGCGTGCAGGAAGTACTGGTTGATCGCGGTCAATTCGGCGGTCAGCTGCTCATTGAGGAATTCGAGAACCTCGGAATCGCCTTTCATGAGAATGGGCTCCTTCCGCACGTACGAGGGGCGGATGCATCCATCCTCGCGCCGCGAACTTGATCACATCCAGTAAGTGCGCCCTTACCGCATGGCCTGCTGTTCTCAGCGCCGGGGACGGGGTATGCGTGATGCCCGGAGGTGTCCATCCTCCGGTGCCCGACCGGTGCGCGACCGCTGCTCGTCGGCGTTTCCGCGTGAGATTCGTAGAAGTGGCCTGCCGCTCCCGCCCACCGGCTGACTCGACGCACGGAACTCGGTATCGGTCACCCTTTCACCCGACCCGACGCCAGTGGCCATCGTCTCTGTACGTGATTCCGCGAACGCGTGCCGGAGAGCGTGTGGAGTTCCCTGACCGCACACGGCAAGCCGGCCGCCGTCACGGAGTTCGCACTCGGACACCGATGGCGACCGCTACCGCGGCGAAACTTCCCTCTCGTCGTCGAGGTTCTCGACGGCGGCCGCACCCACGCCGCGTACCCCGGGCCTGCCGCCCGACGCCGAAGCTGCCTTCCACGCGCTCGGGAAGTATGGCCGTGGTCGGGTCGGCGCGAGCACCGACCCGACCACCGCAGGGTGAGTTCGGCGGCTGTCGTCGTATACGCAGCCGCGCCTCTGCACGTCCCTCAGGGGACTGGCTTCGGATGACCGAAGAGAAGGTCGTAGCCCGGCGGCAGCTGCAGCAGGATTTGGCTGGTCAGCTCTTCGCCGGCGATGTCGGCAACGACGCTCAGCACGGCGCTGACGTCCCAGGTCGCCGTCTGCTCGGTGGCCCCTTCGATCCAGGCCGAGGTGGCCCTGATGAACCGCTTCGGTGACAGTGGTTCGCGGGCCTGGAGCGGGTTGAGCAGCACCAACGCGAACGACTCGGGCAGCCGTCCGGCGATCTCGGCCCGTACGTCTCCCACCAGGTGTGCACCCAGCAGCCCCAGGACGACACGGGCCGCCCGCTCGGTTTCCTCTTGTGTGGGGTAGTCGCCTCGTTCCTGGACGGCCTCCAGGAAGGCGTTCCACTTCATGCGCATGGCAATCCTCCGGTCCCGCCGACGAGGGCGAGGGCGGGGCTCGGGCCCGTCCGCTTGCCGCCGGTCAGCCGGTGAGCTGCCTGTGGCCGCCGTCGCCGCTGATGGCAATCTTGCGCGGCTTGGCCCGCTCGGCAACCGGGATGGTCAGCCGCAGTACCCCCGCGCCGTGGGAGGCGTCGATGCGCTCGGTGTCCAGGGTCTCCCCGAGGAACAACTGCCGACTGAAGGAGCCGGTCGGCCGCTCGGAGACCACCACTTCCGCATCCTCGCCCGCGCCGGCGCGGCGCTCGGCCCGGACGTTCAGCACATTGTGCTCGACATCGACGTCGATCGATTCGGGGTCGACGCCCGGGAGATCCAGTTCCACGACGAAGATGTCGCCGTCACGGAAGGCGTCCATGGGCATGGCCGCCGGGGGAGCGGCAGTCCCCAGAAGCTGCTGGGTCAGACGGTCCAGCTCACGGAAGGGGTCGGTACGCATCAGCATCGTCACCACTCCTTTCCTCGGGATGGCTGGTGCGCTGCAACCACTAGCTATATAGCTCGACGGAACAAACTTGACAAGGCCAGACTCAAGTTTCAGCCTCCTGACTGGCGTTCCGGTCGTTCGACCGAGCGGGGCGAGAAACCGAGCCGTCGCCGCCTGACCGGGCTTCGATGCGGGGCGGCCGGATCACCGTCGGTGATCGACGCGATCGCGTCGATCACCGCACTGAGATCCCGTGGACGGACCTGCCCGAGCACTTCGGCTCGTGGAAGGGCATCCACAACCGGCTGCGCAACCGGGCCGTCGACAGACCCTGGGAAACGGTCTGCACCGCCGTGCTCGCCCAGGCCGACCGCGAGGACGACCTCGACTGGGGCGTCGCGGTCGACTCCACCGAGGTCCGTACTCCCCGCCCGCAGCCGGAGCCCTTTGCACGGGCTCCGGCGGGCGAGCCGGCCTGCCTCGGTCGCCTCCCACCACGGGCGCGGGTTGCGGCCGTGGCCAGTGCCTCGGAGCACGGCCTCGCCGATGAGCGCCACAGACCGTGCTCGGCCGCCCCGTCGATCACCGAAGAGGAGCGAAGAGGCACACGAGGCGCGTGCCGACGTCGCAGCTCAGTGACGGGGCAATGCCGCTGTCCCCGGCGAAGTGCGCGTCTTCCTTGTCGACGGTAGTGATCAGCACACCGCCGGGCCGCGGCGCCCTGGCCGCCGCCGCCCGTACCTCAGCGCGGGAGGGCAGCAGATGCAGCAGCCGGACGATCACAACGGCGTCCCACTCCTGACACGGCAGGAAGCCGCGCGGCATCGCCGCGTATCGCACCTCCCGGCACCCGCTGGGTGGCCGGGCCGGGCATCCCGGGCGAGCGGTCGATGCCCAATCCCGTGCGCAGCCCCCGCGGCAGTGTCCTGGTCATGATGCCCGTGCCGCACGCGATGTCCAGGAGGGGGCAGGGGCTTCGCGGCAGCGACTGCTCCATGGCGTCCGCCGCCTGTGCCCGCGGTTTCGCCTCCTCGACACCTCACGAGAAGATCGCGTGCACCTGATCGACCGCTTCGGGCCCATAGCCGACCGTGCCCACCGGGACCGCACCGTCGATCGCCTCGATGACACGCCCGGCCCATACCGGACCGAACCCACCGCACAGTTCGATCAGTTGTACGCCCTCGCCCACCAGGCGGCGCGCGACCTCGATGCCCTCCTCGGGCTTCTCCACACCGACGAACACACTGCGGCATGTACCCGTGTCCACGACGCTGACATCGCCACCTGCCGCGCTGCCGTCCGCCGTGTAGATGAATCCCCAGTGCGTGAGCGCCATGCGTATCGACCTCCTGTGATCATCAGAGCTCCCAGCCAAGCAGAGGCGGCGCGGAAACGGCCTGGATCGCGAACAATCCAAGAGTGATCCGCGTCGCACTGCGCATGCTGGCAGGACAACTACTCAGGGTGGGCCGACGTCGACCTCGCGACGGTACGGGAGACAAACGTCCACGGCACAGCTGGTACCCCGTCAGCCCTCAACGCTCTACCGGCATGTGCGCGCCGCCGCGGGACTACGTCGGCCCGGCGCTGAACCCGCCCGCGATCGCGCGCCATGGCTGGTCGAACATCGCCCGCCAGAAGGCAGCACCCACAGATGCACGCGTACGAAAGCGCGGGCGGACGGAGCAGAAACCACTGCCGTTCGGCCGCTCGACGCGCCCACCGCCAGGTGACACCGTTCGCCGCGCCCCGTCCGCCGTACCGGGGGAACTGGCAGCATCCTGCGGTGCCGGGTGGGCCGAGTACCGAGTGGAGGAGGTCGCTGTGTCGTCGATCGCCGTCAATGGGGCAGACATCTACTACGAGCTCCGGGGCACCGGCCCATCGGTGATGTTCATCTCCGGCGCGGCCGGTGATGCCGGACATTTCGAACGCGTCGCGGACCTGCTCGCCGATGAGTTCACCGTGCTCACCTACGACCGGCGAGGCAACTCGCGAAGTGCCCGTCCCGACGGCTGGGAGACGACGTCGGTCGCGGAGCAGGCCGACGACGCGGCGGCGCTTCTCTCTGGGCTCGGGCTCGCTCCCGCCGCCGTGTACGGCAACAGCTACGGGGCGATCTTTGCCCTCGACCTGTTGATCCGCCGGCCTGACGTTGTCCGCGCCGCGGTGTTGCACGAGCTTCCAATGATCTCGGTGGTGGACGACCCGGCGGCTCAGGCAGGCGTGGCCGCGGCCATTCAGGAGGGGATGGCACAGGGCGGGCCTCCGGGAGGTGTCGACCGCTTCTTCCGCCTGGCGGTCGGCGATGCGGTCTGGGACCGTCTGCCCACGGACCTGCGCGGCAGAATCACATCGAACGGCGAGACGCTGGTCGGTATGGAGCTGGGCACGTTCGAGGCCTACCACCCTGACGATGCGGCGCTCGCCGCCATCACCACACCCGCCCATGCCCTGGTCAGCGACAGTTCACCAAGCTTCTTCCACGAGGTCGCCGCGTGGCTCGCCGGGCGGGCGGGGTTCGACGTGGTACGGACACCCGGCTCGCACACACCGCAGTTCGACCACCCGGAGGAGCTCGTCCGGACCATCAGGCCGCTACTCCGCGGCCGCACATGACTGTCGCAACCACGCTTGGCCGCCGCGGCGCGGTCCGGGCGCAAGATCGCGAAGTCAGGCTTGAGTACTCGTCACAGCTCGGGGTACTGGCTTGTTCACCTGCTTGCATAGAATCACCGGCGTGACCTACAGCAGGCTGGGCGACTTGATCGCCACGGGTTTGACAGACCGCCTCGACGCGCGTGACAGGATGCTGCTGGAGCGCCGAGCGTGCATCAAGTCCAGTAACGAGAACCCCTTTCCGCTGGATCCTCGCGGCTGGTGGTACGCGGTCCCTGGCGAGACGTACGAAGGTCTCTTCGACGCGCTCGGCCTGCATGACCGGTTCCCCGTTTCACTCGAAGAAGGCTCCGAAGTGGAGGAGCTGCCGTGGCGTCGAGGTGCGCTGCCCACCTTCGTCACGCCCGAACTGGACGGCTGGCGCCTGATCTTCGGCAACCTCGTTGATCTGATAGGCATCGACTGGGACGACTGGATGGGCGCGGTGGAACGGCTGAGCGCCTCCTGCGGGGTCGCGCAGATGTTCTACGAGGATTCGGCGGGGGGCGCGGACATCTGGGTGGTCGCCGAGAAGGGCCGGATCCGTCGGCGTTACGCGGCGGAGAGCAGCCCTGAGTGGATCGGCGACCCGCTTCCATGGGAGGAACTGCGGGTCAACGACAACGTCTTCGATCCGAAGTCGGACGACGCCGAGCCGAATGCGGGCATGGCGGGTGTAGCTGAGGCGTGTGGTCAGTTGTCGGTTGATCCCAGCGAGATCGGTGACTCCACCCGAATGCGCGGCTGTGGCTGGCTCGCTCTCAGCGAGCCCGGCGTTGGCCACGAGGGGCTCAACACCCTTATGCAGCTATAGGTTCGATGCGATTCCGGTCTCGAGACTGCGGAGGAGGCGGATCGACTGAGCGTGCGTGAGGACCACGGTGTAATGGGACCCGTCTCGCAGGGCTTTACCGAGGAGTGCCAGCACCAGAAAGATCTCGATGTCTCGCAGCTCCACCGGCCCCCGGCCCCCATCGATAACCCAGCGGTGATCGAACCGCGCCTACGCCGCTCTCGAACCGCTGGAGTCCGGACACAACGGCCTGACGCAGCCTCACGACCGCCCCTATTACGACTCTTCGGCTGACGAAAGCACGCCTTCGCGGCATCCCGAAGTACGACCCCACCTCTACCACGAAAGTCATCACCTTGTCCGAGCACGTCCACGTCAGTCCGCTCCAGCACGTCTCGGTCACCGAGGCGGCCGCCTGGCATCAGGTCGTCGCCGCCTCGATGGCCCACGACCTGCCTGGCATACCGCCGCCCGAACCCCGGCAGATCCACGCGCAGCTCACCAAGCCCGCCCTGGGCAGCCACCGGCTGACCTGGCTGGCCGCTGGAGCGGACGGCGTCCCGGTCGGGGTGGCCGGCCTGCGGTTGTTCACCTCCCCGGGCCAGGAGCACCTGTCCGAGTTGGAACTCCACGTCGATCCCGCGCACCGGCGCCGGGGAACCGGCTCCCTCCTGCTGTCGGCGGTCGTGTCGGCCTGCCGAGCAGAGAACCGGCGCAGCCTGATCGGCGCAGCCGCCGCCGACAGCCCGGGCGAAGCGTTCAGCGAACGGAAGGGTTGCCGTCGGGCACTGACGCTGGTTCACCTCCTGCTGCGAGTCGACCGGATGAACGAGGCCGACCTGCTTCGGATCGCCGATGCCGAGCACCCCGGCTACCGGCTGGCCGGCTGGACCGGAACGGTTCCCGACGACCTCGCCGACGCCTTCGCCGTCGCCAAGAACGCGATGAACGACATGCCCGTCGGAGACCTGGACTACGGCGACGTGGCGTGGGACGCCCATCGCGTCCGCGCCATGGCCAAGGTGATCGCCGATCGCGGAGACACCCTCCTGACCGTCGCCGCCGTCCACGACGACGGCACCATGGCCGGCTACACCGAGATCCTGCTCCCCCAGGGGACGGCGCCGCGTGCCCAGCAGTACGACACGGCCGTCGTGCCCTCGCACCGCGGCCACGGCCTCGGGGTGTGGGTCAAGGCCGCCATGGTGCGGCGACTGCGCGGCGAGTACCCCGGCGTCGTCGAGATCGAGACGGACAACGCCGAGGACAACGTCCACATGTTGGCCGTCAACCACCGGTTGGGGTTCCGCTCCTACCGGCGCACGCGAGAGTTCCAGCTCGACGTGCCCGCGACCTGATCCCCCGTACCCGCACTCATATCCGTACCGAAGAAGCGGGAGGCCCATGCGTAAGCTGACCTATTATGTCGCCGCCACGCCGGACGGTTATATCGCCGGGCCCAACGGCGCATACGACTTCCTCCCCTTCGAGGGTGAGGAAGCCACCGCGATCCTGGCGGGCTTCCCCGAGACCAGGCCCACCCCGGCGCGTGAGCCGTTCGGCGTCGCCGACTGGGCCGCCCAGCGGTTCGACACGGTCATCATGGGCCGCGGGATCTACGAGCCGGGCCTGAAGATCGGGCTGACCAGCCTGTACGCCCACCTCACGCAGTACGTCGTCTCCCGCACGCTCACCAGCCCCGACCCGGCGGTGACCGTCGTCGAGGACCCCGTCGTGCTGGTCCGCGAGCTCAAGAACCAGGACGGCATGGGGATCTGGCTGTGCGGCGGCGGCAAGCTGGCGGCCGTCCTGCGCGATGAGATCGACGAACTGATCATCAAGCGGAACCCCATCGTCATCGGATCCGGCATTCCGCTGTTCGACGGCCCCTTCACCCCGATGAACTTCGCCCTGACCGCCACGCGGACCTTCGACTCCGGCCTCACCATCTCCACCTTCTCGAAGGCGCTGCCCTCGACGGACGGCGAGACCTGAGCAGCCTGCCGATGCCCCCGCACCCACTCACGACAGCGCGCACCTTCCAAGGAGCTTCCATGCACGTGTCCGCTTCCACCGTTTCCCTGACCGTCGCCGACGTCGACGCCTCCCGTGACTTCTTCCGCACTCACCTCGGCTACGAAGTGGCCATGGCCGACGACGGCTTCTGCTCGCTGACCCGAGAGGACGCCGCCGTCGACATCGTCCTGCTCCGCAAGGGGACCGACGTCCTGCCGGCCGAGCAGCGGGACCGGGAGGCGGGCGGGCTGATCGTCGCGCTCACGGCCCGCGACCTCGCCGCGGAGGAGGCGCGCCTGCGCGCGGCGGGAGCCCCCATCACGATGCCCCTCCGGGAAGAGCCGTGGGGAGAGCGGCTGTTCCAGATGACCGACCCCAACGGCGTCGTCGTCCAGCTCGTCGAATGGGCCGCTGCCGACCTGCCCACGGCCGCGGGTGAGAACACTCCCGTATCCGTGATCACTCCCTCGCCCGACCACGTCACCGTCTCCCCGAACGCCACCATGACCGGCCTGGCGGCCCCCAGCCGCGGAAGCACCGAACTCAGCACCTGGGCCGTCGCGATGGAGGCCGGCAAGACCGG
Source organism: Streptomyces sp. STAM6 (assembly GCF_054963715.1). Lineage (NCBI taxonomy): Bacteria > Bacillati > Actinomycetota > Actinomycetes > Kitasatosporales > Streptomycetaceae > Streptomyces > Streptomyces sp. STAM6. Next base: position 13,341 of record NZ_JBUEFZ010000031.1, on the reverse strand, counting down.
CCCCGAGCATTCCGTCAGCCGTGAGCAGGTCTGGACGGTCACCGCGGGCTCCCTGGAGGTGACATGTGACGGCCGTACCGAGAAGGTCGTGGCCGGCCAGACCTTGATCCTGCCGTCAGGTCTCGTCCGCCGGATCCATGCCCCGGAGCGGGCAGAGGCCCACGTCTCGATGCACTCCGACGGAGTCGCCTCCGTTCCCGGCACCCACGACACCCGCGAACTGCCCTGGGCCCGCTGACCAACACCGCCATACACGGACCCGCCCCAAGGGGCGTGCGCCAGGACTCGGAAGACCCGGCCCTGCCGCACCCATCGCCGGCCGAGGCCGGCATCCACAGAAACGAGAATGACAGATGCGTGTGCTGATCATGGCCTACGGGTCACGCGGCGACATCATGCCCCCGGCCGCACTCGCGGCACAGCTGCGGGAGCTCGGCGCGGACGTACGGGTGTGCGCACCTCCGGACGAAGAGTTCGCGGAGATGCTGGCCGGCATCGGCGTGCAGCACGTGCCGTTCGGCCGGGCGGTACGCCCGCTGGTGACCGGGACGCCGCCGTCGCCCGGCTTCGCGACCGAGTTCGCGGCCGAGCTGGTCGCAGAGCACTTCGACACGGTCGCCCAGGCGGCCGAGGGATGCGACGTGCTGGTGGCCAGCGGCCTGATGCCCGCCGGCGCACGGTCGGTGGCCGAGAAGCTGGGAATCCGCTACGTGTACGCCTGCTTCCACCCGTTCGAGATGCCGTCCACGCACTACCTTCCGTCGCCGCGGCCGGGCCCGCTGCTGTCGACCGACGTGATCGACCCGACCGACAATCGTGCCCTGTGGGACCTGGACATCCACAAGGTGAACGCGCTGTACCTGACGCCGCTCAACGCCCACCGGGCGGCCATCGGCCTGCCCCCGGTGGACAACGTCCGCGACCACGTCTTCGCCGACCGGCCGTGGCTGGCGGCGGACCCGGTCCTCGCACCGTGGCAGGACCTGACGGACCTCGACCTCCTGCAGACCGGCGCGTGGATCCTGCCCGACGAACGCCCGCTGCCGGCCGATCTGGAGGCGTTCCTGGACGCCGGGACACCACCGGTGTACGTGGGGTTCGGCAGCATGCCCATGCGCACGGCGACGGACGTCGCCCGGACCACCGTCGAAGCGGTCCGCACGCAGGGCCGCCGCGTACTCGTCTCCCGCGGCTGGGCAGACCTGGGACTGATCGACGACTCGGACGACTGCTTCGCCGTCGGCGACGTCAACCACCAGGCCCTGTTCGGCCGCGTCGCGGCCGTCGTCCACCACGGCGGCGCAGGCACCACGACCACGGCCGCCCGAGCCGGAGCGCCCCAGGTGGTGGTACCCCAGTTCGTGGACCAGCCGCACTGGGCCGCCCGCGTGGCCGAGCTGGGCATCGGCGCGGCACACAACGGTCCCCACCCGACCTTCGAGTCCCTGTCAGCCGCGCTCGAAACGACCCTGACCCCCGAGACGGCAGCACGGGCGAAGGCCGTCGCCGACACGATCCGTACCGATGGGACGAAGGTGGCCGCGAAGCTGCTCCTCGACGGGGGCACGCAGCGCCGATGAACCGCGAAGATGCCCAGGATCGCCCACGCGGACCACCCCCTCAGGTCTCCGCTCGACGACGACTCGGTCAGCCGGCTGCTCGAACGCGGCCTTCCACGATGCGACGGGCGGGCGCTCGACCTCGGATGCGGCACAGCGGAATGGTTGCTGGGCGCCCTGGCGACGCGCCCGCACCTGCACGCCGAGGGCGTCGACACCTCCGAAGCCGCCCTGACCCAGGACCGCCGGGCAGCGAGCCGACACGGCGTCCAGCAGCGCCTCGTCCTTCACCGCCAGCCAGCCGCGGACTTCACTCCGCGCCGTCGTTCGACCTGCCACCAGGCTGTTCTCGGCCCTACAGCCCGGCCGGATCGTCGGCCTCGCAGCCGACGGCGCCGACCCTCAGGACCGTCACGAGGACCAAGGACTGCTGGACGACGCCGACCACGACGAGGGCAGGCGACTCCTATTCCCCTGCGTTCCGTATGGACTTTTCGAAGAGTGTGAACGACTTGGATGTACCGCCCGGCTGCGGCTTGCCCTCCTTGCGTCCGACAACCTGATAGCCGGCGTTGAGGTAGTACGCATTCAGGCGGGCGTTGCCGGCCAGGCAGTCCAGACGTACCAACGGTCGGCCCGTCCCGGCCACGCGCCGCTCCGCGACTCGCAGAAGCCGCCGCCCCGTCCCGGGCGGGACCCTGCTGTGGTCCACCATCAGCCGGTGCACATAGCCGGCCGTCGGCGGCTGTAGCCCCCAGGCGTCCTCGTCCTCCCACCAGAGCTCCCAGGCCCCGACCACACGATCGGCAGCCTCCGCGAGCCATACCTCCCCGTTCTCCATGATCCGGCGGAAGTGGTCCCCGCCCAGCTCACCGGGCCGCCACTGACCAGTGACGCCCTGGGCGAGCATCCAGCGGGCAGCGTCATCGCGCAGGGCCACGACAGCGGCAAGGTCGGCGTCCTCAGCGAGACGGAAGCGTAGGTCGTTCACGCCGTGATCTTCGCACAGGCGTCCGCCCCTGCAGCGACCGGCCGCCAGCGGTCTCCCGGAGGAAAACGGGCACTTACGACGACCAGTCCACACCGAAGAGCACAACACACTGGTCGACTCGGTCGATGACGAAGGAGAAGGGGCCGTCGCAGTCGTCGGTGGCACGGATCTGGCGAGCCTTCGGCCTCCAGCCGCACCGGCCCGTGACCTCCAAACCGTCGCCTGACCTGTACTTCTCCGACAAGCCGGCTGCCAGGACCAGCAGGCTCCAGCGCCCTCACGGACGCGCGGCTCAACTCTTCAGCCGGCCCGTGCACGCACCCAGGAGACCAAACCCCTTGACCTGCGCGTATGCCCTGGGTGCTCGGGGGTGATCGTCCTCTGTACGGCCGGCGTGGCGCCTCGCGCGGCGCCGTGCCTTCGAGGTCGCACCTGCCACACGTTTCATGCCTGAGCGATGAGTCTGGGCGGCGGATCGGGTCTGCCCTGACATGACTCGAATCATCGCTGACATCTCGGTCTCTCTCGACGGCTTCGTCACCGGGCCCGACCCCGGCCCGGACAACGGTCTGGGCACCGGCGGCGAGGCGCTGCACACGTGGGCGTTTTCCGACGACCCCGACGACCTCCGGGTCCTGCGCGAGGGGACCGCCCGCTCGGGCGCCGTCGTCCTCGGCCGGCACCTCTTCGACGTGGTCGACGGGCCGAACGGCTGGGACGACAACGTCGGCTACGGCGCCGGCGAGGTCGGCAACCCCGCGTTCGTCGTCGTGACCAGCTCGCCGCCGGAGTCGGTGCGGACAACCAACCTCGACTGGACGTTCGTCACCACCGGTCTGCCCGACGCCGTCACCGCCGCGCGCGCACGCGCCGAGACGGCGTCGTCGGACAGCGGCAAGGACATCGACGTCGTCCTCATGGGGGGCGCCGCCACGATCCGCTCGGCACTGGAGGCCGGGCTGGTCGACGCGCTGACCCTGCACCTCGCGCCCGTCGTGCTGGGCGCCGGGACACCACTGTTCACCCGCACAGCGCCGCGCACGCTGGTGCAGCGGAGCGTGATCCCGACATCGACCGCGACGCACCTGACCTACGACGTCCTTGGGGTGATCCGATGACCACCGCCAACGCCCATGAGATCGCCCTGGGCATCGAGTCGTTCGGTGACGACGACGCGCCACTCGTCCTGCTCGCGGGCGGGACGACCATGCTCTCCTGGCCCGACGCGCTCTGCGAGGGCCTCGCCGCCGGCGGGCGCCGTGTGGTGCGCTACGACCTGCGCGACAGCGGGGAGTCGACCACGACGGATCCGGAGGCGCCCGCCTACACCCTGCGCGACCTCGCCGCCGACGCGGCGGCCCTCGTCGACGCGCTCGGCGGGGGGCCTGCGCACCTCGCGGGGATCGGCGTCGGCGGGATGGTCGCCCAGGTGGCCGTGCTCGACCATCCGGACGCGTTCTCGGCGCTCACCCTGGTCGGTACCCGCGCGGTCGCCCCTGGCCCGCCCGACGACGACCTCCCCGACCACGACCGGGCGACGATGAGCCGGCTGTTCACGCGTCCGATGCCCGACTGGACCGACCGCGAGGCGGTTGCGGCGTTCGCCGCCGCCGGCGCGGAGATCCTCGGCGACGACCCCGTCGCCGCGCGCGCAATCGCCGCGCGCATCTGGGACCGCACGCCCGGCACCGCGCCCCCGGTCCAGATGGCCAACCAGATGGGCATGGTGTTTTCCAGGCTCGACTGCACACCCCGCTGGCGCGAGCGCCTGCCCGAGATCGACGTCCCCACGCTCGTCGTCCACGGCCGCCGCGACCGGTTCTTCCCCGTCGGCAACGGCGAGGCGATCGCGCGCGAGATCCCCGGGGCACGGCTGCTCGTCCTCGATGAGGCAGCCACCGCGATCCCCGATGCGGCGGTCACCGAGGCGATGCTCACGCTCGGACAGAGAACGGCCGGTGCCGAGCGGGTCTGGCCTCCCCCAGCAGTGAACCTCGGAGGCTCAACCCGGCGGCGCGCCGTCAGGGCCGGGCGATAAGAGCCAATGCCGGTCCGGATCAGGCTGCCGTCGAAGGCGAGGTGGCTGACGACGGCCGCGCGGCGAAGGGATGAGGACCCGTTCGGCCGAGACTGAGAAGGCCGGCTTCCAGGACGGCGCGGCCGAAGGGGCTCGCGAGTTCGGCGAGACGTTCACAGTCGGCGTCACCCAGGGCCGCGTAGGCGGGCAGGGCCAGGCGGTCGGTGCGGTCCTCGATGTGCCGGCGCAGGAGTACGCCTTCCGGGCTGAGGGAGTCGCCGTCGAGGAGACCTCGCTCGCGCAGGCGCTCCTGGGTGCCGGTCCACTCCTCCTCGGGCCAAGCGCGGCTCGCCTTGAGGAAGTCGACGGGAACCTCACCGGTCGCGGCGTGCAGAACCAGGGCTTCCAAGCCCCCGACGCCTTCGCTCAACAGGCACGCGACATGGCCGTCGCCACGGAACTCACGGAGCAGTGTCTGTGCATGCCACAGGTGCAGTACCGGCTCCTCCGGCCAAGGCAGCGCGGCATGGGCGGCGAACAGCGGGCGGCCCTGCGCGTGTTCGCAGGCCGCCTCGGCGGCCCGGTGGGTCAGGGCCCGCACCTCGTCAAAGTGGGGCAACTCGTGGATTCTCGCCCGCCGCAGGGCTTCGCCCGCCGCGGCGTACCGCGCGTCCAACACCTGCTGCGGCGTCGTCGCGTCCCACGCCCCGTCGACCGCTTGCCGTACGACCTCCGGGTTGAAGTTGTAGAAGGTCGAGATGACCAGTTCGGCGGACGCCCGGCCGAACGCGGCGCTCCGAGAGGTGAAGTACCCGGCGCGACGGCTCAGGCCGAGGTCCGCGTACCGCCGCCTTGCCTCGGGCACGAAGTAGATCATGGCGTGGACGGGCTCGAGACGGCGCCAGGCCGCGCGTGCAGTCTGCATCGGGTCACCTCTTCGGAGAGTCGACGAACGGGACGTGCGCTGCGGGTTCAGTACTCGCCGTGCGCTCGCAGGTGTTCGAGCAGCAGGCTGCTCAGGGTTTCGGGCGCCTCCTCGGGGATCCAGTGGCTGACGCCCCGGAGCGTCTCGAACCGGTACGGCCCGCTGACCCATCGCTCGGTCTCCTGCGCGGCTGCCCTGCCGAACGCGCTGTCCTCCGTGCTCCAGACGTACAGCGTGGGCACGTCGATGACCCCGATCGCGCCGTCGGGGCGTCCGGCCCGGTACCAGTTCAGTGCCGCGGTGAGGGCGCCCGGCCGGGACAGGTGGCGTACGTAGGCGTCCGCACTGTCCTGCGGGACCCTGCCGGCGTAGACATCGCGAAGCTCTTGGGCATCGCGGGCGAGCATGCGTTCTTCGGTAGCGGGTGTTTCGCGCCAGTCGATCATGTAGTGGGAGCGTTTGCGTTGATCCTGGTCGGTGCGCAGGGCGGTGGCCAGAGCTCCGGGGTGCGGGGTCGAGACAACCGTCAGGGTACGCACGAGGCCGGGGTGGGCGTGCGCGGTCCACCAGGCCACCGCGCCTCCCCAGTCATGACCGACGAGGTCGAACGCCGCCCAGCCCAGTTCCTTGCCGATCGCCACCACGTCGTCGACGAGATGGCTGATGCGATAGTCCCCGGGCCGTGGGGGGCGGGCGCCGGGGGAGTACCCCCGCTGGTCGGGTGCCACCACCCTGTGGCCGTCCGCGGCCAACGCCTCGATCTGCCGTTGCCACACCAGCCCCGTCTGCGGGAAGCCGTGCAGCAGCAGCACCGGGCGGCCCTCGGGCGGACCCGCCGCGATCGCGTCGAACACACCCGCAGCGGTGGAGATGCTCAGCCGAGTCACGACTCACCTTCTTGTACCGACTGGTCGGTACCTTCCAGGGGAGGGGGCGGGCTGTCAAGACCTGCCGTCGGTTGAACTTGACGCCGAATTCAAATATACCGGTCGCGAGGCTGACCCCTGTCACCGCTGCGACCAAGAGAGGTCATCGGTACAGGCCCTGAAGCCCCGGACCTACCGGACCACAGGAAGCAGCGAGGCGACATGAGGGAAGCAGTCATCGTTTCGACGGCGCGGACGCCGATCGGGAAGGCCTACCGCGGCGCGTTCAACGACACCCAGGCGCAGGAACTCGCCGCCCATGCTCTCTCGCACGCGGTGCGGCGCGCCGGGCTCGAGGGGGGCGAGATCGAGGACGTGATCTTCGGCTGCGCCGTGCAGCAGGGGTCCTCGGGTTTCAATGTCGCCCGTCAGGCCGCTCTGCGTGCCGGACTTCCGGACATCGTGTCGGGGATGACGATCGACCGGCAGTGCTCATCGGGTCTGATGGCCATTGCGACGGCCGCCAAGCAGATCGTCGCGGACGGCATGCAGGTCGCCGTCGGCGGTGGTGTCGAATCGATCTCGCTGGTGCAGAACGACCACATGAACACCCATCGCATGACGGATCCCTGGCTGGTCGAGCATGCGCCGGGCCTCTACATGCCCATGCTGCACACGGCGGAGATCGTCGCCGAACGCTACGGTGTGAGCCGGGAACGCCAGGACGAGTTCGCGCTGCTGTCACAGCAGCGCACCGCGGCCGCGCAGCAGGCCGGCCGGTTCGACCAGGAGATCGTCGCGCTCGACAGCGTCAAGAAGGTCCTGGACAAGCAGTCCGGAGAGGTACGGGACGAGGCCGTGACCCTGACCCGGGACGAGGGCAACCGCGCGTCGACGACGCTCGAAGGCCTGGCCGGATTGGCTCCGGTGCTGCCGCACGGTCAGGTGACTGCGCATTCCAGTGTCACGGCCGGCAACTCCTCGCAGTTGTCGGACGGGGCCTCGGCGTCGGTGCTGATGGAGTCGAAGGAGGCCGAGCGCCGCGGACTGGAACCGCTGGGCGTCTACCGGGGGATGGCCGTCGCCGGCTGCGGGCCGGACGAGATGGGCATCGGCCCGGTGTTCGCCATTCCGAAGCTGCTGAAGCAGCACAACCTCACCCTCGACGACATCGGCCTGTGGGAACTCAACGAGGCGTTCGCCTCCCAGGCGCTGTACTGCCGGGACGAACTGCGTATCGACCCGGAGCGGTTCAACGTCAACGGCGGCGCCATCTCGGTCGGCCATCCGTACGGAATGACCGGTGCCCGGCTGGTGGGGCATGCCCTTGTCGAGGGCAAGCGCCGGGGCGTGCGGTATGTCGTGATCTCGATGTGCGTCGGCGGCGGAATGGGCGCGGCCGGACTGTTCGAGGTCGCCTGAGGTGCCGAGCGTGACGGACAAGGCGCGAACCGCGGTCCTCGTGGACTTCGGCGGGGTCATCACCTCCAGTGTGTTGCGGGCATTCACCGACTTCGGCGCCTCGCTCGGCGGCGACCCGCGCCTGCCGCTGGACCTCCTCGGCCGGGACGAGGTATCACGCACTCTCCTGGCCGACCACGAGTGCGGCCGTATCGACGCCGAGGCCTTCGAGCGGGGCTTCGCCGAACGGCTCCGTGCCCATGGTGCCGACGTGGCGGCCGAGGGGCTCACGGCCCGGATGCAGGCCGGAATGTCGATCGACCAGGAGATGCTCGCGCTGCTCGGTGATCTCCGAGCCGCCGGCCGTCCCGTGGCGCTGGTGTCCAATTCGTTCGGTACCGGAACCTATGACGGCGTCGACCTCGCCGCTGTCGCCGATGTGGTCGTCATCTCCGGTGAGGTCGGGATCCGCAAGCCCTCCCGGCGGATCTACGCGATCGCATGCGAACGCCTCGGTATCGCCCCCGAGGAAGCCGTCATGATCGACGATCTGCGGCAGAACCTCGATGGAGCGGCACGGATCGGAATCGGGGGCGTACTGCATACCAGCGCCGCCGACACCCGCCGCCAACTCGCCGAACGCTTCGGGCTCACCACCCGACGATCCAGCGACCGGGCGCGGTGAGGTCGGTTATCCGGTCATCCGGTCATACCGCCGGCGGACTTGGTGCCGATGCCGGGCCTGGAGGCCTACCTCGGGATCCAGGCCGCGGGCTGTGTCGTGGTGCCGGTCAACACGATGTCCACCCGGGCCGAGTCGAGTACGTTCTCGGCGAGCCGAGAACCCCGCGCATCGTCCGGTTCGTCGACGCGCTGCCCAAGGGGCCGACCGGGAAGATCCTCAAGCGGGCCATCGACCGTACGGGCGACCGACGGCACGGCGCCCGCCGACGTTGCCGCCCGCCACCAGTGAGTCCGTGCCCCACGCGTGGACCGGTTTGTGATTGTGGTGTCGGATTCAAGTAAGGTCCCGAGGATGGAGACAACTGCGCCCGAGGAGATCGACGGCGAGCACGCACCGCCCATGGCGCCCCTCTCGCACCTTCGCGAGCCGCCCGCGACGAAGCGCGGAGCTCGGACCCGGGCCGCTCTGGTGAAGGCCGCGCGTAAGGTGTTCGAACGGGACGGCTACCTCGACACCCGCCTGACCGACATCACCAAAGAGGCTCAGTGCGCGGCGGGATCCTTCTACACCTACTTCGCCAACAAGGAAGAGGTGCTTGCCGCCGTCCTCCTGGAGGCGCAGGAGGACATGATGCATCCCGGCATGGGCCGGGTGCAGGGCACCGATGATCCCTATGCGGTACTCGAGGCGAGCAATCGCGCGTATCTCGAGGCGTACAAACGCAACGCCAAGCTGATGGGACTGCTCGAACAGGTCGCCCAAGTGGAGCCGGAATTCCGTGAGTTCCGGCGCCGGCGCGCCGACGCGTTCATCCGCCGCAATGCCCGCGGCATCGCCGATCTGCAGGCGCGCGGGGTCGCAGACCGCGAGGTCGATCCGATGATGGCTTCCCGTGCGCTGTCGGGCATGGTCAGCGTCATGGCCTACAACGCCTTCGTGCTCGGTGAACGGCAAGACGACGAGGTACCGGTGGACTTCGAGGAGCTCGTGTCCACGGTCACCCGGCTCTGGGCGAACGCCCTCCGCTTCCCCGGCCCCCGCTGACCCAGCGGCCGGACCGCCCACTCCACAGCACCCGGTGCCGCCGGGTGCTCTTCTTTTTCCCACCTCCTTTGCAGGGCCGGTCGGAGGCCGTTCCTCGGCGGGGTGCCACACACCCACCTATTGAAGTTGACGTCGGATTCAACTATACAGATCGCCAGAACACGGTTCCGCGATCTCGGGGCCACGCCCCCGCCTCGCCCACCCGCCACCACCGAGAGGGTTCGCTGTGAACGTTGCACAAAGAGTTGCCGTCGTCACCGGGGGCGGCGCAGGCATCGGCAGCGCGCTGGTCGCACGGCTCGCGCAAGAGGGCGCCCGGGTCGTCGTCGCGGACCTCGACGCGGACAGCGCCCGGGCGGCGTCGGAGAGAGTCAACGCCGACCATCCGGGGAGCACCGTCAGCGCCGGCGCGGACGTGTCGGACACCGAGCAGATCCAGCAACTGGTCGACCTGGCGGAAAGCACCTTCGGACCGGTCGATCTCTACTTCGCGAACGCGGGCATCGTCGGGGCGCCCGGCCTCGACGCGAGCGAGCAGGACTGGGACCGCTCGATCGACGTCAATCTGCGAGCCCACATCCGTGCGGCAAGGCTGCTGGTACCGCGCTGGCTCGAGCGCGGTGAGGGCTACTTCGTCAGCACGGCCTCCGCGGCCGGACTCCTCACCCAGATCGGCTCCGCCACGTACGCCGTCACCAAGCACGCGGCCGTCGCCTTCGCCGAATGGCTGAGTGTCACCTACGGCGATCGCGGGGTGCGCGTCAGCTGCCTGTGCCCTATGGGGGTGAACACCAAGCTGCTGTTCTCCGGGGAAAACTCCGGGGACGCGCTGGGAAGAGCGGCGACGCGGGCCGTCACCTCCGCCGGTGACGTCCTGGAGCCGGCCGAAGTCGCCGACGTCGTCCTGACCGCGATCGAGGACGAGCGCTTCCTTGTCCTGCCCCACGAAGACGTTCTTGAGATGTACCGGCACAAGGGCTCGGACTACGACCGGTGGCTGCGCGGAATGCGCCGGTACCAGGGTTCCCTGACGGCTCAGGCATGACCGGCGCGCCGGGCGAGCTCGTCCTCGCCGAACACCGGGGGCCGGTGCTGGTGCTCACGTTCAACCGGCCCGCCAAGCTGAACGCCTGGACGGACGAACTCGAGGACCGCTACGTCGCACTGCTCGACGCCGCCGAGGGCGACCCGGACGTACGCGCCGTCGTCGTCACCGGCGCGGGACGCGGGTTCTGCGCCGGAGCCGACCTGCAACGGCTGCGGGCGGTCGGCGAGGTCGCCGACGCGGACCGAGCCCTGCGCCGTCCGCGGGACGTTCCGCGAACCCTGCGCAAACCCCTGATCGGAGCGATCAACGGGGTGGCCGCCGGCCTGGGCATGGTCGAGGCGCTCTACTGCGACGTTCGCCTCGGCTCGCCCTCGGCCCGGTTCACCACGGCATTCGCGCAACGCGGGCTGATCGCCGAGTACGGGATCTCCTGGCTGTTGCCCCGGCTGGTGGGGCACAGCCGGGCAGCGGACCTGTTGCTGTCGAGCCGCATGGTGGACGCCGAAGAGGCATTCCGTGTCGGACTCCTCGACCACCTGGTCCCCACCGGCAGTGTGGTGGATGCCGCTGTCGACTACGCCGCCGATCTGGCCAGGCGCTGCTCCCCGGCATCCATGGCCACCATCAAGAGCCAACTGAACAACGACGCGGACGGCACCTACGCCGATTCCGTGACCCGGGCGGAAGACCTCATGCTCCAGGCCTTCCGCGGGTCGGACGTCGTCGAAGGCGTGGCCAGCCACCTGGACAAGCGCCCGCCCGCCTTTCCCTCTCTACCCGTCAGGAGTTCGGATGTCCCTGTTTGAGATGTCGGACCGCGCCGAGAAATACCGTGCGGATCTGCTCGAGTTCATGGATGCGCACGTCTACCCCGCCGAGGCGCTGTACCACGAGCAGATGCACGCGTCGGGTGACCCGCACTTCCACCCGCCGGTTCTCGAGGAACTCAAGGCGGAGGCGCGCAGGCGTGGACTGTGGAACCTGTTCCACCCGCACCCGGAGTGGGGCCCGGGCCTGACGAATCTCGAGTACGCGCCGCTGGCGGAGATCATGGGCCGCAGCCACATCGCATCCGAGGCGTGCAACTGCAACGCGCCCGACACCGGCAACATGGAAGTGCTCACGCTGTTCGGCAGCGACGAGCACAAGGAGAAGTACCTCAAGCCCCTCCTCGACGGAACGATGGCCTCGGCCTTCGCGATGACCGAGCCGCGTGTCGCCAGCTCCGACGCCACCAACATCGAGCTGCGGATGGAGCGCGACGGCGACGCGTACGTGCTCAACGGCCGCAAGTGGTTCGCCTCCAACGCGATGCACAAGAACTGCAAGGTGCTCATCGTGATGGGCAAGACCGACCCCACGGCGGCCCCACATCGCCAGCAGTCGATGATGGTCGTCCCGATCGACGCCCCCGGGGTCACCGTGGTCCGCAACCTCCCGGTGTTCGGGTACGCGGATCGCGAGGGCCACGCGGAGATCATCTTCGAGAACGTCCGGGTGCCGGCCAAGGACCTGCTCAAGGGCGAGGGCGAGGGTTTCGCGATCAGCCAGGCCCGGCTCGGGCCCGGTCGTATCCACCACTGCATGAGGGCCATCGGCGCGGCCGAGCGTGCGCTGGAGCTGATGTGCCGGCGCGCGCAGTCGCGGGTGACCTTCGGCAGTCCGGTTGCCGAACGGTCCAACATCCAGGACTGGATCGCGGAGGCGCGGATCGACATAGAGATGATCCGCCTGCTCACCCTCAAAGCCGCGTACCTCATGGACACGGTCGGGAACAAGCAAGCGCGCACCGAGATCGCGGCCATCAAGGTGGCCGCCCCCAACATCGCGCTGAAGATCGTCGACCGCGCGATCCAGGTCCACGGGGGAGCGGGCGTGACCGATGACTTCCCCTTGGCGATGATGTACGCGGCTCTGCGGACGTTGCGGCTGGCGGACGGCCCCGACGAGGTCCACAAGCGGGCCATCGCCAAGCAGGAACTGCGGCAGTACCGCGACGCGGCGACGACGGCGGTGAGCTGAGATGGCGGGACTCGATCTCACCGGTCGCACCGCCGTCGTCACCGGGGCCTCGCGCGGTATCGGGCTGGCGATCGCCCAGGCCCTCGCCGTGGCCGGCGCGAACGTCGTCCTCACGTCGCGGTCCCAGGAGGCGGCCGACGCCGCCGCGGCCCAGGTCAAGGGCACAGCGTTCGGCGTCGGTGCGCACGCGGTCGACGAAGAGGCGGCCCAGCGCTGTGTGGATCTGACGCTGGAGCGCTTCGGCAGCCTGGACATCCTCGTCAACAACGCGGGCACCAACCCGGCCTTCGGGCCGGTCATCGACCAGGACCACGGTCGGTTCGCGAAGACCTTCGACGTGAACCTGTGGGCGCCCGTCCTGTGGACGGGGCTGGCCACCCGCGCCTGGATGGGGGAGCACGGCGGTGCGGTCGTCAACACCGCGTCGGTGGGAGGCATGGCCTCCGAGGCGAACATCGGGTTGTACAACGCGTCGAAGGCCGCATTGATCCATCTCACCAGGCAACTGGCCCTGGAGCTCTCGCCGAAGGTCCGCGTCAACGCGGTGGCACCGGGTGTGGTGCGCACGAAGCTGGCCGAGGCTCTCTGGAAGGAGCACGAGCAGGCGGTGTCCGCCGCGGTGGCGCTGGGCCGCATCGGGGAGCCTGCCGACATCGCCTCCGCGGTCGCCTTCCTCGTCTCGGACGCCGCGAGCTGGATCACCGGCGAGACCGTGGTGATCGACGGGGGGCAACTGCTGGGTGACGCAATCCCGTTCAGGCAAGGAGCCGGCATCGGTGGCTA